>CATITK010000018.1 GCA_949545755.1 Polaribacter sejongensis | reverse complement strand
ATTGCATTTTTACAAAAAGGATGTATCTTTGCAGTCCTTAAATGAGCAATCATTTTCGGGGTGTAGCGTAGCCCGGTCATCGCGCCTCGTTTGGGACGAGGAGGTCGCAGGTTCGAATCCTGCCACCCCGACCAATTTAAGTATTTGAATAGTTAAAAAAACCCTGATAATCTAGAGATTATCAGGGTTTTTTTGTTTTTAAACAATCATAAAATTTGATTGAGTTTAACCAAATAAGTGACCTATTTGGGTTCCCTAATTCGCAAAAACAAAAAAAGGAGCTAAATAATTTGTGATTCTACTGCCATAATTGTAGATAAAGATTTAAATCAACATTAAAAAAAGCACCATCTCACAAGTGTGTAAATTTAGTAAGCCTCTCAATTACCTCCTCTTTTACCTCTCATAAAAAATCAGCTAAATTTATTTAAAATTAATAGCGCTCTGATCAATGTCAAAAATAAAAAAATACTATCTTTCACTTTAAATAATTGTATCAAAAATGAAAACCTCTCCAAAGTCTCCTCTTACGATTTCCATTCTTATTATTTGTATCTATTTTAGTCAGTTGCAGTTTTTAGCACAAAACACAGAGCAGTCGTCAAGTACAATTGCAATTAAAATTGAAAATACACTAAAAAAACTAACTCTTAAAGAGAAAGTAGCCTTGTGTCATGCGCAATCGAAATTTAGCACCAAAGGTGTTGAACGTTTGGGGATTCCAGAAATATGGATGGCAGATGGACCCCATGGTGTAAGAGCAGAAATAAGTTGGGATGACTGGTCATACGCAGGTTGGACAAACGATTCTATTACTGCATTTCCTGCACTTACTTGTTTGGCAGCAACTTTTAATCCTAAACTATCAAGTCAGTTTGGTTTTAGCCTTGGAGAAGAAGCACGATATAGAAAAAAGGATGTGCTATTAGGTCCAGGAGTTAATATCTATAGAACACCTTTAAATGGGCGTAATTTTGAATATATGGGAGAAGACCCATTCTTAGCTTCAACAATGGTGGTTCCTTATATTAAAGGGGTTCAAAAAAATGGTGTGGCTGCTTGTGTAAAACACTACGCGCTTAACAATCAAGAATTATGGAGAGATAAAGTAAATGTAGAAGTGAGTGATAGGGCATTACATGAAATTTATTTACCCGCTTTTAAAGCTGCTGTAACCAAAGCCAATGTTTGGGCATTGATGGGTGCTTACAATAAATTTCGAGGGCAATATGCTACACATCATGAACTCTTAACAAAAAAAATATTGAAAGAGGATTGGAAATATGATGGTGTGGTTATCAGTGATTGGAGTTCTGCGCATAGCACAATAGCGTCTGCTATGTTTGGTTTAGATATAGAAATGGGAACTGGAACAGATGGATTAGGAACCTCAACATCAAACCATTATGACCACTATTATCTTGCGACATCTTTTCTTAAAAAATTAAAAAGCGGTGAAATTCCTCTCGCTATTTTGGATGATAAAGTGAGACGAATATTACGTTTAAGATTTCGCACGAACATGAGTAATAATCGCCCCTTAGGCAGAGCAAACAACAAAGAACATCATGATGTCGCTAGAAAAGTAGCTGCTGAAGGGATTGTACTTTTAAAAAATGAAAACAATTTTTTCCCAATTAAAGATGATAAGAACTTAATTATTGCTGTTATTGGAGAAAATGCAACAAGGTCAATGACTGCCGGTGGTGGTTCTTCAGAACTAAAGCCACAATTTGAGATTTCACCTTTACAAGGCATCCGAGCGCGCTATAAAAATGCAACCATAATTCACTCCATGGGCTTTGCATCTGGCCCCTCAGTTTATGACAAAGTAATCCCTTCAAAATTAAATGCAGACTCGCTTAGAGTTGCCGCGATTCAAACGGCTAAAAAAGCAGATATCGTACTATTTGTAGGAGGTCTAAGTAAGAGCCATTTGCAAGATTGCGAAGGTGACGATAGGAAACAATTTGGACTCCCATTTGGTCAAGAAACATTGATAAACGATATTGTTGCTGTGAATCAAAATGTAGGATTCGTTTTGGTTACAGGAAATGCTGTGGCAATGCCATGGTTAAAAAAAGTGAAAGGGGTTATCCAAACCTGGTATTTAGGATCAATGGCAGGTCATGCTATTGCGGACGTTATTAGCGGTGCCGTAAATCCTTCCGGTAAATTGCCCTTTACGTTTCCTATAAAATTAGAAGACAATGCTGCGCATTCTTTTGGTGAAATATCTTACCCCGGAATAGACATGACCCAACAATACAAAGAAGATATCTTAGTTGGCTATAGGTGGCACGATACTAAAGAAATAAAACCATTGTACGCCTTTGGTTATGGGCTTTCGTATACATCATTTAAAGTTTCAAATATTGAAATTGATAAAAAAACATATACAAAAGAGGCCTCTATAAATGTATCTTGCACAGTAAAAAATATCGGAAATATTGACGGAGCAGAAGTTATTCAAATATATATAGGGAAATCAAAATCAAAGGTTAAACGGGCTTTAAAAGAGTTGAAAGGTTTTCAGAAAGTAAAATTAAAATCCGGTGAAAAATCTAATATTAATATTGAAATACCTGTAAATTCTTTGGCTTTTTATGATGAGACTATTTCTGATTGGAACTTGGAAAAAGGAGATTATATTATTTACGTTGGGAATGCGGCTAACAATATTTTTAAAAAGAAAACCTTTTCAGTAAAATAAGCTTTGAATATAAAAATAACGAGCGTGAATTAAAGACCTCTTAATAGAAACTAAAAAGAGTATTAAATTTAAAAAATTAGAAATAACATCTGTTTTAGTTACAATAAAATATTTTATACTTCTTATTTTTTTTCTTCGAGGTCTTCACCTTATCCTTTTAAAATATAAGACTCACCTAAATGAAAACACAATTTTCCATTTCTTTTTAAATAGCACAAAAACACCAACTTTTCTTAGTACTTAAATCTCTAGAATACAAGTATTATCAGTAATTAAAACACCTGGACTTTTCGTCTCACTTATAACAAATTAACTAAAATTTCATTCATCTTTGAAAATACGTTTGGATAGTTATCTCGTTTTATATTTAAAACATCGGCTCAAAACCTACTAAAAATAGTGTTTACTGTCAGCTTTAAAAATAATTTAACCTGATAAAACACTTAGAACGCTAATCTTTTTTAAGTATAGGTAGTTACTTATATCATTTTTACTTTGAGATGGCCTAAAATATGTTTAAAAAAAATCAGATAACAGGAGTTTGTTGTGATAACAAAGAAACACGGGCGCTCTATATAATAACTTAGAAATTATCTACTTTTATTACTATGCTAAGCGTGTAATTATTTACCAAAAAAAAAGGCAACGTGGTAAACACGTTGCCTTTAAAATAAATCTAAGTAATAAAACTACTTTTAGTACCCAGGATTTTGATCTGCAGTAGTTAATGCTTCATTCTTACTAATTTCTGCTAAAGGAATAGGAAATAAATCATTTTTCGATGTATAACCAGCAACAGCTAATTCTGCATTTGCTTTTCCCCATCTAACTAAATCCCAAAAACGTTGTCCTTCATGTGCTAACTCTAAATATTTTTCATTTACAATTGCATCAAATAAATCCGTTCCTGCTAAAGTTGCAGACACCTCTGCTAATCCTGCTCTAAGTCTTATTTTATTCAACTCAACTCTCGCCTTAGCATCCTGTCCTTCTGCATTATAAGCTTCAGCCGCTAATAATAATACTTCTGCATATCTAAACACTCTCCAGTTAGTTGTATAATTTAATTCCTTAACTCCACTACTAGAAGTTTGAGATTCACTTGTTGCATATTTAGTTCTTATAGCTCCTTCGTAATCCCAATGATTCTTGGTTGCATCATAGCTACCCCCAAGAAGATTAAGTTCACCTTCCGTCATTACTGTAGCAGCTTTACGTTTTACATCACCAGCAGCTTCAAAAGCTTTGACTAATTTATCCGTTGGAAGATTGAATCCCCATCCGTTGATAAGATCAGTACCTGTTAAATCAAAAACACCATCACCACGAGGTCCCATTAACTGGACATGTAAATTACTTTCTACACGACCTCCCCAAGCTACATTACCCCAATCAACTCCGTTGGTTGAAATAAATCCTAATTCAAATAATGATTCTATCCCAAATTCTGTTTTTTCTAAATAAACATCAGCAACATCAGTTTCTAAATCATATGATGCATTAGATATCACAGCTTCAAATAAAGGAATTGCAGCTGTATTCTTTCCTTGAAACACTAATACTTTCCCTAAAGTTGCTTGTGCAGTACCTTTTGACACTCTAAAGACATGACTTACAGCTCCCTTCTCTGGTAAGCCAGCTATTGCAGCTGTTAAATCTGCTTCAACAATTTTATATACTTCTGCTCTAGTACTCTTTGGTACCGCAAATGCTAATGGACTAATTTCTGTAGGATTTACCAATCTTAATGGTACATCTCCCCACATTGTTGTTAATTCAAAATAGCACCAAGCTCTCATAAATTTTGCTTCTGCAATAACAAATTCTTTATTGCCTAAAGAACCAGCTTCCACTGTATTAATAATTGTATTAGCTAAAGCAATAGTTTTATAATATCCTGCCCACACACTTTCAATAGAAGGGTTTGAAATAGAAATATTTGTATGATCATCTATTTCTTGCAACTGTGGTTGGTCATCACTAACAGGACCTCCTGCATTTGCTGCATCACCAGGGATTTGTTTTAAAAAGAAAGCACTACTCCAATCTTTTGCATAATTGAATTGCATTAAGTCATATAAACCAATTAAGGCTTCTTCCGCATTACTTTCTTTTTCAAAAAAGGTTGAACTTTCTAGCACACCTACTGGTGCTATATCTGTAAATTCTTCGCTACACGCCGTACTTATAAGCAAGACAGCTAAAGCGCTATATATTATTTTTTTCATGTTCTATTATTTTTTTATTAAAATTCTAATGATAATCCTAGTAATAATTTTGATGGAATTGGATAGAAACCTCTGTCTACACCAATACTGTTGTCTGAGAAACTTCCTGCTTCTGGATCTAAACCATTGTACTTTGTAAATGTAAAGTAGTCATCTAAAGAAATATAAGTTCTTAATTTCTTTAATTTAATCTTCTCAGCTACATTTGTTGGAAAGTTATAACCTAATTGAATTTGTTTAATTCTCATATAAGAACCGTCTTGAACCATTAAATCTGTATCATAGGTACTATTCGCATTTGCTGCTGACGGATAAGATGCAATATCTCCTGCTTTTTGCCATCTCCCTGTAAAAAATTCAACAGGTTTGTTTGTAATAGGTCTTGATGGTTGATGATACGCTGCAAAAATATCATTTCCTTGTGTTCCTTGGAAACGAATACTTAAGTCTAGTCCTTTATATCCAAAATCTAAACTTCCTCCATAAAGTATATCTGGATGCGGTGAACCAATTTCAGTTTTATCATTTGAAGTAATCCCTGCAACACCATCAGTGTCAACAATAATTAATTCTCCCGTTGCTGGGTCTACACCATCTGTCTTGTATCCGTGGAAATACCATAATGGGCTTCCTTTTTTAAATCGTGTAATACCATCATTATTTTGAGGAGCACCTGCTCCTTGAATGAAACCTTTTTCACCTACAAAATTAATTTCTGTAACTTCATTCTTAAGGGTAGATAAGTTTAAATTTATACCATAACTAAAACCACTATCTGTAGTATCATTATAACCAATTTCAAATTCAAATCCTTTATTTTCTACTGTTCCTGCGTTGATAGAAGGCACACCTACTCCTAAAGATGGTGGTGCAATAATGTTTCCATTCACGATAAGTAAATCTCTGGTTGTTTTAACATAATAATCTGCTGAGAAATTAAGTCTGTTGTCAAAAGCTCTAAAATCTAGACCAAGATCTAATTGCTCTGAACGTTCCCAACCTAAATCTAGATTTGGTAAATTCCCTGGAGTAATTCCAGTAAGTCCTTGATAAGTAACAGGTACTACTCCTGCTTCTTGAGCAACCGTTTGAAAGATTAAATTACTAATATAAGTTCCTAAATTATTATCACTCCCGTTTTGTCCCCAACTAGCTCGTAATTTAGCGTAGTTAATTTTTGAATCTTCTTTCCAGAAATTTTCTTTTGAAAGTATCCAACCAGCAGAAATCGCTGGAAAATATCCTGATTTTTTATCCGTTGGAAAAAAACTTGAAGTATCATATCTTAAAGATCCTTCTATTAAATATTTCCCTTGATAATCATAAGATAATCTAGCAAATACAGATTTTCCTGTTCTTTCGAAAACTCCACCACCAATAACATCATTATCTCTATTAGAAAAATCAAAATATGCAAATTCATCTGTTTGGTCATGAACATCTGATCCTCTTAAAGAATAAGAAGGCGCTCTTACTTTTTCAGCTGAATATCCTAATAATCCAGTAAAATTATGACTTCCTATTTCCTTTGTATAGCTTGCGAAATTTTCCCATAACCATCTAGAATTTCTATCAATTTGATTGTTTAAAAGTACCGACGTATTTTGTGCTTCGGCAGATACTGACCAAATAGGCGTCCATCTATTATCAAAAGTATTTGATCTTTCATATCCAAATCTTGATGTAAATGATAAGCCTTCAGCTAATTTTAATTTCGCATAAAGAGACGTTAAAATTTTATCTGAATCAATACCACCTCTAAATCGATAATTAGCAGATCCTACAGGATTTGTAACTTCTCCTGTTGAGTATGTTGGGTACCCATATACGTTTCCTTTACTGTCTGTCATTGCAGTACCTGCAGCAACACCATCTAGTGCTCTTTGAGGTAATGTTCCTGAATAAGTGACTGGAGTTAAAGGATCTAATATTAATGCATGATTTACAATTCCTCCTGTAGAATCATCTTCAGTAATAGGAGACGATCCAATATTTGAATACGTAATATTAGCACCTATTTCTAACCAGTCTTTTACTTGACTTTTTAAATTTAATCTTCCTGTAAATCTTTCATATTTTGCGTCATCTCCAACGACACCTTCTTGGTCGATATAAGAACCCGAGAAGTAAAATGATGTTTTTTCATTTGCTCCAGAAATACTAATATCATGTCTCGTTAAAAATGCAGTTTGAAAAGTTTCATCTAACCAATTGGTGTTAATACCATTATCTACCACACTTGATTCTCCAGCTTCTTGAAAATAAGTTACAAATTGAGAAGCATCCATTAACTCCATTTGAGTTCTAACTGTTTGTGATGCAATTTGTGAATTATAAGTAACTACAGTTTCACCAATTTTACCCTGTTTAGTCGTCACTAAAATAACACCATTTGCTCCTTGTGTTCCATAAATTGCAGAGGAAGCAGCATCTTTTAAAACTTCAATATTTGCAATATCGTTTGGTGAAATATTATCAATTGAACTTACCTTAATACCATCTACAACAAATAAAGGATCTGAATTACCATTAGACCCAGCACCTCTAATTCTTATTTTTGCTCCAGAACCTGGCGCTCCAGATGAAGATACAACAGTTACCCCTGAAGTTTTACCCTGTAAAATCTGTTCTACACGTGGTGCTGAAGAGTTTTGAATATCTTTAGCATCAAGACTAGAAATAGCACCCGTTACCAAACTTTTCTTTTTAGTTCCATAACCTACAACTACAATTTCTTCTAATTGAGTAGCGTCTTCAACCAAAGTTACATCTATTGTAGCTTGCCCTGTAAAATCAATCTCTTGAGATACAAAACCAATATATGAAAAGACTAAAACGTCTCCATTGTTGGCTTGTAATTCAAATTTTCCATCAAAATCTGTTGATGTCCCTTTACTGGCTCCTTTGACCATTACATTAACACCGGGAACTGGCCCATTCTTTTCGGAAACAATACCCGATACAGATTGCCCATACATAATACTTCCTAGCAGTAAAAATACTGAGAGCATTAATTTTTTTAGTACTTTGTTTTTCATAAAATGTAAATTTAAAATTTGTAGTTAATTGATTTTTTTGAGATTATTTTCAGCAAGTAAGAGCTTCACTTTTAAGTAGTTTTTAAAAAAAAATGACCACAATCATAATGTAATAGTAAAATGATTGCTGGCAATAAAAGCACACTTATAGTACTAACTCATCTAGAAAAAATAAATCCCATAGATCACAAAGGTTAATTATTTCTTAAATTTAGAATATGAGCTTTGCGGCATATGGATGCATTTTTTAAGCATTCTTGTTAAAAACGAAGCGAATGCTGTATTTTTTATAGGTAGTGCAGCAAAAATGATAGCGCCTGTGCTTCAATCTCGGACAAAAGCAGAAATCTTTATTTTTAAAGGAACTATTCTTTAATTCAAAGCAGGGTTATTTGTTTGTTCTTTTTGGTAAGTATGTATGAAAATTAAAACATCTTTATTTTCGATACTCTTTTATTGATAGATGAATCTTAGGAAAGAACATCTATATTAATTTTAAGGGGAGTATACTTTTATTGAAAATAGCTGTGTAGAAACTCGCAGGAATATTTCCAATCAAACAAAGAAGCCTTGTAGCACAAAAAGCAGGAACATTAAGATTCTATTTTTATGTTTCACTTAAAAGAATTAATAGGTTGTTTTAAAACTTATTTGACAACACAGAAAGGAAATCTTGTTCTATTGGCAACTTAAATAATGGACAGGAAGGTTTTTAAATACAAGCTTGTATTAATTATTTTTCACTACTTCTATGTTATAAAAAAAATTTAAGGTTTTGTTATTTTAACTTCAGTAGGTGACATTCCAAAATAACTTTTAAAACATTTTGAAAAATAAGAAGGTGATGAAAACCCTGTTTTATAACACACATCACTTATGTTGGTACTTCCAGTTTCTAATATTTGTTTCGCTTTTTGAAGTCTAATATTCCTCAAAAATTCATTTGCAGTTTGATTTGTAAGTGCTTTAATTTTTCTATAAAACTGACTTCTACTTAAGTTTAAATTGTCTGCGAGTATACCAACATTCAAATCTGGATTTCCTATATTCTCGTAAATATGGTTTAACACTTTTTCTATAAATTCCTTCTCAAGAGACGACGTTTTAATTCCTACTGGCATTTCACTAATTGAACTAAAATATTTATTAAAAATTAATTGTCTGCTGGTTATTAGTTGTAAAAGACGAAGTCTTAACAATCGCATATCAAAAGGTTTTGCCATATAGGCATCGGCACCAACTTCAATTCCCTTTATCCTGTCCTCAATTGTAGTTTTGGAAGTAAGCATTAATATCGGAATATGGCTTGTACTTACATTACTCTTAATCTGTTTAGAAAAATCAATACCGTCCATCTCAGGCATCATTACATCTGTAAGGATAACGTCTGGAAGTATTTCTTTGGCGAGCGTCAAGCCTTCTTTTCCATTACTAGCAATGAACACTTTATAATCGCTCCCAATTTCTTCTTTTAAATATTCTTTAAGGTCCAAATTGTCTTCTACTATTAGTAAGGTATATTTTTGCAAACTTTCTGTCGACCTAATTTCCGATTCTTTTTTTGCACCAATATATAAAGGTTCAATCCATTCGTTTTGAGTCTGAACTTCTGTAGTAGCAAGTACTATTTCGTCGGCACTAAAATGAGTATTACCCACTGGTAAAACAATCGTAAAAGAAGTTCCGTCTCCAACATTACTTTCAACCTTAACTTCGCCTTTATGCAATTGAACAAACTCCTTTACAACCTCTAAACCAATACCCGTACTACCATAGTAGGTTTTATTTAATTTTTTAGATTGATAAAAACGCTCAAAAATCTTTTCTATGTCTTCTTTCTCTATGCCTAACCCTGTATCTGAAATAATAATTTTTACAACTTTTACCGGTTCTGTTTCACTGACTAATGGCAATAAATACAATGCATCAGTAGCTTCTAGATCTATATTGATAACACCTCCTCTTGGTGTTACTTTCATCGCATTTGATAAAATATTGAAAATAACTTTTTCCATCATACTTTTATCACACCAAAAAGGGATATTTGTAGCCTCTGTATCTAAAGAAACTTCGATACCAATAGAAAGTGCTTCTTCCTTAAAATAACTAATGATATCCTTTGTAAAATCAACCAAATTGAATTCTAAAGCACGGACTCTTGCTTTGTTCAATTCTAGTTTTCTAAAATCTAAAAGTTCATTAATTAACCGATATAGTCGTTGGGTATTTTTATATATGATAGTGTGTTTCTTTTTTATTCCATCTGGTAATTTTAAACTTTCATCTTTAATTATATCATTAATAGGACTCATGATTAAGGTAAGAGGTGTTCTAAACTCATGAGAGATATTGGTAAAAAATTGAAATTTTTTTTCGTTTAAATCTTTTTCTTGAAGTCTTCTGATTTCCTCAAAGTTTGCCTCTTGTTTAATCCTTAACCTTCGTTGTGCCAATCTATACATAAAGTAGATTCCTAAAAGAAAGAAAAATATATATATAAACAAGGCGAGATTTGTCTTCCACCAAGGAGGCAATACTTTGATTTTTAAAATCAGAGGCTCTTTATTCCAAACTCCGTCACTATTTGCTGATTTTAATTTAAAGGTATACTTACCGCCATCTAAATTCGTATAAGTAGCACTTCTTAAACTACCGACATAATTCCAATCCTCCTCAAACCCCTCTAAATAATAAGCATATCGATTCTTTTCTGGTCTTGTGAAATTTATTCCCGTATACTCAATTGTAAATACAGATTGCGTATGATTTAAAGTAATACTACTTGTTTCACCAATAACATTTTTAAGAGGAGTGTCTTTCTCATTTAATGTAACTAGTCTATTAAATAATTTAAAACCTGTTAAATACAAAGAGGATTCGATGTTGTTTGTTGAAATTTTTGAAGGATTAAAATAATTTATGCCTTTATAATTTCCAAAATAAAGTATTCCTTGTGAGTCTCTATAAGTTGAATTAATATAAAAATCATTAGAAAGCAGCCCATCGTTTTTTGTAAATCGAGTAAAAGTATTGTTGTTTATATCAAATTTTGAAATTCCAGAATTTGAACTAAGCCATATATCTCCTTTTAAGTCTTCAATAATACCCAATACATTGATAGCTTCTAAACCGTTCCGCTCATCATACCATCTAAAACTATCAGTCTCAAGATTATATTTACACAAACCCGAACCTCTTGTTCCAATCCATAATGAACCATCAGATGATTCAAAAAGTGATAGCACATGATTTGTTGAGACATCACTATCAGATGCTTCATACATCTTACTAGCCATTGAAACAATTGAAAAGGTATTCTCTTTTGACTTTTTTATTTTAAATAATCCTTTATTTGTTGTCGTTAGCCATAAATCGCCATTTTTAGCTATTAACACTTTCCTACCAAAACTGTTTGTAATACCCTTTTTCAAAAAAGGTTCGCTATTATGATATGTGATTTTTTGAGACTGAGGATTATAAGAATGGAGCCCTTTACCCCAACTAGCAAACCAGATAGTCCCATCTAATTCTTCAGCAATGCTTAAAATATTGTTGGATTTTAAATTACTGTTTTTAGTAGTATACTTAACAAAATTTTTTGATCCATTTTTTAAAAAAAACAATCCATTAGCCCAACTTCCTGCCCAGATATTTTGTTTACTATCAACAAATAAGGACACAATATAGTCATTGGTTAGACCTGAATATGTTTTATTTTCAGAACTACTAATGTGGGTGGACTTATTTAATTTGGAATCGAATACATCAATACCTCCACCGTCCATGGCAATCCAAAGTTTATCATAATTATCTTCAACAATAGCAGTAACAGCTGTATTTTTTAGTGAATTTAGGTTATCCCCTAAACTTTCTATTTCTTCAAATTTATCATATAACTGATCATATACACCAATACCAGCATTATAATATCCTAACCAAATACGCTTATTACGATCTAAATACAAAGACCAAATAGAATTTGATAGTATACTGCTTTCATTCGTTCTTCTAGATAAATAATGATTTAAAACATGTCCATTAACATCAATGTGAAATAACCCATCATTTTCCCTTGAGCACATTAAAGTTCCGTCTGGCAATTTAATAATTGACAATAATCGGTTCTCTGAAATTAAAAAATGGGCAATATCAAATTGTTGATAATTACGATTGTCTACCTGCTTTATTTTATAAAGACCATTATTTGATGTTCCTACCCATAGCGTATTATTATCAATTAATAAGTACTGAAGAGGATCCTTGATTTCCCTGACCTCATTTTTAATTTTAAACAAAGAAGATTTAAGAATATTTGTTTTAGAATCAATTTCTTTAAGCCCTTTATTTGTAGCAGCATAAACTTTTCCTGTAGCATCAACTTCAATTGAATTTATTGTTAAAGGGTATTCTTCACAAACTATCTCCGCTACCTTTAAAGTTTCTAAATTAATCTGAAATAACCCATGTTCAAAAGTACCGACATATAAATTTCCTTTTTGGTCACCTTTCAAACTCCGAATAGAAACCTCCTCATTACTTTTAAATTCATTTAAAGTAATTCTTTTGAACCGGTCGTTCTTACGATCATATAAATTAAGTCCAGCATCGGTCCCAAACCACAATCTATTTTTAACATCTATATATGAGCAATAGATTATATTGCTATTCAACGATGTATCATCTTTTATTTTTGAAGTATATGTTTTATAATCAACACCATCAAATCTATTTAATCCAGAGCCATCAGTCCCTATCCAAATCAGACCATACTGATCCTGAATTATTGAACGAACACCTATCTCAGAAACACTTTCTTTGATATTGACGAACACATACTTTTTAATTGGTTTTTGAGACCAAATATTAATCACTAATAGCAGTAAAAAACAAATTAAGAAACGATATTTTTTTTTCATAAGAAAATGGCCTTCTGTATTAACTAGAATAAAAAGCATACAATTTAATTCATCCATTCATGTTTATGGATTAACTTCAGAGTATGTGGGTCTTTCTTCTTCTTTCACTGTCTTTTAATTAGACCCGAAAAATGAAATTAAAAATATTTTTTTTTGAGGGAGAGAGTACTGCATTCTTAATTAATAGAAATTAAAAAATCACTAATCTCAATAGTATTTGCTACTATTTAATAACAGATTGCTCCATTTTAAAAAAACAAACTTACTACAAAAAAAAGATTATTACGATTTCTCTATACTAATTTTAACCATTTAACGGATATTAAAATGAAATACGAACCCATTGCTCTTTTAAAACCCTATTGATAAAACTACTTAAAAGATTTATACATAAATGCAACAATTATTATACTATATGCCTAATTTATATTATCCGACAGTTCGCTATTAAAATAAATTTGTATTGTAATTTTGAAGAAACTCTTGTTTACTACTTACTTTTAATTCTAGCCTATAAAACAGTTTCAATTCATCTCAAAAACAAAATGTGTACTACTTTTAAAAACTTTAATTGAAGATATTATGATAAAAAAAAATCGCATTATTACTATTTTTACTACTATTTGAATCGTGATCTACTCCTAAAAAAGGCGAAATAACAATTCAACAAAAAAAGGAATCCTTAGAAACATTTAACAAGCAAAAACTTAAAGTGTATACAACTGCAAAACATACAAGTTTAATACTTTCACTCACCGATGAAACTATTTTTGGTAAATCAAACCAACCAAAAGAAACTGAAATTGCTGTTTTTGTAAACCCGAATAATACTTATAGTTTAATAGTAGGAGATGGTAAAGTTTCGTTAGAAATTGAGCCACATGCTATGCAATATAAACAATACTAATACATGAAAAAATTCATACATTACCTCCTAGTTTTTTGCTTTGTAGTATCATGCAAAGATAAAAGCACCACAAAACTATCTCAAAACGAAGTTGTACAAAACACAACCTTAACAAATTTTGATACTCAAATTAACGATTTGATGGCTAAAATGACCTTAGAAGAAAAAATTGGTCAAATGAATCAATACAATGGTTTTTGGGATGCAACAGGACCCAATCCAGACAAAGGAAAATCAGCTAAAAAATATGAAGAACTTAGAAAAGGACATGTAGGTTCTATGTTGAATATTAAAGAAGGTGTAAAACAGGTAAAAGCACTTCAGAAAATAGCTGTAGAAGAAACCAGATTGGGAATTCCATTAATTATTGCTTTTGATGTGATACATGGCTTTAAAACCATTACTCCTATTCCTTTAGCAGAAGCTGCAAGTTGGGATTTAGAAGCGATAAAAAAATCAGCTCAAAATGCAGCAGAAGAAGCGGCTGCCGCAGGCATCAATTGGACGTTTGCTCCAATGGTTGATACTTCTAGAGATCCTCGATGGGGCCGCGTTATGGAAGGAGGAGGAGAAGATCCTTATTTAGGTGCAAAAATAGCCACAGCAAGGATTAAAGGCTTTCAAGGAAAAAATTTATCATCGACCAAAACCATTGCAGCATGCGCAAAACACTTTGCTGGCTATGGGTTTTCAGAAGCAGGACGCGATTATAATACCGTAGATATTGGCACATCAACTTTAAACAATGTTGTTTTCCCTCCTTTTAAAGCGGCAGCTGAAGCTGGTGTAAAAACATTTATGAATTCTTTCAACGAACTCAACGGAATTCCTGCAACAGGGAATACTTTTTTACAACGAGACGTTTTAAAAGGAAAATGGAATTTTAATGGTTTTGTAGTTTCAGATTGGGCTTCAATGGTTGAAATGATTGCACATGGATACGCAGAAGACGAAGAGCATGCCGCAGAATTATCAATTAAAGCGGGAGCAGATATGGATATGGAATCTTATGTCTACGTAGAACATTTAGCTAATTTAGTGAAGCGAGGTAGTGTGAAAGAAACTTTGATTAATGATGCAGTGAAACGTATTTTAAAAGTGAAATATGAATTAGGCCTTTTTGAAGATCCTTATAAATATTGTGATGAAGAAAGGGAAAAAGCAGTCACTGGAAAACAGGAATTTCGTGATGATGCTTTAGATATGTCCAAAAAATCTATTGTCCTTCTTAAAAATAAAAAAAAGCTATTGCCTCTAAAAAAGAAAAATCAAAAAATAGCTTTAATTGGCGCCTTAGCAAAAGACAAAACAAGTCCTCTTGGAAATTGGAGTTTGGCAGGAGAACCAGGATCTGCTGTTTCAGTTCTAGAAGGACTACAAAAGTACAAAGGGAATATCCTAAAATACGCAAAAGGAGTAGATGTAATTACAGTAGACTCACCAACTGGCTGGTCAGATAAAGCAATTATAAATGAAACGGATACCTCCGGTTTTTCCGAAGCGATCACTTTAGCAAAAAAAGCGGACGTGGTTGTGATGGTTTTAGGTGAACATGGTATACAAACTGGTGAAGCAAGAAGTAGGGCGAATATTGATCTACCCGGACTTCAACAAGAACTTTTAGAAGCAGTATACAAAGTAAACAAGAACATTGTGTTAGTTTTAACAAATGGTAGACCATTAACAATTCCATGGGCAGATAAAAATATCCCTTCAATTCTTGAAACTTGGCAGTTAGGAGTACAAAGTGGAAATGCAATTGCACAAGTACTCTATGGAGATTATAATCCTAGTGGTAAATTACCGATGACATTTCCAAGAAGTCTAGGACAAATTCCAATTTACTACAACTATAAAAGTACAGGCAGACCAAATGGAAACAACGTTTTTTGGTCTCATTATTTAGATGAAAAAAAAACGCCTTTATATCCATTCGGTCATGGTTTAAGTTATACCAGCTTCTCTTACAACAATTTAAAAATTAATAAAGTAAATAATAGAGAGGTTAAAATCTCTGTAAATCTTACAAATACTGGAAAAGTAAAAGGAAAAGAAGTAGCACAATTGTACATTCATGATCTGTTCGCCTCAGTAACCAGACCTGTAAGAGAATTGAAAGGGTTTAAATTGATCCAATTAAATCCAAGTGAAACAAAGATTATTCATTTCACACTCACCGAAAAAGAATTGGGATTCTATGATAATAAAGGAACATTTGTTATTGAACCTGGAAAATTTGAAGTGTTTGTTGGAGGAAGTTCTGACGCTAAACTTGCTCAAAAATTTACATTAGAATAAATATAAGTAAAATATTGTGTCTATTTCTAAAAGTTTAGACTGAAATCATAGCAATTGAAGCATCACAAACACCGCTACTATAAAATCGATAGCCAACTAATTAGGCTGTAATTTAAAGATTGAAATAAGTTCAAACCGATCTTTAGAAATATTTTATACTGAAATTACCCATCCCAAGTATTTGCATTATTATTTATATTTTCTCTTATTTCATCTTTTTATTTTAGAAAAAAACCACAGAAAAACTAAAAAAACTAAGATTACTCACATAATGTGTGAATTGAAAATTCATTTTAAGGTTTAGGGTTTCAAGTAAATCTAACGATACAATTTGTATGTAATTCACTTAAATTACATCTATTTTAGGAAGTATTTTTTGTCTAACAAAATATTTAAATTGTTAAACATTTCGTATCTTTGTATAAAATTATATGTATTATGGCGAACAAAAAAAACAGTACTAAAGACAACATTATTTCCTGGTATATGGAATTTGTTTTAGAGAACAACCACCAACCAAAATCAGTATTTAGTTTTGCTAAAGAAAATAATTTTGAAGAAGCAGATTTCTATAAATTTTATGGTTCTTTCGAAGTTATTGAAGAAGCTATTTTTTCTGAGTTTTTTCATCACGCAATTAAAGTTTTAGAAAAAAGTGATGAATTTAAAAATTACGATTCAAGAAATAAATTATTAAGTTTTTACTTTACTTTTTTTGAAATTCTAACTGCCAACAGGAGCTATGTTGTCTATGCGTTAGAAAATGTTAAAAAAGATTTGAAGAAATTAAAAACACTAAAATCTTTAAAATCCGATTACACAAAATTTGTTGAAGATTTAAATATTGAAAGGATTGAACTAAAACAAGAAACTTTAGAGAAAATTCAAAATACTTCTTTAAAAGAGTCTTCTTGGATACATTTAATAATCACCATGAAATTCTGGTTGGATGATATTTCTCCTTCTTTTGAGAAAACAGATATTTTTATAGAAAAATCTATCAACGCTCGTTTTGATTTAATGGATATAAAACCTTTAAAAAGCATTATCGATTTTGGTAAATTTATTTTAAAAGAAAAAATTAATTTCAACTAAAAAAAATATGAAAACGATTGATTCTATACCAACTTCAAAAATACAACGTGCTTCAAAGCTTGTAGCCACAGGAGCAAAAATTGGTGTAAATTATTTAAAATATTATGGTGATAAAATTACCAAAACAGAAGATGAAGCGAAAACTCGTTTGAATGAAAATAATGCAGAAGATATTTATGATGGATTAAAGCAATTAAAGGGAAGTGCTCTAAAGGTTGCTCAGATGTTGAGTATGGAAAAAAGTATTTTACCAAAAGCTTATGTAGAGAAATTTTCGCTTTCGCAATTTTCTGTTCCGCCACTTTCACCTGCGCTAGTTCTCAAGACTTTTAAAACCTATTTTGGAAAGAACCCGAATGAAATCTATGACAAATTCGACTCCGTTTCTGTAAATGCAGCAAGCATAGGTCAGGTACATAAGGCTGAAAAAGATGGAAAAAAATTGGCTGTAAAAATCCAATACCCTGGTATTGCACAAAGCATTAGCTCAGATTTATCACTTGTAAAACCAATTGCTATTAAAATGTTTAATATTAGAGGAAAAGATTCTGATAAATATTTTAAAGAAGTAGAAAACAAATTAGTTGAAGAAACGAATTATATTTTAGAAATTGAACAAAGTCAAGCAATTGTAGAAGCTTGCAAGCATATTCCAAATTTAAAATTTCCTGAATATTATCCTGAATTATCTTCAGATAGAATTATTACAATGGACTGGATGAATGGCGTTCATTTATCTCAATTTTCAACAGATGATCAAGAAGTTTCGACAAAACTAGGACAATCATTATGGGATTTTTACATGTTTCAAATTCATAATTTAAAAAAAGTACATGCGGATCCACATCCTGGAAATTTCTTAATCTCTCCAGAGAACGAGTTAATTGTCATCGATTTTGGATGCATGAAGACCATTCCAAATGATTTTTATGTTCCTTATTTTGAATTGGCGAAAAAAGAAAACATCTCCAATCCTGCCTATTTTGAAGAAAAATTATTTCAACTAGAAATTTTAAGAGCAGATGATTCCAAAGAAGAATTGGATTTCTTTAGAGCGATGTTTCATGAAATGCTAAGCTTATTTACAGCACCATTTAATAACGAAAATTTTGATTTTTCTGACGAAGTTTTCTTTAGTAAGATTTCTAATTTAGGCGCAAAATATGCAAAGAGTACAGAGCTTAAAAACATGAATGGAAATAGAGGTTCTAAACATTTTATTTACATCAACAGAACCTTTTTTGGCCTGTATAATTTAATGCATGATTTGAAAGCAAAAGATGTGAAAATTAATAATTTTAAATCTTTATAAATGGCAATTTTTACATTTGACGAAATACAAGGTTTAGAAAAAATTTATAAAATAAATTTAATTAATAGCTGTACTGGTTTTAAGTCTGCCAATTTATTGGGTTCCATATCTGAAGAAGGGATTACAAATGTAGCCGTTTTTAGTTCCGTTACACATTTGGGTTCAAAACCACCGACTTTAGGCTTTATTTTGAGACCAACAACGGTTCCAAGAGATACCTATAAGAACTTGAAAGATCTCGGTTATTTTACAATCAATCATATTCATGAAGATATCATTGAAGACGCCCATCATACCTCAGCAAACTATCCAAAAGAAATCTCAGAATTTGATGTCACGGGTTTAGAAGAAGAATACAAAGGTAATTTTAAAGCACCTTTTGTGAAAAACGCCCCAGTTCAAATGAGTATGAAATTTATTGAAGAAATTTTTGTACCTTCCAATAGTGTGATGTTGATTGTTGCTCAAATTCAAGAATTATACGTTAAAGATGAAATCCTTGAAAAGGATGGACTGATTAACTTATCGAAAGGAAACGTAGCGACTATTAACGGTCTTGACACGTATGCGATTCCTGAATTTAAAAAACAATTATCTTATCAGAGACCTAAAAAAACAGAATAAAGTGTATGAAAATTCTCGTAACAGGAGCAACGGGCTATATTGGTAAAAGATTAATACCTCTTTTACTAAATGACGGTCATGTTGTTGTTTGCGCTGTTAGAGACAAAAAAAGAGCACAAAACTATTTTAAGGACCGAAAAAATATCGTTTTAATAGAAGCCGATTTTTTAAATGCGGAGAGTCTAAAAAATATTCCAAAAGACATTGATTTTGCATATTATTTAATACATTCTATGTCTAATTCGGCTAAAGAGTTTCATATTTTAGAAGAAAAATGTGCTTTTAATTTTAGGCGTTTTGCAGAAAAAACTTCTTTAAAACAAGTACTTTATTTAAGCGGTATTACCAACGACACAAAACTTTCTAAACATTTACTTTCTAGAAAAAATGTAGAAAAAACACTCGCATCTGACACCTACGCTTTAACAACATTTAAAGCAGGCATCATTGTTGGTTCTGGTAGTTCATCTTTTGAAATCATTAGAGATATTGTAGAAAAGCTACCCGCCATGATTGCTCCAAAATGGCTAAACACGAAAACACAACCCCTAGGAATAAGAGATGTACTGTCTTTTTTGCACAAAGCAATGGGCAAGAAAAAGTTATACAATACTTCTTTTGATGTTTTTGGTCCAGAAATATTGACTTATAAAGAAATGTTATTTCAATTTGCAGAAGTAAGAAAATTGAAAAGATGGATTTTAACGGTTCCTGTTATGACACCAAAACTATCTTCTTATTGGCTATATTTTGTTACTTCTACTTCTTATAAACTCGCCTCATCCTTAGTAAACTCTATGGGAGTTGAAGTTATTGGAAACAAAAGTGATATTAATAAAATTTTGGAGGTGCAGCCAATGTCTTATAAGGAAGCTGTTGAATTTGCTTTTATAAAAATAAAACAAAATAGTATTATTTCTAGCTGGAAAGATTCGTACATAAGTAGCGGAAAGTTGAAGAACTATGTACATGAATTTATCAATGTTCCAAAACATGGTTGTTTTAAAGATTTTAAGAAAAGAAAGCTAACAGATAAAGAAAAAGTACTAGAGAAAATTTGGAGAATTGGCGGTAAGACGGGTTGGTATTATGGAACTTTTTTATGGAGAATTCGAGGTTTTTTAGACCAGTTCTTTGGAGGTGCAGGACTCCGAAGAGGAAGAAGACATCCTACAGAATTAAATGCTGGTGATGCCTTAGATTTTTGGCGCGTTATTTATGCCGATAAGGAAAAAGGAAAACTCTTACTTTATGCAGAAATGATTTTACCAGGAGAAGCTTGGTTAGAATTCAAAATTGAAAATGACACACTATATCAAACAGCAACGTTTAGGCCTCACGGTCTTGCCGGCAGGCTATATTGGTATGCTGTTTTGCCTTTTCATTGGTTTGTTTTTAACGGAATGATACATAACATTAATAAACAAAATTGAAAAAAAAACACCTCCCTCAAAAAATATGTTTGATTTGCGAACGACCTTTTTCTTGGAGAAGAAAATGGGAAAAAAATTGGGAGGAAGTAAAATATTGTAGCGAAAAATGCAGAAGAAACAAGAAAACACAAGCTTAGTTTGGTTTCGTAATGATTTACGAGTTCATGACAACCTATCTCTAAAAAGAGCCACAGGAAATCATGTTAAGGTGATTGCTGTCTATTTTTTTGATCCAAAATTTTTTAAAATTGACACATTTGGATTTCAAAAAACAGCGAAATACAGAGCGAGATTTCTTATTGAAACAATAAACGACTTAAAAAAAAACCTATCAGATTTAAATATTACGCTTCTCACTTATTTTGAAAGCCCTGAAGACTGTATTCATAAAATATGTGATACGTTTTTAGTCAACAATATTTACACACAACACGAATGGACAAAAGAAGAAGTTGAAACGACTAATTTAATAAAGAGTTCATGCTCAGAAAAGGTCTCTTTTATTGAAGATTATGACCAATTTCTATACAATCCGAAAAATGTATCGAAAGACTTCTCTAACATTCCAAATGTATTTACTGCTTTTAGAAAAAAATTAGAAAAGACAATAAAAGTTGAAGATGAAGTTGTTATTTCCAAACACTCAAAAGAGAATTTAATTAAAAACGAAACAGCAATTCCTACATTAGAAGAGTTGGGCTTCAAAGAGTTTACGACAAATTTAAAAACTGCTTTTCCTTTTTCTGGCGGAGAAAATGCTGCGCTGGAAAGAATTGAAAATTATTTTTTTGAAACAAAAAAAGTCGCAGTTTATAAAAAAACACGAAACGGATTAATTGGCAGTGACTATAGTACAAAGTTCTCTCCTTGGTTAGCAAATGGAAGTTTGTCTGCAAGAACTATTTATTGGAAAGTAAGAGCGTTTGAAGCTGAATTTGGAGCAAATCAATCTACATATTGGGTGATTTTTGAATTGATATGGAGAGATTATTTTAAATATATTTCATTAAAATATTCCTCTAAAATATTTAAAATCGGTGGAATTTTGGATAAAAACTATCACTGGAATTCTGATGAAAAGTTAATTCACCAATGGATTCAGGGAGAAACAAAAGACGATTTTGTAAATGCCAATATGATAGAACTTAAAGAAACAGGGTTTATGAGCAATAGAGGAAGGCAAAATGTAGCATCTTACTTTACAAAAGAACTTTTATTGGATTGGAGAATTGGTGCTGCTTATTTTGAGTCCATGCTATTGGATTATGACGTTCACAGCAATTACGGCAATTGGATGTATGTAGCCGGAGTTGGTAATGACCCCAGAGACCGAAAATTCAACACGCAACTACAAGCAGAGCGCTATGATCAAAATCATAAATACAGAAAGCTTTGGTTAGAAAAAACATTATTTTAAGATGAAAAAACTACGATTAATATTAGGAGATCAGCTAAACACGCAACATTCTTGGTTTTCAAAAACGGATAAAGAAGTAATCTACTGCTTGTTTGAAATGCGACAAGAAACTGATTATGTAACACATCATATTCAAAAAGTAGTTGGTTTTTTTGCAGCGATGAGAAACTTCTCAGAGGAACTAGAAGCAGCAAATCATACCGTAATTTATTTCAATATAAATGACACAAAAAACACTCAAAATTTAATTGAAAATATATCACTATTAATTGCAGAAAATAATATTGAAAAGTTTGAATATTTAGCTCCTGATGAGTATCGACTTGAGAAGCAATTGAAAGATTTTTCTACAAGTTTACAAATAGAATCAGCCGTTTTTTCTACGGAACATTTTTATACGGAAAGAGAAGATTTAGCAACTTTCTTTAAAGGCAAAAAACAATTTTTGATGGAACATTTTTATCGCAACATGCGTAAGAAACATCAAATTCTGATGGTAGACAAACAACCTGAGGGTGGAAAATGGAATTATGATGCCAGCAATAGGAAAAAATGGAAAGGAGAAACTTTAATTCCGCAAGAAATTAGTTTCGATAATAATGTTGAAGATCTATTCGCTGAAATTGAAAAATCAGGAATAAAGACCCTGGGGAAAATCAATACTAAATATTTTGAATATCCCATTTCCAGAAAACAATCTTTGGCGCAGTTAACATATTTCTGTGAACATTTATTAGTACATTTTGGGGATTATCAGGATGCAATGCATACAGATAAATTGTACCTTTTTCATAGCAGAATTTCTTTTGCAATGAACACAAAAATAATCTCTCCAAAAGAAATTATTGATACCGTATTAGAAACCTATAGAGCAAAAGAAGAAGAGATTGATATTTCTCAAGTAGAAGGTTTTATCAGGCAAATTTTAGGTTGGCGAGAATACATGAGAGGCATGTATTGGATGTTAATGCCTAGTTATAAAAAGGAAAACTTCTTAGACAACAGAAACAAGTTACCCGATTTCTTTTGGACAGGTAAAACAAAAATGAATTGTCTTAAAAATGCGATTAATAATTCTTTAGAAAATGGGTACGCACATCATATTCAGCGATTAATGATTACCGGTAACTTTATGCTATTAACACAAATACACCCTGATGAAATTGATGCTTGGTATCTGGGGATTTATGTAGACGCTATTGAATGGGTTCAGTTACCAAACACAAGAGGTATGAGTCAGTTTGCCGATGGTGGGAAAATAGCCACGAAACCCTATGTTTCCAGTGGAAGCTACATTAGTAAAATGAGTAATTATTGTGATGCTTGTGTTTATAATAAAGCAAAGAAATTCGAAGACGAAGCCTGTCCTTTTAATACGCTTTATTGGAATTTTTTAGATGAAAAACAAGAAAAGTTATCGTCTAACTTCAGAATGAAAATGATGTATAGTGTGCTAAATAAAATGACAACAGAAGACAGAGTTAAGATCAATGAGAAAGCAAATCATATTATAAAAAATTTAGATGAATATTAATAAAGAAGAAATTGTTATTGTTTGGTTTAAACGCGATTTACGTTTGCAGGATAATGAGGCAATTCAAAATGCTTTGAAAACAAACAAGCAAATACTTTTCTTATATGTTTTTGAGAATTCTTTAATTGATGATCCTCATTATGACATCCGCCATTGGAATTTCATCAAGCAATCCATCGTTGCTTTAAATGATGAATTAAAAAAATACAACACAAAAGTTCTTTGCGTTCAAACTGAAGTTGTAAATGCATTCAACCAAATTTTTGATAGTTACAAGATTGATACAGTATTTTCTCATCAAGAAACAGGCTTATTAATTACTTACAATAGAGACAAGGAATTTACAAGGTATTGTAGAAACAACTCAATTAACTGGGAAGAGAACAATAACAACGGTGTTTTAAGAGGGCTTTTAACTCGAGAAGATTGGTTCGATAAATGGGATGATTATATGTATGATCCTCAAATTAAAAATCAATTAAATATTGATGATTTTGTTTCTTTGGAGGCAATCAAGCAACTAGAAAAATACTTTCAGACTACAGATTTAACAACCCCAAAGCACAAATACTTTCAAAAAGGGGGGACAAAGACAGCATGGAGATATGCCAATACTTTTTTTGAAAAACGACATGAAAAATACATGTTTAACATATCAAAACCAAATTTAGCCAGGGAAAGTTGTAGTCGACTATCCCCATATATTGCATGGGGAAATGTTTCTATTCGTCAGATATTTCAGGAAGCAACAAAACACAAAACAACAGCAAATAAAAGGCATTTAGGCGCTTTTATTTCTAGATTGCGCTGGCAGGCACATTTTATACAGAAGTTTGAAATGGAGCACACTATGGAAAATGCGAGTATTAATAAAGGGTATCAAAAATTAAAAAAGAGTATTTCTGTTGAATACCAAAAAGCTTGGGAAGAGGGAACAACTGGCTTCCCTTTGATTGATGCATGTATGCGCTGTTTAAAAGAAACAGGCTATTTAAATTTTAGAATGCGTGCAATGATCGTTTCCTTCTTTACACACATTTTATGGCAACCTTGGCAAGCATCCTCACAGTATCTCTCAAGATTATTTTTAGATTTTGAACCTGGTATTCATTTTTCTCAGTTACAAATGAATGCAGGTGAGACAGGCATTAATATTCTTAGAATTTACAACCCTATAAAAAATAGTATTGAACACGATGAGGACGGAACTTTTATAAAAAAATGGGTTCCAGAATTAGCTCATTTACCAATTCCTTTCATACACGAACCGTATTTAATGACTCCCCTTGATCAGCAGTTTAATCATCTAGAATTGGGCGTACAATATCCAAACCCTATTATAGAAATAAGAGTTGCAAGAAAAAAAGCAAGTGACACGCTCTGGAACATGAGAAAAAATGCAGAAGTGCAAAAAGAAAGCATCAGAATTTTGAAAAAACACACGTTATCAGATAGAAATAGAACGCTAAAAAATGAATAAATAACTCCGATACACAAAAATAACAATTTTAGTAATTATGTTTAACTACTTTACTAAATAGTTAAACATAATTATTTTTTTTGTACCTTTGGTTATGCTTTTTAATACCACCCACAACAATAAAGACACCACTGCACTCATTAATGAGATGTTGGGTATTTCTTATAGTTTTATCAAAGCGATTAAACTCGGTGGGGTTGGTTCAAAAAGAATGATTATTGAAGCAGTGAGCCCAGATTTTGAATCGTTAATAAACTCAGTTTCAGACATAAATTACGGAAATATAGAACTTCGCGAAAAAGGAATTCTTGTACATATTAACAAAGGACTAAAAAACTTTAGTTGGGCTATTCCTTATTATCAATTACACACATACAAAACAGCAGGTTTCAGTATCCATGCTCAAGGAAATTTCGTAAGGTTTAAGAGCAATAAGTTACTAAAAGAAAATAAAAATTTTATCCAAAAAATAGCACATTTTAAGATAGAAAATGACAAAAAATATCAATTCTATTAAATGCAACAATTAGATAACATAGCCATTGATAGGATTATAGAAATGGCTTGGGAAGACAGAACAACTTTCGAAGCAATTCACTTTCAGTTCGGTTTAAAAGAACAGGAAGTTATTGATTTAATGAGAAAAGAAATGAAGCTAAAAAGCTTCAAAATGTGGAGAGAAAGAGTTCAAGGAAGAAAAACGAAACATGAAAAACTGAGAGTATTTGCAAAAGGTCGGTTTAAATGTTCTAGGCAAAAATCAATCTCAAATAATGGGATTTCAAAAAGATAATTCGTGTTTCTATTTTAAGATTAAGATTTTAAAGATACCAAATAAAAAAATAAAAACACAAAACGTATTAAAATAGCATGGTATGGATTTAATAAACAAAGCGTTAGAATTTGAAACAAGAAAGATGAGGTTTCCAACAACTAGTGATCGCATTATTGCCGCTAGAGAAGCAAAGGAATTAATTCTAAGTTTGAACGAAATTTATAAAAAAAGTAAAGATTCTAAAATTATGGATATCATGAAAAGGTTGACGTTAATTAAACAGCGATTAGAGAGACGTCTAAAAGGAAGACCTTTAACCTCATAATTAATAAACATTTTTATTGCTTTTCTAGGTTTTATAATTATATTACCGATTATAAAAACTGAAAACGAATAATGGATTTATTAGAAAGAGCTGAAGAATTTGAGAATAGAAAATTCTCTTTTAAAAATACAAGTGATAGAATTGTAGTGTCAAGAGAAGTAAAAGCTTTAATACTAGAGCTTAACGAAGTATACAAGTTGGAAAAAAGTCCTGAAATCATGGATATAATGAAGCGCTTAACTGCAATTAAACAAAAAATTGAAAAGCGCTTGAAAGGAAGACCTTAAAAGCATATGAATAAAATTTTAATTATTGGAGGAAGTAAAGGAGTTGGAAATGCAATTGTTACGTCTTTATTAGATGAAAATTTAGTGATCAATATAAGCAGAACTGCCCCCTTACTTAGCCACAGTAATCTTACCCATATCACCTGTGATATTCTTACAGATGAATTACCTTATTTTGAAGAAATAGACACCTTAATTTATTGTCCAGGGAGCATCAATTTAAAACCAATTTCTAGACTAAAACTAGACGATTTTAGAAATGACTTTGAAATAAATGTTATTGGTGCTGTTAAAGCAATTCAACATTATTTACCTTCATTAAAAAAAGGAAACAAACCTTCCATATTACTTTTCAGTACCGTTGCAGCAAAGTTAGGGATGCCTTTTCATGCAAGTGTAGCTGCTGCAAAATCTGCCGTAGAGGGTTTAACAAAATCTATGGGAGCAGAATTAGCCCCTTTGATTCGTGTAAATGCAATTGCACCAACGGTAACAGACACTGATTTGGCAGCAAAATTATTGCGTAATGAACGAATGATAGAAATGATTAAAGAACGTCATCCATTAAAAAAATATTTGGCTCCACAAGAAGTTGCGGACTTAGCAACTTTTTTAATCTCTGATAAAGCCAGCTCAATTTCTGGTCAAATCTTTGAATTAGACTGCGGAATTGTAAGTTTTAAAATTTAATTAAATTTCAATAGTATGCGTATTTACGATATAGAGATTAAAAGTCTCCAGAACACCCCTATCCAAATATTAGACTTTAAAGGGAAGTATATCCTCTTTGTAAATGTGGCTTCTAAATGTGGTTTTACACCTCAATACAAAGGTTTGGAAGAGTTATATAAAACATATCAAGACAAATTGGTTGTTATAGGAGTTCCTTGCAATCAATTTGGAAAACAAGAGCCAGGTAATAACGAAGTTATTCAAGAGTTTTGTGAATTAAATTATGGTGTTTCTTTTTTAATTACAGAGAAAGTAGATGTAAAAGGTAGTCACCAACATCCGTTATATACTTGGCTAACCACGAGAGAATTAAATAATAAAAAGAGCTCTTCTGTAAAATGGAACTTTCAAAAATATTTACTTTCTCCTGAAGGAAAATTAATTGATTATTATTTATCAATTACAAAACCATTGAGTTCAAAAATCACAAAACAATTAAAATCATAAAATTATGTTTGGTATCTTTAAAAAGAAAAGTGAGGAAGATAAATTACAAGATTCCTATAAAAAATTAATGGAAGAAGCATACAAATTGCAATCTATCAACCGCAGCGACAGTGATAAAAAATATTTAGAAGCAGATAATGTTCTTAAAAAAATTGAATCTTTAAAGACTAAATAATAGAGCGTGAAGCAACTCAGAATTACTCTTTTGTTTTTAATTATAAACTTTAGTGGCTTAGCTATTGGGACTTGGTTTATGAACAATGGACCTCTTTCTATTTGGTATACAAATTTAAATCAAGCCCCTTGGACACCTCCAGGTTTTGTTTTTGGAATTGCTTGGACTGCTATTATGATTAGTTTTTCAATCTATTTAGGAAAACAATTTACAAAGGGAATTGGCATAAAATTAACCCGTGTCTTTTTAATTCAATTTATTCTAAACGTTAGTTGGAATTATGTTTTTTTCAATCAACACGCTGTCTTTTTAGGCCTGATAATAATAGCGTTATTAACAGCGCTTATTTTTTATTATTTTTTTAGATTAAGTAATAAAACTGGAAATTATAAATTTTTATTACTCCCTTATATAATTTGGTTGTGCATCGCAACTTCATTAAACCTCTATATTCTAATTCATAATTAATATGAAAATTTACACACTCCATAAAAAACAAAAACTCCCTATTTCAATTGAGAAAGCTTGGGAATTTTTATCCAACCCAAAAAACTTAAAAGAAATTACGCCAGATTATATGAGTTTCAATATAATTTCAACAATAGACAGACCTCTATACACTGGACAAATTATACAATATATCGTGACCCCTTTATTAGGTATTAAAACCAAATGGGTTTCAGAAATCACACATATAGAAGAAAAAAAATATTTTGTAGATGAACAAATGTATGGCCCTTATGCACTTTGGAATCATAAACACTTTATCAAAGAAATTGATGGAGGTGTCGAACTAGAAGACATTATAGACTACAAAGTTCCCTTAGGAATTCTGGGGCAATTGATACATCCAATTTTAGTAAAACCAAAATTAGAAGAAATATTTTCTTACAGGCAAAAAAAATTAATTGAACTTTTTGGAGAATGCAAATAATGGATGAAAAAATAAACATTTTCTGGTTTAGAAGAGACTTACGATTAGAGGACAATTGTGGATTATTTCATGCGTTAAAATCAGGTAAAAAAATAGTGCCTATTTTTATTTTCGATGCAGAAATTTTAAGTAAACTTCCAGCAGATGACGCGCGTGTCTCTTTTCTTCACCAAGAACTAGAAAACATCAATCAGCAACTTCACAAAATAGGCAGTTCTATAGCTATTTATCACGGAAAACCAACAGCTATTTTTAACTCATTAACAGAAAAATACTCGATTGATACTGTTTATACAAATCATGATTATGAACCCTATGCCATTAAAAGAGATCTAGAAATTAACGAATTTTTATCCTCTAAAGAAATACTTTTCAAAACCTATAAAGACCAAGTAGTATTTGAAAGAAATGAAATTGTAAAAAAAGATGGAACTCCTTATAAAGTATATACGCCCTTTTCAAAAAAGTGGATGGAAGCTCTTCAATATAAAGGAATTCAATTTTTTCCTTCAGAAGATTATTTAGATAATTTAATCAAAGAAGCGAAACTTCCATTTTTAAGTTTAGAGAAAATTGGTTTTGTACCAGCCAACATAAAGGTTGCATCCTATAAAGTTTCATCAAAAAATATTGACACGTATGAAGAAACTAGAAACTTTCCTGCAAAAGACAGCACTTCAAGGCTAGGAACTCATTTACGTTTTGGAACCGTAAGTGTTCGAAGAATGGTTGAAAAAGCATCTAAAAGTGATAATATTACGTTCTTAAAAGAATTGATATGGCGTGAATTTTTCATGCAAATTCTATGGCATTTTCCTGAGACAACTAAAGATAGTTTCAAGCCAAAATATGATAGAATCTTATGGAGAAACAACGAAAAAGAATTTGATGCTTGGTGTAAAGGAGAAACGGGATACCCACTGGTAGATGCAGGAATGCGAGAACTCAATAAAACAGGTTTTATGCACAATAGAGTGAGAATGTTAGTTGGGAGTTTTCTTTGCAAACACTTATTAATAGATTGGAGATGGGGAGAAGCTTATTTTGCAGAAAAACTTCACGATTATGAACAATCAAGTAATATAGGAAATTGGCAATGGGTTGCAGGTTGTGGTGTTGATGCAGCTCCTTATTTTAGGATTTTTAACCCAACAACTCAGATTCAAAAATTTGACAAAGAATTGAAATATTTAAAAAAATGGGTTCCAGATTTCCAAGAACTCACCTACCCTACTCCTATTGTAGAACATAAATTTGCGAGAGAACGCTGCTTAGAAACTTATAAAAAAGCACTAACAGACTTCTAAAATACCGAATGTTGTTTACATCAAATTAAACTTACAATAAAAGGGACAAAACTGTGTGTCCAAAATTTAAAGCTTCCTATTTATTTGAAGCTTTTTTTTGTAAAAAAATCAAAATTTATTTTGGTATCTATGAATATTTACACTTTATTTGCGCTCTTGAAATTTAAAAGCCGATGTAGCTCAGCTGGCTAGAGCAGCTGATTTGTAATCAGCAGGTCGTGGGTTCGAGTCCCTCCATCGGCTCTTTTAAAGTGATTATTTATTATAGCGATTAGCTATTTATAGACACTAAATATAGATGAGAAGCTTATTCTGAACATCATCAAAAGCTTCACTCCAACGGCTGAATTTTAAAGGTCTCAAAATATATTTTTTACTTACAAACAAATAAGAACTTATAAACTTAATTAATACCTCTAAAATTAGTAAAATATATAGGACTGAATTAGATTATTAAATTGAGGTAATTGAAGTCTACATTAAGAGAATAATAAAACGAACATATTGTAAAATATTTATTATTTTAGTAAATTAATTACCTTAACCATAACTATATGCTCATTATTGGAATTGCTGGAGGTACAGGAAGTGGTAAAACAACCTTTGTAAATCAAATAATTAAAGATTTACCTACTGGAGAAGTTTGTATAATCTCTCAAGATTCTTATTACAAATCGACGGACAACTTGACTTATGAGGAGCGCAAACAAATCAATTTTGATCATCCAGCAGCGATCGATTTTGGTTTAATTGTTCAACAATTAGAAATATTAAAATCAGGAAAAAAAATTGAACAACCTCTCTATTCTTTTGTTACACATAATAGAATAAAAGATACGCTTGAAAAAAGGCCTTCAAAAGTAGTAATCATTGAAGGAATCTTAATCTTCAATAACAAAGCGTTAAGAGACCTGATTGATATAAAAATATTTATCAATGCAGCTACTGATGAACGTTTGATTAGACGAATTAAAAGAGATACCTCAGAAAGAGGAAGAGATATTGATGAGGTTTTAAGCCGATACCAAAACACCTTAAAACCAATGCATAAAGATTTTATCGCACCTTCTAAAAAATTTGCAGACATTATTATCCCAAATGATAATTACAATTCTGTTGCAATTGAAATCGTGAAAACAGTAATTAACGAACGTTTATAATTTTTTTATGACTTTTAACAAATTTAAAAAAAACAAGATAGTCAAAATTATTACAAATATTTTTGTTTTAATCCTGGTGCCTTTTTTAATATGGATGTTGTTTTTTGACGAAAATTCCTATTTAACTCATAGAAAATTTGATAAAGAAATTAATGACTTAGAGCGCACCATAACATTTTACAAAAAGAATATCGCAGCAGACAAAGCCACCATCAAAAAACTCCAAGATTCGATTCAACTAGAACGATTTGCAAGAGAAAAATATTTGATGAAAAAAGAAAATGAAGATATATACGTCATAGAATTTGATACCATAAAAAAATAAATGAGTACTTCTCTTTTCGATGAATTTCAAAAAACAACGCCTGCTGCTTGGAAACAAAAAATTCAAGTAGATTTAAAGGGTGAAGACTATAATGACTCCCTGCTTTGGAGAACTGACGAAGGAATTATTGTCAAACCCTTTTACACCAAAGAAGATCGTACGCATTGTAAAATAAAAACTCAAAAAAAAGGGTTTAATGTTTGTCAAACTATTTTTATAGATGATGAAAAAATAGCGAATTCTTTAGCTAAAAATGCTTTAAGTAAAGGCGCAAACTCTATACAATTTATAGCAAAAAAACCTTTTACTTGTGAAACTATATTAAAAAATATTGATTTAAAAACAACAATTCTATATTTTAAGTTTCACTTTCTATCTCCAGTTTTCTTTATCAAATTATCAAAACTCATCAACCCGAATAACACGTATTTTCAAATAGATATTATTGGAAATTTAGCAGAAACTGGCAATTGGTTTTATAACTTAAAAGAAGATTTCAATAAATTGAATACCCTTCAAAAAAACACTAAAAATTGCATTTCAGTTTCTACTGATTTATATCAAAATTCAGGAGCTACAATTACACAACAGTTGGCATATACGCTAGCACACGCAAATGAATATTTAAATGAATTTGGTGTTGATGTGATTAAAAAAATTCATTTTTCGTTTTCTGTAGGAAGTAATTATTTTTTCGAAATTGCCAAATTAAGAGCTTTTAGAATATTATGGGCTACCCTCTTAAAAGAATATGATTCAGAAAATAGAGAAGCCACTATTTTTGTACAACCTAGTTTAAGAAATAAAACGTTGTATGATTATAATGTGAATCTACTAAGAACTACAACAGAATGCATGAGTGCAATCTTAGGAGGCGCTACTACTATTTCCAATGTGTCTTATGATCATCTTTACGATAAATCGAATGAGTTTGGAGAGCGTATTTCAAGAAATCAACTCCTAATTTTACAACAAGAAAGTTACTTAAGAGAAGCTCAAAACGCTGCAGAGGGTTCCTATTACATTGAATCTATTACGCAACAGTTAGCCATAAATGCATTGACTCTTTTTAAGCAAATAGAAAAAAGTGGTGGTTTCTTAAAGCAATTAAAAGCAGGAAGCATCCAAAAGAAAATAAGTGAAAGCGCTGCTACAGAAGAAAATAATTTGAACCGTAAAAATATTGTTTTATTGGGTACAAATGTACATGCGAATAAAGAGGATAGAATGAAGCATCATTTGAACTTATATCCTTTTTTAAAAAAGCGAAATATAAAAACATTGATTCCACCAATTAATAGAAAACGTCTTTCTGAAACCATAGAAAAAGAGAGATTAGCACAAGAAAATGAGTAGAAAATCATTTGAACATATCAAAATAAAAAGTTCAAATTTTGAACGACAACAAGACTTTATACATGAAGATTTTGTTGCCGGAATTGCGCCATATTTAAGAGGTCCTTACGCAACAATGTATGTAAAAAGACCTTGGACGATTCGACAATATGCTGGTTTTTCTACCGCCGAAGAAAGCAATGACTTTTACAAAAAAAATTTAAAAGCAGGACAAAAAGGTTTGTCTGTTGCTTTTGATTTAGCAACCCACCGAGGGTATGATTCAGATCACGAACGCGTAGAAGGTGATGTTGGAAAAGCTGGAGTTGCCATAGATTCTGTTGAAGACATGAAGCTATTGTTTGACCAAATTCCGTTAGATAAAATGTCGGTTTCTATGACAATGAATGGTGCTGTTTTACCAATTTTAGCTTTTTATATTGTTGCTGCAGAAGAACAAGGTGTTTCTCCAGAACAATTATCTGGAACAATTCAAAATGACATCCTAAAAGAATTCATGGTAAGAAATACATACATTTACCCTCCTGCTCCTTCCATGAAAATTATTGCTGATATATTCAAATATACTAGTAAAAAAATGCCAAAATACCATTCTATTTCTATTTCTGGATACCACATGCAAGAAGCAGGTGCTTCAGCAGAAATTGAGCTTGCTTATACACTTGCAGACGGATTAGAATATCTTAGAAAAGGAATTGAAGCAGGTCTAAAAATAGATTCTTTTGCTCCAAGATTGTCTTTCTTTTGGGCAATTGGTATGGATCATTTTACTGAGATTGCAAAATTAAGAGCTGCTAGAATGTTATGGGCTAAAATGGTAAAACAATTCCATCCTAAAAATCCAAAATCATTCGCATTAAGAACGCATTGTCAAACCAGTGGTTGGTCACTGACTGCACAGGATCCTTTTAACAATGTTGCACGAACAACGATAGAAGCCATGGCGGCGGCTTTTGGTGGCACACAAAGTTTGCATACAAATGCTTTTGACGAAGCAATCGCATTGCCTACCAATTTTTCCGCAAGAATTGCAAGAAATACGCAAATCTATTTACAACAAGAAACACATATCACCAAAACGGTAGATCCTTGGGCAGGAAGTTATCTTGTAGAAAATTTAACGGAAGAGATCGCAAACAAAGCCTGGGAATTAATCAGTGAGATTGAGGAGTTAGGAGGAATGACAAAAGCCATTGAAAAAGGAATTCCTAAAATGAGGATTGAAGAAGCTGCCGCTATTAAACAAGCAAAAATTGATAGCGGACAAGAGGTCATCGTTGGTATAAATAAATATCAACTAAAAGAAGAAAAAACATTACCTATTTTAGAAATTAATAATGAAGCGGTTCGAATTTCTCAAATTGAAAGATTGAACCAATTAAAAGCAACAAGAAATACTTTCCAAGTTCAAAAATCTTTAGTCGCCTTAACAGTTGCTGCTAAAAACTCAGTTAACTCAACAAATCCTGATGTACATGAAGAAACAAACCTGTTAGACTTAGCAATAACAGCAGCAAGAAATAGGGCTACTTTGGGTGAAATATCTGATGCTTTGGAAATTGTTTTTGGCAGACATAAAGCCGTTCATAAAACTATCTCTGGCGTATATCGTAAAGAAATGAAAAACGACAAATTTTTTAAGAAAGCGATTGAATTGAGAAATAAATTTACTGATTTAGAAGGAAGACGTCCAAAAATTATGATTGCTAAGTTAGGACAAGATGGACACGATAGAGGGGCAAAAGTCATAGCAACTGGTTATGCTGATATAGGTTTTGATGTAGCTATTGGTCCGTTATTTCAAACACCAAAAGAGGCCGTCAAACAAGCCGTAGAAAACGATGTTCATATATTAGGAATTTCTTCTTTGGCTGCAGGACATAAAACATTGGTTCCCAAAGTGATTGTTGAACTCAAAAAATACAATCGGGAAGATATTATGGTTATTGTTGGTGGCGTAATTCCACCACAAGATTATCCGTTTTTATTTGACGCGGGTGCGTTAGGAATTTATGGGCCTGGTACTAAAATTTCTAAAACTGCGATAGATTTGCTAACCATGCTGATAGACAGTATTGCTGAATAATTTAATTTATCACTCATTAAAAAAAACAGTCCTTGGTTCACTTTTAATATACTTCACCGTTACTGAACTTAATTCAATATTAAAAAAAAAACATTCAAGCATTACAATCATGAAACCTTCAAAAACGCACAAACCACTGCATAAAATTGTTTTGGATTTTCAGCATGCAACCAATGTCCTGCATTTTGAATTTCTACAATTTTTGAATTTGGAAAATGCGCAGCTATAATTGGTGCTTCATCTTGAGTGATATAGTTTGATGTATCCCCTTTTAAAAACAACGTTTCATTCTCAAAAACGGTAAAAGAAGGCAATGCTTCACCAATTTCTGAATTGTTATTTGTTAACGATTCCAAGTAAAATCGGTACGCTAATTGTCCTTTTTCTTTCCAATAAACATTTTTCAATAAAAACTGACGCACACCAATTTCTGGTATGAATTCTGCTAGTTTATCGTCAACCAAACTTCTCGTATTTTGGATCGAAAAATCAATAGAATTTAAGCCTGCTAAAATTGCATTATGATGAGGTTGATAAGTTCTTGGTGAAATATCTACAATAATTAACTGAGAAACTAAATTAGGATACCTAACAGCAAACAACATGGCTGTTTTTCCTCCCATAGAATGCCCTATTATGTGAACTTTATCCAATCGATTCTGTTGAATATAGCGGTATAAGTCTTCTACTAAAACTTCGTAATTAAATGCATCTTCATGAAAACTACGCCCGTGGTTTCTTTGATCTATTAAATGTACTTGAAAGTCTTTAGAAAACTGGTTTCCTAATGATTTCCAGTTATCACTCATTCCAAAATAACCGTGTAAAATTAGTAAAGGGCTTCCGACTCCTTTTATGGTTGCATGTAGTATTGGATTGTTGGACATATTCGTTTTTTAATTATTACAGAGTGCGCCCTCAGAGATTCACAACATTTCCTTTTTTTTCTCTAAAACGAGTAACTTTGTGCTTTTTAACTTTTTTACTTCAATCGGTGCAAATACATATTTACAACATTTTCTAAACCCAAATACAAACTTTCAGCAATTAAAGCGTGTCCAATAGATACCTCTGCTAAATTAGGAATGTTCTCTTTAAAAAATTTAATATTTTCTAGGCTTAAATCATGGCCTGCATTTAATCCCAACCCTAATTTATGAGCTAAAATAGCCGCTTCAGTATATGGTTTTATAGCCGCTCTGTTTCCCAGTTCAAACTGTGTTGCAAAGTCTTCTGTGTATAACTCAATTCGATCTGCACCCGTTTGTGCAGCAGCTTCAATCAACTTTACATCCGTATCAATAAAAATTGACGTTCTAATTCCATTTTGTTGAAATTCCTGAATTACTTCCTGTAAAAAAGATTGATGCGTAATTGTATCCCAACCTGCGTTAGAAGTAATTGCGTCTATGCCATCTGGAACCAAAGTAACTTGCGTTGGCTTCACTTCCAATACCAAATCCATAAAAGATTTGATAGGATTTCCTTCAATATTGTATTCTGTTGTCACAATGCTTTTTAAATCTCTTGCATCTTGGTAACGAATGTGTCTTTCATCTGGTCTTGGGTGAATTGTAATTCCTTGTCCACCAAATCCTTCAATATCGCTTGCAACTTTTAATAAATTAGGGACATCTCCCCCACGAGAATTTCTTAAAGTTGCTATTTTATTAATGTTAACGCTTAAATTTGTCATTGTCTTAGATTTAATTGGGAAAATATTTTTTCTTTTTGACACTGATTTCACCCATTTAACAAACATAAAATCCTTCAAGAAATCTGTATAAATCCGTGTCTTATTTTTTTTTAATACTTTTAAGCTGAAATTAAGCTACAAATATAATTTATTAAATCATTTTATCCTATATTCGTAAAGCATGAATATGAATAATTACATCTTAGAAGAAATAAAACCACTTCGCTTAAAAGACTCTGTAAAAAATGCTCAAAAGGTATTTAATAATTACCCTATAACACATTTTCCAGTAATAGAAAACACTAAATTAATTGGTTCAATTGCGGAAGCTGATATTCAAACCATCGAGAATAAAGAAGATGTATTGGGGAGCTATTCCCATTTATTAAATTCTTTTTTTGCTGATAAAAAAGCAACTGTTTTAGAGTTATTAAAAATTTTTGCTGATAATGACACCAATATCATTCCTGTTTTAAATGATTTCAAAGAGTATATTGGCTATTTTGATTTGAGTGACATTCTAGATGTTTTTTCCACAAGTCCTTTTATGATTGAAGAAAGTGAAACTTTAATTATAGAAAAAATAAGAACGGATTATTCTATGAGTGAAGTAGCTCAAATTATAGAATCTAATGGAGGAAAGTTATTAGGGCTTTATGTCTCCGAAAAAAAGTCAGATAGTATTCAAATAACCTTAAAAGTAATTTCGAATGAAATAAACGAAATCATGCAAACTTTTAGAAGATATGATTATAAAATTATATCTATGCATGAGAATGATATTTATTTGGAAGATTTAAAAAATAGATCTGAATATTTACAGAAATATTTAGAAATGTAAGCCTTTAACAGGTTTTAAGTAAAACATTATATATTGAAAAAAGCAGCAATTTACGGTCAATCATATGCCATTTCATCAGAAAAGGAAATTAAAAGTTTATTAAAAGTTTTAGAAGAAAATAAGATTGATTTTTACATCGAAAATAAATTTTATACTCTTTTATTAAAATATAAAGTTTTAGAAGATACCTATAAATCGTTTATTAGTTTTAATGATTTAGACAGCTCTTTTGACATTATGTTTACTATTGGTGGAGACGGAACATTTTTGCGCTCTGCAACGCATATTAGAGATTTAGATATTCCTATTTTAGGAATAAATACAGGTCGATTAGGATTTTTAGCTATTGTAAATAAAGATGCCATAGAAGAAAGTATTGCATTGGTTGTTAAAGGTGAATTTACAATACAAGAAAGAACACTTTTATCTATAAGAACATCCCCAAAAACTCCAGATTTTTCTGAACTTAACTTTGCGCTGAATGAAATTACAATTGCAAAGAAAAATACCACATCTATGATTGGTGTAAGAACCAATTTAAACGGCGAATACCTCACTAATTATTGGGCAGATGGTTTGATTATATCTACCCCAACAGGCTCAACAGGATATTCCTTAAGCTGTAATGGACCCGTTATTTTACCCGATTCTAAAAACATTGTTATGACTCCTATTGCGCCTCATAATTTAAACGCAAGACCCATGGTAATTTCAGATGAAACAAAAATAGAACTGGAAGTAGATTCTAGAGAAAAAAGTTATTTAATTTCTTTAGACTCCAGAGTAACAACCGTGCCAAAAGACACGAAAATTTTCATTGAAAAAACAGCCTTTACAATTAAAAGTATTTTACCAAAAAATCAATCATTTTTAAAAACTTTGAGAAGCAAACTATTGTGGGGGGAAGACATTCGAAATAAATAAATTTTAAAGTGTTTCCCACAATATTTCATACTAAAAGTTGTTATTCAAAAAGACGGAATATTAACTTTACAAAGCAATTTGAAATTTCTATATTTGCTTCCTATTTTAAAAATGAAGAAACGTATTCTCTTTTTGGTGTTTGTAAGTTGTAGCTCAATATTCTTGGGACAAGTTCATGAAGTAGGTTTCTCTCTGGGAGGTACAAACTATGTTGGTGATGTGGGTAGAAGCAGCTATATTCATCCAAATAAAGCAGCGGGAGCGGTGTTTTATAAATACAATCAAAATCCTAGAATTGCATTGAGAGCGACCTATAGCTTCTTACCTATTTCAGGAAATGATTTAGACGCAAAAACTGCCTATCGGAAAGAACGAAAAAATGGCGCACTTCGTTTTTCAAATATCATCAATGAATTAGCTATCGGTTTAGAATATAATTTTCTAGAATATGATTTATCTTCATTTGATAATACATGGACACCCTATCTCTTATTAGAATTGGTTGGTTTTAACTACACAAACGTAAAATCTCATAAAACTACAGACGAAATTGTCTACGGAAATAAAACTTCTTACGCTATTCCTTTTGGTATTGGATATAAGTCTAAATTATATGGTACTTTAGCGTTTGCAATTGAAGCAAAATTTAGATATACTTTAGAAGATGATTTAGATTTTACCACACGTAAAACACCAAGTATAACAATAGAAGGAACAGGAAATGACTGGTATATGTTTACCGGTTTTTCTCTAATTTACACTTTTGGAAGACCCGCGTGTTATTCAAGAGGAATATAAAAAATGGAAAAAAAACTACAAATTAATTTACATAAAACTCCAAAACACGTTGCCATTATTATGGATGGTAATGGACGTTGGGCAAAAGGTAAAGGTATGAATAGGATTTTTGGACATAGAAATGCATTAACCGCGGTAAGAGAAACTGTGCGAGCAGCTGCAGAAATAAAGATAGCAGCAATTACCTTATATGCCTTTTCTACAGAAAACTGGAATCGACCAAAACTTGAAGTAGATGCTTTAATGAGTTTGCTTATTAATTCTTTAAAAAAAGAATTACCAGAATTCATGAAAAATGGTATACGAATAAATGCTATTGGTTTAATTGATAGCCTTCCTAAAAAAGCGCAAAATATTTTAACAGACGTTATTTTGGAAACAAAAAATAATACAAATATTGTTTTAACTTTAGCGTTAAGTTATGGCTCAAGAGAAGAAATTGTTAACGCTATTAAAAACATATCTAAAAAAGTTGTTAATAAAGAGCTAAAATTAGAAGAAATTAATGAAAATACTATAAATAACCATTTATATACGTTTAATTTGCCCGACGTTGACTTAATGATAAGAACTAGTGGAGAAAAACGCCTTAGTAATTTCTTATTATGGCAGATGGCGTATGCTGAATTATATTTCACAAATGTACTTTGGCCAGATTTTAGAGAAACGCATTTTTATGATGCAATTATAGACTACCAGAATAGAGAACGAAGATTTGGAAAGACAAGCGAACAAATTACAAAGTAATTTTTTTATGAAATTATTTTCTGCAACAATAATGTTAACAGCATTATTTTTTAGTTTTAGTGCAAATGCACAAATAAAAAAAGACAGTTTATCAATAGTTAAAAAGGATACTACTGCCATCAAAAACACTGCCTTTGAAAAAGGGAAAGAATACCTTTTAGGAGGCATAAGTGTTACTGGTTTAAAAAAGTTTAGCGAAGAAACTGTTCGCATTTTTTCTGGGTTAAAAAACGGGCAAGCAATAAAACTCCCAGGAGATAAACTAACAAGTGCTATAAAAAAACTATATGAAAGTAAGCAATTTAGCAATGTCGATGTTTACTTTTTAAAATTAGACGGAGAAACCGTGTATCTTGAATTTGAGGTAGATGAATTGCCTCAATTAAATTTCGTAAAAATTAAAGGAGTAAAAAAAGGAAAAGCAAAAGAGCTTATAAAAGATGCAGAATTAAAGCAAGGTGCAATGGTTACAGACAACCTTATTGTCACGTCTAAAAACTATTTTACAAAAAAATATACAGATAAAGGTTTCCTTAAAACAAAAGTTAATTTAGATATTCGAAAAGATACATCCGACATTAATACGGTTAATATGGCTATCTTTATAGATAAAGGTCATAAAGTTAAAGTTAAAGACATCATTTTTAAAGGGAGTAAAGCTCTTTCTGGGAAGAAACTTAGAAAAGCAATGAAAAACACTAAGGAAAAGTTCTTAGGACGTTTTTGGAAAGGATCAAAATACATTGAAGAAGAATATCAAGAAGATTTAGAGAGTATTTTAGATAAATATAGCAGGCTTGGATACAGAGACGCACGAATTCTTAGTGATAAAATTACTTGGAATGATGATAATACTATCAATATTAATTTAGATATAGAAGAAGGAAGACAATACAAATTTGCTGAAATATTATTTGTTGGAAATAAAGAATATACGGATGAACAACTTCAAAAATATTTAAAAATTGAAAAAGGAGATGTTTACAATGGTGCTGTTTTAAAAGAAAGAGTCAAAGGGGACGGAAGTCCTACTTCTCAGGATATATCTACACTTTACCAAGATAACGGATTTTTATTTTCTTCGGTTGATGCAATTGAAACAAGAGTAAAAAACGATTCTATTACTGTAGAGATTAGGATTCGTGAAGATGAAAAAGCGCGCATTAGAAAAGTCACTGTTTCTGGAAATGATAAAACGAATGATCATGTTTTATATAGAGAATTGCGTGTAAAACCAGGAGACTTATTTAGTAGAAGTGCCATTATTAGATCTATTAGAGAAATTGGGCAATTAGGTTTCTTTGATACAAACGTTACTCCAGATGTTGTTCCAGATTATCAAAATAAAACGGCAGACATCGATTTTACTGTCATAGAAAAAGGAGGAAGTCAAATAGAATTGCAAGGTGGTTATGGTGGTGGTTCATTTATAGGAACTTTAGGCCTGTCTTTTAACAACTTTTCTATCAATAACATCTTCAATAAAGAAGCATACAAGCCTCTACCAGCTGGAGATGGACAGAAATTAGCACTAAGGTTACAAACCAGTAGAACGTATAGCACCTACAGCTTTTCGTTTACGGAGCCATGGTTGGGAGGCAAAAAGCCAAAATCATTATCTATCTCTATCTATTCTTCTACCCAATACCAGTTAAATCAAACAACAAATTTTGATGTAGATAAAAGTAGAAGTTTAGGGATTATTGGAGCTTCTGTTGGTCTTGGTCAACGTTTGAAATGGCCCGATGATTATTTTCAATTAACTCAAACTATTGCATATCAAAGTTTTAAATTAAAAGATTATGGTTTTAGAGTAGGAGATGCTATCTTAAGCAGAGGAACTCTTAACAACCTGTCTTATAATGCCTCTATTTCTAGAAGTTCTGCTGGGCCAAGTTTAATTTTTCCAACTTATGGTTCTGAATTTTCAATAGGTATTAAAGCTACTTTCCCCTATTCGCTTGTAAATGGAAAAGACTATACGGAACCAAGTGACTTACCAAGTAGTGAAGAAAATGACTTTTTTGCAGAAAAATATAAATGGTTAGAATATTATAAATTTAATTTTAAAGGAAAATGGTACACTTCTTTTACGGATAAATTAGTCTTGATGACCAATGCTGAAGTGGGGTATCTAGGTTACTATAACGCTGAAGTAGGATTATCTCCTTTTGAAAGGTATTTTGTTGGAGGTGATGGAATCGCACAATTCCAATTAGATGGTAGAGAAACTGTTGGTTTGAGAGGGTATGAAAACAACAGATTATCTTCTATTAGTGGAGGTTCTATTTATAATAAATTTCAGTTAGAATTACGTTTTTCTATCACAGACGCGCCCTCTGCATCCATTTATACACTTGGATTTTTAGAAGCAGGTAATTCCTATGATAATTTTGAGGAATATAATCCGTTTACTTTAAAACGTTCAGCTGGATTAGGTGTAAGAATATTTATGCCAGCTTTTGGTCTGTTGGGAATCGATTTTGCTCATGGCTTTGATCCTTTACCAGGAGGAATTGAAAAATCTGGTTGGCAAACACATTTTATTATTGGAAGACAATTCTAAGAAAACTGTACATTTGTGATGCGTAGATTTTTTTGGCACGATTTTTCTAAATACTCTATTGAAATGAAAAAAATATTTTTACTAATCGTTCTTACATTAGGTGTAAGTTTTACTTGGTCGCAAAGAAATCAAACAATTGCTTATATTGATATGGAATACATTTTAGAAAATGTTCCTGAATATCTTGAAGCACAGAATACTCTTAATGCGAAAATTGTAAAATGGAGAAAGAAATTAGATGATCAAGCAAGACATATTGAAGTGTTAAAAACAGATTTAGCAAACGAAAAAGCGATCCTAATAAAAGACTTGATAGAAGAAAAAGAAGAAGAAATAAGCATAAAACAAATAGAATTAAGAAGACTTGAATCCTTATATTTTGGACCAAAAGGTGATATGTTTGCAATAAGAAAGGAATTGGTTAAACCAATTCAGGATCAGATTTACAATGCAATTCAAAGTATTTCTAAAAGAAAAAAATATGATTTTGTTTTTGACAAGTCTAGTGATTTGGTGATGCTATATTCAAATAAAAAATACGATATTAGCGATCTTATATTATCAACAATAGATCGCACCCGATTAGTTGATGAAAAAAATAAAAAAAGAAATAAGAAAAGAGTTGCTCCTAAAAAAGAATTAACAAGTGAGCAACAAGAAATTATTACAAAGAGAGAAGATGCGAAAGCCGCGAAAATAGCAGATTCAAAAGCAAAAAAAATTGCAGCTCTTGAAGCAAAAAAGAAATTAATAGCAGAAAAAAGAGAAACACTATTAAAACAACGAGAAGAAAAAAGAAAACTCCTACGAGATAAAAAAGAAGCACTGAGCAAGAAAAAAGAACAACAAATAAAAGACAAGAATAATAACAATTAAATGAAAACAAGAATGAAAAATTTTAAAAACTTACTATTAATCGCTGTATTTACTTTAGGATTCGTTAGTATGACAAATGCTCAAAAAGTAGGTCATGTAAACTTTGAAAAGTTAATAGCAGAAATGCCTGAAACTCAAACATTAAAATTAGAAATGGAAAAGCTAGGTAAAACTTACCAAGACGAAATTTCAGGAATGGAAAAGACCATTGAAGCTACAAGACAAAAATACGTGGCTGAGTCAAAAACTCAGACAAATGAAACGAATGATAAAAGAGTTCAAGAACTTCAGCAAGAAGCTGCTAAAATAGAGCAAGCAAGAAAATTTGCATACCAAGACATGCAAAAAAGACAAAATGATGGTTTACAACCAATTATTGAAAAGGCACAAAAAGCTATTGAAGAGGTAGCTGCTTCAAAAAGCGTTTTATACGTATTAGATGCTTCTGTAGGAAAAGGTTTATTAGTTCAAAAAGGGGAAGACTTATTTGGTGCTGTTAAAACTAAATTAGGATTTTAATAAGACTCCTAACATTATAAACTAAAACCTACTGAAATTCAGTAGGTTTTTTTTATTTTTACAGGAGATGGAACAACTCAATAAATTTCCGATTGGTATTTTCGATTCTGGTATTGGAGGAACTTCTATATGGAGCGCAATAAACAGTCTTTTACCTTTAGAAAACACAATTTACTTATCAGATAGTAAGAATGCCCCCTATGGCGAAAAAAGCAAGCAAAATATCATAGATTTAGCTATTAAAAATACCGAGTTTTTATTAGCTCAGAATTGCAAAACTATTGTTGTTGCTTGCAATACTGCAACAACAAATGCTATTAAAATTTTAAGAGAGAAATATGATGTCCCATTTATAGGAATCGAACCTGCAATTAAACCCGCAGCTTTAAAAACTCAAACCAATACCATAGGTATTCTGGCCACAAAGGGAACCTTAAATAGCGACTTGTTTGAGAAAACATCAAATACAATCAATCAAGAAATAATACGTAAAGAAATCATTGGGAAAGGCTTGGTTGAACTTATTGAGGAGGGAAAATTATATTCTGAAGAAATGACAACATTACTCTCTTCTTATATAACTCCTTTAACAAAAGAAAATGTAGACTGTTTAGTTTTAGGTTGTACTCATTATCCGTATTTAATTCCACAAATAAGAAAACTTGTAGGAAATAAAATTCAGATTATAGATTCTGGTGAAGCTGTTGCGAAACAAACTAAAACTATTTTGGAAAAACATGATTTAATTCATGCAGTTAACAACAATAGTTCACATCAATTTTACACCAATAAAGACAAAACTGTCTTAGAAATGTTAATTTCTAATAAAGACACAAAAATAACGGTTTTAGAAAAAGATTTTTAGAACCTTCCGAATTTAGTATTAATGTTAGGACACGCCGCTCCTCTTTGATTTCTAGTCCATAAATTAATCCCAAGAGATATTTGATGGAAACCTGAATTGGTTAAAACAATTTCATTCATTTGCTTTGAATAAGTGTAAGAAAATATATAATTTCCGTAATTAACACCAATAATTGGAGAAATAAACTTCGAGTTATCGATCGCATTCGAATCGAAACTTCTTCTATAAGATAAGGCTGCCCATAGTTGAGCTTTTGAAAAAGTTTTATATGCTTTGATATTAAAATCTGCTATTCTCTGCCCTGAACTCTCTCTTAATTGAATCAGTATAGACGGTTCTATCTGGATATACCTACTCTTTCCATAAAAGTAACCCGCAGAAAAAATATAATTTCTTAAATCTAAAGGTTCTTGAATATTTAGGTTGTTTTTAGCGGTGAGCAATAAATTTTTTACTGTGAAGTAAGATGAAAAACCAGCCCTGTGAAATGCAACACTAAAATCTGCATTATAATAACTCGTACTTTCAATAATTGGGTTTACTTTTCCTGTACTTTCAAAAAAAGATCTCTGATCAGATTGGTTTTGAACAAAAGAAAATGCTAAACCAAAAGAAAGTTGTTTAAAAACCTGACCATTACTTAAAGGCAAATGATATGAATAGGCTCCTTGAACTCCTTTCTGAGAATGAAATCCATTTTTATCATTATACAAAACAAGACCATAGCCCGCTTTAGAATACTCTCCAATTTTTGTATGAAAACTTATTGTTTGTAAAGCAGGGGCATCTATTACACCAGCCCATTGTTGTCTTGCAGTGATACGTAATTTACTAGAATTACCAATACCAGCTGCTGAGGGGTGAATTAAATATACATTATCAGACAAATAATCTTGATAAATAGGCAATGTTTCTTGTGAGTAATTTTTAAAAGAAAAAAAAGACACACAAAGCAAACAACACTGAATATAGTTCAACTTGATCAAAGAGAGGTTTATTATTAGGTATTCAAATATAATATTATTTTTTAACAGTCAACTTTTTCAACGCACGAATTAATGCTAAAAAATCGAACTAAATAAACCAATTCCAAACTAAACCAAATCGTATTGTAAAATCTCTGTAAGGATAATTAGGCGCTGAAAAATAATTTTTTTTGGAAAAGCTAGAAGTTACATTGTCAATTTTAAAATACAAACGCGTTCTCCTGACCTGTGCATTAAAGAAAACATCTACGGAAGGAAAACCTATTTCCTGAGTGTTTTGCAGTGTAAATTCCGCCAATAAAGGATTGTAGGCATTCAGTTTGTATTTGGTGAAATAATTAAAAGTAGCACCGATATTTACCAACATTGGTTTTCCTTTAAACCAATAGTCTTTATAATACAATGTATTTCTTGTTACAATTTCTGGAACTCTAAAAACAGAACTCCCACTACTCACATTTTGATACATGATAGTATTATCCAAAACTAGTTTCCAAAATGTAAACGCTCTTTTTACTTTTACTTTCAGATATGAAATTTGATTTGCAAATTGTTGCGGCAAATTATTCTCATCAAAATAAGTGTAGTTGTCTATGTTCGTATAATTAAGAGAAGCATTGATCCATTTAGAACTAAAATAAAAACCTAAGTCTCTTGTATTTACGTCCCTAAAATCATTGTTCCAATTATAGTCATCATATTTACTTTGGTGTAAGAGCGTGTTGAAATTTGGAGATTTAGAACTAATTAGCAAACTTCCTCTTACTTCAAAAAGACTGTCTTTTTTATAAAGCGCCTGCCCTTTTAAAAAACTACCAGACAACTTACTACCTCCTGGAGTAAGGGTACCTGTAGCATTTAATTGAAAATTCTTGACTTTAGCATTCCAGTCTGCTCCAATGGAAATTGCGCTCCCTTCAAATTTTATTTCAGGAAGATTACTGGCACTATTTAAAACAGCATTGTAACCATATGAATAATTGGAACTATTTATTTTTGCTTTAAACTGACCAAGCACATATTTGGAATTAAATTCTAGGTTTAATTCGTTATTTGTAATCGTACTTTTTGCTTGATTTTCAATGGCCCCAGTAGCATTTTCTATTCCAAAAAAATCAGGTGTAGAACTTGTTTGAGCAAAATAATAGTATTTCGTTTCATTCGTAAAAACATGTCCAACTTTTAAATTGCTAAAATCTCTTTTGTTGATGGTGTCCTTACTCGCCAATAATTTATAACTATGCTCTAAATAAGTTCTTTTTCCTTCAAACGTATTTTCAGCAGTTGTTAAATTTACATCTAACCTACCTCTTGTTGAAAAATTTTCGTCTTCACTCTGAAACTTATCAATTTCAATTTGTGGTAGTCCACCACTTTCTTCATTAAAGAAATCTTGTGATGTTAAATGTCCACGAATTTCATATTGATTTCCTTTTGTTCTATACTGAAAAGTACCTCTAAAGTTTCCATGACTTGCCAAAGATCTCCTATACGCTCCTAGAGAACGGAGTCCTTTATAGGAAAGTGAAACATTTAATCTTCTTGAAAAATTCAAGGTAAAAATAGCGTCAACAACCTGCCCTTGTTGTAGTCCAGTCCTATAGGTTATTTCTGTCGTGGTCGTTGGTACTTCAAAATACTTTATTTCATCAATATCTAAATAACTAAATTGTTTTGCAGTAAAACCAATGTCTGGAAACAAACTGAGATTGCTAAAGCTATAGCCTAAATTATTAAAAGTTTGCCCTTGATTATGAAATGCTAGCAACTCAAAATTGTCAGTCCTTAGGTAGTTAAATTTATATTCTTTTTCTATGGTTAAGGTTGTGTCAATATAGGTAGTATCTCTTTCATGGGAGAAAACCTTATAATCTGTATATTTTGTTTTCCCAGATAGAGTTACCTTTATCTCACCCGAATTATTGAGTGTATCATTTTTTATATTATTAAAACCTCTTCCATTTCCACCGTTATTAAAACTTGATTGTGAAAACAACGTATTTGTGACTAGAGAGATGAATACTAAAAATAACGATTTGTTCATAGCTTATTTATGCAATGCAAATGTAAAATAATAAAACGAAAATAATCGTTAATAATTATGTTGAAAGCTGTTAATTAAAATAAAGATCTTAAAATTGTCATTCCTATGGAATTGATGTTCAATTTGATTGAGTAATTAGGAATTTAGAAGAAAAAAAAATCTTTTCTTTGTAAAATGTTAGCACCTAATTATAGTAACTTTTCTTTAGAAGCCGGTACAGATGAAGCTGGAAGAGGCTGTTTAGCTGGACCAGTAGTGGCAGCAGCTGTAATTTTACCTAAAGATTTTAAACATCCCTTCTTAAATGATTCGAAACAATTGTCTGAAAAAAAAAGAGATGAATTGCGTCCTATAATTGAAGAAAATGCCCTTGCTTTTGGAGTCTCTTTTGTATGGCAAGATGAAGTTGATAAGATCAATGTTTTGCAAGCTTCAATTACGGGCATGCATCGTTCTATTGAAATGCTCAAAACACAACCAGAGTTCATTATTGTTGATGGAAATAAGTTTCGAGATTACAGAGACATTCCTCATAAGACAATTGTAAAAGGGGATTCAAAATATTTGAGTATTGCTGCAGCTTCCGTTTTAGCAAAAACGTATAGAGATGAATATATGGCAAAGATTGATCTAGAATTTCCCATGTATAATTGGAAAAAAAACAAAGGGTACCCAACAAAAGAACATCGAAATGGAATTCGCGAATTTGGTATCACCAAGTATCACAGAAAAACATTTAAGTTATTGCCCGAACAATTAAAGTTAAAATTGTGATATAAAATAAAGTAGGAATTAAATCCTTTATTTTTTAATTAATTGCCTAATTTTAATATTTAAAGCGGCAAATAACAAGGTTGTAAAAGGACTTAACCAATTGAAAATTGCATAAAAGAAATATTCACTAACGCCAACTCCTAGCACACTAGACTGATAAGCGCCACAAGTGTTCCAAGGGATTAAAACAGAAGTTACAGTACCCGAATCCTCTAAAGTTCTACTTAAATTTTCTGGTGCCAATCCTTTATCTTCATATGCTTTTTTAAACATTTTACCGGGTATCACTAATGCTAAATATTGGTCTGAAGTAATGATATTTAAACCTAAACAACTGACAACGGTACTTGCGAATAAACCAAAAACAGAAGTTGCTACAGATAACAAGCTCTTCGTTATTTTTGCCAACGCACCAATAGCATCCATAATCCCTCCAAAAACCATTGCACAAACAATTAATAAAATTGTCCAAATCATTCCATTCATTCCAGCAGAACTAAATAGTTTTTTCAACCTTTTAATGGTAATTAACTTCTCTAAATTTTCCGCCTTAAACTGAACAAGGTCTTGAGAGACAGCAGTCGAAGAAAAGAAATTTACTAAAACCTTCTTTGTATAAACTCCTTCTAAATCAACATCTGTAAATAGGTTCTTTAAATTTTTATCCTTCTTTATTTTTTTTAAATCAGTGTCTGAAAATACAGCAATATATGCTGATTCATCAATAGCAATATTGACATCTGTTAAAACTGCGTTTGCAATAAAATTCGTCTTATTCTCTGACAAAGAATGAATAAGGTTTGATTGAAAGACCATTGCAAAAATGGCCGCTAAAACAACACCAGTGACTAAAGCTATTAAAGGTTTTATTTTTAAAATAATTAAAATAATTACAGAACAAGGAACTATAAATAGCCAAGGTGTAATATTAAAATAAGCATCTATAGTTTGTAAAATAAAAGTAATATCTGTAGTTCCTGTCGCTGTTACATTTACACTTAAAACCGCAAATACAATTAAAGTTACTATTATTGTTGGAACTGTCGTTATATACATATATTTTATATGTGTAAACAAATTTGTACCTGCCATGGCTGCCGCCAAATTTGTGGTATCTGAAAGTGGCGACATTTTATCTCCAAAATAAGCGCCAGAAATAACAGCTCCCGCAATCATTCCTATTGGAATTCCTAATGCGCTTCCAATACTCACTAAAGCAATACCAACGGTTGCAGAAGTGGTCCAAGAACTACCGGTTGCAATAGAAATAATTGCAGCAATAACAACAGATGCTGGTAAAAAAATTTCTGGGCTTAAAACTTGTAACCCAAAATAAACAAAGGCTGGTATAATTCCACTAATTAGCCAAGTACCCATCAATGCACCTACTAAAAAAAGAATTAGAATTGGCACAAAAACACTTTTCCAGTTCTCCCAAACTTCAACAATCATCTCGCTAAGAGAAACCTTATTTAAAAAACCAATGCCGCATGCAAAGACACCACCAACCAAAAGAATATATTGATTAGAATAATCTCCAAACCAAATGCCATCAGCATAAAAAACATTATATGCTAACAAACTCATTAAAATTAGAACTGGAATTAGTGACTCAAATAAACTCAGTTCTTTACGCTCTATTATTTTCTGACCTTCTATTTTAATTTCTGATAAATTTGTTTCGTCTTGCATTCTATAAATTTTCGTCTTGTAATGTTACGATATAAGAAAATGTTATGCAAATTGAATCTGTTGACTTACTTTTGCTTTCATGGACTCATTAACCCAAATTGTATTAGGCGCTGCTTGTGGCGAAGTAATTTTAGGGAAAAAAATCGGTAATAGAGCATTACTTTTTGGTGCTATTGGTGGTACAATTCCTGATTTAGATGTTTTTGTTGGTAAACTTTTATATACTAATGAAATACAAGTAATGGCTTTTCATAGAGGTGTTATGCATTCTATTTTATTTGCAGTTTTGGGCTGTTTTTTCTTTGGATGGATCACTTACAAACTTTATGATTTTGGAAAAAGAAAGCACACTACCAATCTGAAAGATTGGATTTGGCTTTACTTTTTATCCATTTTTACACACCCTCTTTTAGATTGTTTTACACCTTATGGAACACAGTTATTTGCACCATTTTCTAATTACAGAGTTGCTTTTAACAACATCTCTGTAGCAGACCCAATGTATACAGTTCCATTTTTGTTATGTTTAATCATTATGATGTTTTTCAATAGAAAAAAAACCCGAAGAACTTGGTGGTTAAAAGCAGGCATATACATCAGTTCTGTTTACATGATTTTTACAATTATCAATAAAATACATATGGATGCTGTTTTTAAAAAATCATTCGAAAAAGCAGGAATTTCCTTCAATCGATTTTCTGCACAACCTACCATTTTAAATAATTTTTTGTGGTATTCCGTTGCAGAAAGTGAAACTCAATATCACTTAACATTTTATTCTTTATTTGATAAAAGCGCGGTATCAAAAAACATTATTACGGTTGAAAAAAATCATGATTTAATTGATATGAACGATGACAATTTGCAATCCTTAGTATGGTTTAGTAATCATTATTACAACCTCTCAAGAAAAGAGAAAGTGGGCACTTATAAGTTTGTAGATTTACGGTACCCAATGATAAACCCAGAAGATGCAACTACGTCCGTTTTTAACTTTACTATTTTTAATAAAAATAATGAATGGAACATTTTACCCTTTGACGTTGCTCCTCCTAATAAAGACGATTTTAGAAATTTCATAGCACGCTTAAAAGGTATTTAACACCAACCTTAACCGTCCGAGATTTGATTATTTTTGTAGGTCCTTTCTAATATCAATATCTATAGAAAAGGAATTACCCTCCTAAAAAACTCATTTGGTTTTTATGTTTTTTTTTAAAACAACCTTTTTTTTACCTTTTTAAAAGCGAAATACATTTTTAATTTCACGCTATCGGTTTCGTGAAAAAAAAAATTAAAAAACCAAAATATTTCTTATTTTTACTGTTCAATTTTAGAGACAATGAATAAGAAAGTTATATTGATGATTTTGGATGGTTGGGGAATTACACAAGACCCAAAAGTATCCGCTATTTACAACGCAAAAACGCCATATATTAATGGTTTGTATGATAGATATCCTAATGCAGAATTAAGAACAGACGGAGAACATGTAGGTTTACCAGAAGGGCAAATGGGAAATTCTGAAGTTGGTCACATGAATTTAGGTGCTGGTAGGATTGTTTATCAAAACTTAGCGCGTATCAATAAAGCGGTTAAAGAAAAAACTTTAGGCAAAGAAAAAGTCTTATTAGACACTTTCAAATATGCCAAGGAAAACAACAAAAATGTTCATCTATTGGGGTTGGTCTCAAATGGAGGAATTCATGCTCACATTGAACATTTAAAAGGAATATTAGATGTGGCAAAAGAGAATGAAGTTGATAATGTCTTTTTACATGCATTTACAGATGGTCGTGATTGTGATCCAAAATCTGGAACCTATTTCATCAACGAAGTTCAGGAATACATGAAAGAAAGTACAGGCGAATTGGCTTCTGTTACTGGGCGTTATTATGCAATGGATAGAGATAACAGATGGGAGCGTGTTAAAATAGCTTATGATGGAATTGTCAATGCAATTGGTGAAAAAACCACCGATATTTTAGCTACAATCAATAAAAATTATGACAATAATTTAACGGATGAATTTCACAAACCAATTATTATAACCCATAAAGATGGATCACCAAAAACACAAATAAAAGAGGGGGACGCAATTATTTTCTTTAACTATAGAACGGACAGAGGAAGGGAATTAACCAATGCATTATCGCAAAATGATTTTCCAGAATTCGATATGAAAAAATTAGACTTGTACTTTACAACGATGACTTTATATGATGCCTCTTTCACAGGAATAAATACTATTTATAGTACGAATAATATTAAAAACACCCTAGGAGAAGTTTTATCTGCTGCAGGAAAAAAACAGATTAGAATTGCTGAAACAGAAAAATATCCGCACGTAACTTTTTTCTTTTCAGGAGGACAAGAAGCTCCTTTTGAAGGCGAATCTCGTATTTTAAGAAACTCACCAAAAGTAGCAACATACGATTTAAAACCAGAAATGTCTGCATATGAATTAAAAGACGCACTTTGTGAGGATTTAGAAAAAGGTGAAGCAGATTTTGTTTGTTTAAACTTTGCAAACGGTGATATGGTTGGGCATACTGGAATGATGGATGCTGCAATAAAAGCATGTGAAGCTGTAGATGAATGTGCAAAATCAGTGATAGAAACAGGTTTAGAAAATGGATATTCCATCTTATTAATTGCTGACCATGGTAATTGTGAAACAATGATGAATCCTGATGGCTCTCCTAATACAGCACATACCACAAATCCAGTACCTTTCATTTTAATTGACAAAGAGATAAAATCAATAAAAAATGGTGTATTAGGTGATATTGCTCCTACAATCTTAGATTTGATAGGTGTAGAAAAACCAAAAGAAATGACGCAAAATTCTTTGCTTTAATTTTATAGGAACTTAGTATGGGGGAAGCAAAAGAGCCCACCCTCTTATACAAAATCTTAACACAAGCAAATTTCAACTTAATCAATTTTGAATTGATTAAGTTGGCAATATTAAAAAAACTCCTGTTAATTTAGAACAAGATTTTGATGCCATAAGAGTCCTACTTTTCTTTTCTATAAAAGAAAGAGATTGATAGACATGCTGAATACGCTCGTAAATTTATAGAAAAAGATTTACTAAAGTCCTTACTGGAAATACTTATAAGTATTCAGATGACAAAAGTAAGTAAGCTACTTCTTTGTTTTTTCTTAAGAAGCATTTCTTAAGAAATATAGTAACTTTGCAGTTCAATATATTTTTAATATGATTAAGATAAAAACCAAAGAAGAAATAGAAATTATGCGCGAAAGTGCGTTAATAGTTTCCAAAACATTAGGCATGCTTGCTAAAGAAGTAAAACCGGGTGTTTCCACTTTATATTTAGACAAACTTGCCGAAGACTTTATAAGATCCGAGGGTGCAATTCCTGGTTTTTTAGGATTATATGATTTCCCAAATACGCTTTGTGTGAGTCCTAATGATCAGGTTGTGCATGGCATTCCAAATAACAAACCATTACTTGAAGGCGATATTATTTCTATAGATTGTGGTTCAAAAAAGAATGGTTTTTATGGAGACCATGCCTATACATTTGCTGTTGGAGAAATTTCCCCAGAAACTAAAAGACTTCTAGAGGTAACTAGACAAAGTTTATATATTGGTATTCGTGAATTTAAAGCAGGAAATAGAGTTGGCGATGTTGGTTTTGCTATTCAAAAATTCACGGAAGATCATGGGTATGGAGTTGTAAGAGAACTCGTAGGTCACGGATTAGGAAGAGAAATGCATGAAGATCCAGAAATGCCAAATTACGGAAAAAGAGGAAGAGGAAAGAAATTTGCTGAAGGAATGGTTGTTGCCATAGAACCTATGACTAATTTAGGTACTTATAAAATTAGACAACATAGTGATGGTTGGACAATTACGACTTTAGACAACAAACCTTCTGCTCATTTTGAGCATGATGTTGCGATTGTTAATGGAAAACCAGAATTACTTTCTACTTTTAAATATGTACATGAAGCATTAGGAATTGTTACTGATGAAGAAGATGAATTTAGACAATAAGTTATTTTAACAAAGGTTTCACATATCATCATTGATAGAATGTTAAAATTATACGGAAATATTCTTGCCCATGAATATCGATTAGATTTTATAATAGGTGATAAAATTGTATTAGAAATAAAAGCTAAATAGTATTTAACTTCTTCATTTGTAAAATCAATATTAAATTAATTAGTTGATTTAAAAATTTACTTTGGTGAAGATAAATTAAAAAATAAAAGAGTAATTTTATATAAATACATATTCACTCAAAAAGTATAAATCCTTTGTAAGAATTAACTATTATATGTGAAACCTGTGTCAGACAAAATATTCAAATCCATATTAAATACAATACCAAGACCTTGGTTAATAAGAGTTAGTTATCTTGTAAGGCCCATCATTGCTTTTTTTCTAAAAGGAGATAAATTTACAGACCCTATAGATGGAAAAAGTTTTCGTAAATTTTTACCTTATGGATATGGGATACAAAGAGAAAATGCACTTTCACCTTCTACCCTATCCCTGGAGAGACATCGATTAATGTGGCTTTTTTTAAGAGATGATACTGATTTTTTTACATCACAAAAAAAAATAAAAACGTTACATATTGCTCCGGAACAATGTTTTTTAGAAATTTTTAGAAAGCAAAAAAATTTAGATTACATTACTTCAGATTTAGAATCTCCAATTGCAGACATTAAAGCTGATATTTGCAATTTACCTTTTAAAGAAAATTCATTTGATGTTGTTTTTTGTAACCATGTATTAGAACACATTACAGATGACACAAAAGCGATGCAAGAACTATATCGTATTTTAAAGCCAAAAGGAATGGGGATTTTTCAAATACCTCAAGACATTTCTAGAGAAAAAACTTTTGAAGATGACACGATTACAGACAGAAAAGAGCGGGCTAAAATATTTGGGCAGTATGACCATGTACGAATTTATGGTAGAGATTATTTTGATAAGCTTCGCTCCGTTGGCTTTAAGGTCGATGAGATTGATTACACAAAAAATATTAGTTCAGAAAAATGCATCGAATTTTGCTTAATGCAGCATGAAATTTTGCCTGTTTGCTATAAGAAATAATCTGCTAAAGCATCTACCAACAGCACTTTTAAATATTTATTTAATTTTTGTCTAACTAGGTTATTTAGATTTTTTTTCAATGGAATTAGCGAATTCATTGGAACTCCCAAAAATATTAAAAGTAGAATTAATGTTGCCTAAAATACCCTACTTAAAATCTCTTGTTTTGTATTCTTTTAAACGACCATTTTCATCAACAAACAATAAAATACCATCCAAATTTTTATGTTTTTCTAAGAATTTTTTTGATTTCTCATAACCCATCGCCATAAAAGCAGTTGCATAAGCATCTACGTCTGCACAATCTAAATCAGCTATTACAGAAGCACTTAATAGATTACTCTCTTTTGCAAAACCTGTTTTGGGATTAATCGTATGCACAAATTTCTGTCCATTTTCAGCTACTCTAAACTTTCTATAATTACCAGAGGTGGCCATCGATTTATCAGATAAATTTATTATCTTAAATCCCTTAGAACCGTCCTTATGAATCGGATCTACTAACTGAATAGCCCAAGAAATATTATTTGCTTTCTTACCTTTCGCACGAATCTCCCCTCCAACTTCAATCAGATAATTCTTTATTTTTTTACGTTCTAAAAAGCGTGCGACAATATCTATTCCAAATCCTTTTGCAATCGCATTAAAATCTAAATAAATTTCTTCGTATTTCTTATAAACTTTTCTATCAAGAATAGTTACCTTATCCAAGGATACAAATTGCATTTGTGCTTTCAACGCTTCTTGTGTTAAATTTTTCTTTCCTCTTTGCGGTCCAAATCCCCATACATTTACTAGATTACCAACAGTTGGATCAAAATAACCATTGGTTTCTTTATGAATTTTTTTTGATTTTTTAAAAACTTCTAAAAATAAGTCATCTACAACTATCGTCGTATCTCCTTTGTTAATTTTTGAAATATCCGAAGTAGGAATATAGGTTGACAAAGATTTATTCATTAAGAGGAATAAACTATCAATCGATTTTTGATAATTTTTAGATGCATTTAAATACACTATTTTATAGGTCGTACCAAAAACATGTCCTTGTAAAATAAAATCTTTTGCTTTTTCTTCTTTAATACAAGAAAGAAAAAATAGTAAAACCGTAATAAAAACAAGATTTTTTTGAGACTTCATAAATTCAGAATCTAATTTCAAAAGTAATACATAAAATTTTCATAAAATACCATTAAATAGAGTATTTGTAAATACATTTTATTAAATTTGTTTGATAAACGTAATCTTCGAATCCATGAAAAAAATATCAATCTTATTATTAACTACTATTTTAGTAAGTTCTTGTGTTGCAAAAAAAGAATTTGTTGACTTACAAACAAAACACAATCAAGCTAAAAAAGAATTGGTAAATGTAAAGGCCACTTTACAGAAGTGTATTATTGAAAAAGAAAGAGAAGATATAAAATCTTTTTCTCTAACAGAGCAAGTTAAAGCTTTAAAAGAAGATAAAAAAACCGCTTTAAAACAGGTTGAAAATTTAACAGTATTAACACAGTCTTCTTCTGATAACATTAAAAATGTAATTATACAATTAAGTGAAAAAGATAAATATATTAATGGTGTAAGAGATGCAATGACTCAAAAAGATTCATTAAACCTTGCTATAAAATATCATTTGACTCAAAACTTAACCGATGGAATTCAAGACAAAGACATTGAAGTTAATGTTGAAAAAACGGTTGTTTTCATTTCTATTTCAGACAAACTATTATTTAAAAGTGGGAGTTATAATGTAACAAAGGGGGCTTACACCGTTTTAGAGAAAATTGCTAAAGTTATAAATGACCAACCACAAATGGAAGTTATGATTGAAGGACATACAGATACAACTCCAATCAAAAGAACTATAATTCAAGACAACTGGGATCTATCTGCTCTAAGAGCTACTTCTATTACTCGAATTTTACAATATAAATTTGGTGTAAAGCCACAACGTTTAATTGCTGCTGCAAGAAGTCAATATGTACCTTTGGTTGATAATGACACACCTGGAAACAGAGCAATAAACAGAAGAACAAAAATTATTATTATGCCTAAATTAAATCAATTCTTTGAATTGTTAGAGCAAGATACTAGTAAGTAATTCTTATAAAATGCAATCATAAAACCACTCTATTTTTGAGTGGTTTTTTTTATGCCAAACTTAACAATTAAAATCAGGAAACATTCTTAATTAAATCAGAAGGTAAGAGTACTTTGTGTTTTTTGGTAATTTACCCGAGAGTAATTTCTATGTGAAAATTTGCAAAAATATTTAGTAACTTAGCTTTATGACTATTAAAGACAAACAATTAGCAAATAGTATCTACCTTATTCTTGCTGCTTTATTCATTGCTTCATTGGTAGTTTCTAACTTAATTTTTCAAAAATTCTTTTATTGGGAACCTTTTGGTGTGTATCGTTTTGAAGTCTCTGTAGGAATTTTACCCTACCCAATTACTTTTCTAATTACGGATATCTTATCAGAAATCTACGGAAAGAAAAAAGCAAACCAAGTTGTTATTGCAGGAATATTCGCTTCGTTTTTTTCAACGTTAATTATTCTAATTGCAGATTTTGCACCCGCAATAGGGAGTTCACCAATCGATGATACGGTATTTCATCAAGTTTTTGGATTGTCACCTTTGGCTGTTTTTGCTTCTATGTTGGCGTATTTATTTGCGCAGCTTGTAGACATTAGAATTTTTCATTTCTGGAAAAAACGCACAAAAGGAAAACATTTATGGCTGCGTAATAATTTTTCCACTTTTGCTTCACAGTTTATAGACACTTTTACAATCGTTTTTTTATTGTGCTCATTTAAAATTTTACCCTGGAATATTTTCACTAGCTTACTAATAAGCGGCTTTCTTTTTAAAGTAATTATTGCCGCTTTAGACACTCCTATTTTATATGGAATTGTTTTTCTATTTAGAAAAAAATTCAACCTAAAAATTGATGAAGAAATTTTGGCGTAATTTTTTGTAATTAACGCTAAAATTGTTCGTCTAAAAAAATAGAAAAAAAACATTAAAATGAAAAAAATAATAGTACTACTTATTTCGGTTTTTACTTTTTCTCAAGTGCAAGCACAAACATCTATTTTCAATGATTTATTACAAAAGCATGTTAGCAAAAATGGAATTGTAGATTATAAATCTTTTAAAAATGATGAAGGTAAATTAGATCGTTATATTTCTTATTTAGAAGAAACGTCTCCAACAAATTCTTGGTCAAAAGACAAACAAAAGGCCTTTTGGATTAATGGGTATAACGCATATACTATCAAAATAATTTTGGAAAATTACCCACTAAAAAGTATTATGAATATCAACCAAAAAGGAAAAAATGCTTGGGAAATTCCTTTTGCTAAAATTGGCGGTAAAAACTATACTTTAAATCATATTGAGCACAAAATTTTACGCAAAAATTTATTTGATCCAAAAATTCATGTTGGTGTAAATTGTGCTTCAGGGTCTTGTCCTAAAATCTCAAATATTGCTTTTACTGAAAAAAATATAGACGCTGAGTTAACGCGTTTAATGAAAGATTTTATCAACGATACATCAAGAAACAAACTAGCAAAAAAGAAAATTCAAATTTCTTCGATTTTTGATTGGTTTAAAAGTGACTTTACTAAAGACGGTTCTCTTATTGCCTTTTTAAATAAATATTCAGAGACTGAAATTAGTCCAGAAGCAAAAATTAGTTTTCTAAAATATAATTGGACTTTAAATGGAAAATAGTACCTTTCTTTTTTAATCAGAAATAAAACAAAAATAATGTCTAAAACGTATTATAATGCTGCAGATTTAAGAAAATTTGGTAAAATCACAGAATGGAACGAAGAACTTGGAAATAAGTTTTTTGACTATTATGGAAAAGTATTTGAAGAAGGAGCATTAACTGCTCGCGAAAAGTCATTAATTGCTCTGGCGGTAGCACATACAGAGCAATGTCCTTACTGTATAGATGCCTACACAAAAGATGGTTTACAACGTGGAGTAACGAAAGAAGAAATGATGGAAGCTGTTCATGTTGGCGCTGCCATTAAAAGTGGTGCAACTTTAGTTCATAGTGTTCAAATGATGAATAAAGTGAATAAACTTGACGGCTAAAAATCACAAAACTAAATACAAAACTATTTTGTCAGGTTGAGCGCAATCGAGACCTAATTAACCTCTCGACTGCGGTCGAGGAGACAGAATTAAAATAATATAAATCACTTAAACAGTGAGAAGCTGAAGCAAGTTCAGCTTGACATAAATATGAAAAAATCACTACAAGCAAGAAATAACGATTTAGCAAATACAGAGCGTCAGTTAGAAATTTTATCTAACGGGATTTTTGCTGATGGTGAGTTACCAACCTTTGCTAATAAAATTAAAGAAACAAATCAGTTTCCTTTACGTCCAAAAAAACTAGAAATTTTACAGATTAACTTAGGTTATATGTGCAACCAAGTTTGTACGCATTGCCATGTAGATGCAGGTCCAGATAGAAAAGAAATCATGACGATTGAGACTATGCAACAGTGTTTAGATGTTATCAAAAAAACAGAAGCACATACCTTAGATTTAACTGGTGGAGCACCAGAGATGAATCCTAATTTTAAATGGTTTGTAGAAGAAGCATCCAAAGCAGGAATTAAAGATTTTATTGTACGTTCTAATTTAACGATTATTAGAGCGAATAAAAAATATCACGATTTACCTCAATTCTTTAAAAAACATGGCGTTCATGTAGTTTCTTCTATGCCACATTGGACTCGTGGAAAAACGGATAAACAACGTGGAGATGGTGTTTTTGATAAATCTATTAAAGCGCTGCAAATGTTAAATGAAGTAGGTTACGGAACTAAGGGCTCTGATTTAAAATTAGATTTGGTGTACAATCCGTCAGGAGCATTTTTGCCTGGAGATCAAATGGCATTAGAAAATGATTTTAAAAAAGCATTAAAAACTGATTTCAATATTGATTTTCATAATTTATTTGCGATTACAAATTTACCTATTAGCCGTTTTTTAGATTACTTAATTGCTTCAGAAAATTATGAAGATTATATGTTTGCTTTGGTAGAAGCTTATAACCCTTCTGCTGTAGAAAATGTAATGTGTACAAACACCATTTCTGTAAGTTGGGATGGCTGGTTGTATGATTGCGATTTTAATCAGATGCTAAATTTAAAAGTAGCTAGTAAAGTAAAACATATTGCCGATTATAATGAAGAATTATTACAAAACAGAAATATAATTATCAATCAACACTGTTATGGTTGTACTGCTGGTGCAGGAAGTAGTTGCCAAGGTGTCGTTGCATAAACCTCTTTTATCTTTCAGTCATTTCCTAAAAAAGAGGGAATGTGGAATGAAAATTAAAATATAGTAAAATAATAAATTTACGAATCCAAAGTGAATTCATCACAAAATAAAAAATCATGAGTTATTTAGAAACCACACACAACGTATACAAAGAAGCCGCTTTAAAGCCAGATGTTGGTTTGTGCTGTACAACAAATCCTATATGGGAATTACCAGGATTAAAAATTCCTAGAATTATGCAAGAAATGAACTACGGTTGTGGATCTACTGTGCATGCGAGAGATTTAACCAACAATCCAAAAATGTTATATGTTGGTGTTGGTGGTGGTATGGAGTTACTTCAATTTTCCTATTTTAACAGAAATAAGGGAGGTGTAATTGGATTGGACGTAGTAGATGAAATGCTAGAAGCTTCTCGCAAAAATTTTAAAATTGCTGAAGAACAAAATGATTGGTTTAAAAGTGATTTTATTGATTTGCGCAAAGGGGATGCAATGAATCTACCAGTAGAAGACAATTCTATTGATGTTGCTGCGCAAAACTGTTTGTTCAATATTTTTAAATCTGATGATTTAAAAAAAGCAATTGAAGAAATGCACCGAGTTTTAAAACCTCATGGACGATTGGTGATGAGTGATCCTACTTGCGAACAGCCAATGAATGATGAGTTAAGAAATGACGATCGCTTACGAGCATTATGCTTAAGTGGAAGCTTATCAATCGCAGATTACGTAAAAGCTTTAACAGATGCTGGTTTTGGAACTATTGAAATTAGAGCTAGAAAACCGTACAGAATTCTGGACCCTAAAAATTATCCAACTAACGAATTGATTTATATTGAATCGATTGAAGTTGCTGCAATTAAAGATCCAATGCCAGAAGACGGGCCTTGTATTTTTACAGGAAAAGCGGCTATTTATTTTGGTGATGAAGATTATTTTGATGACGGTTTAGGGCATACTTTATTAAAAAATCAACCTTTAGCAATTTGCGATAAAACGACTGTTGCTCTTCAATCTCTAGAAAGAGATGATATTTTCTTTTCAGAATCTACATTTCATTATGATGGTGGTGGATGTTGCTAAACTTCATAGAAAAATTTATGAAAAAACTTTTGCTATTGGTACTTATTAATGCATCAACTTTTGTACAAAAAAAAAGACAAGTTATTTCGCAAGTGGAACAAAAATAATGTTCCTTATATGTCTCTTAAAACTTTGGCATTGCACAAGACAAAAGCTATTTTATTAAATTCTAGATAAGAAAAAGAATACAAAGTCAATCATTTAAAAGAGGCTCTATTTGTTGGTTAACAATTATAAAAAATGAATTCTAAAAGAGAAAACTTATTATTAATTTTCACTAGAAACCCCGAATTGGGAAAAGTAAAAACACGTTTAGCGAAAACTGTTGGTGATGAAACTGCTTTAAAAATCTATAAGTTCTTACTACAAAAAACTAGAGATATTTCTTCAAAAGTAACTTCAGACAAAGCTGTTTACTATTCCGTAAAAATCAGAAATAATGATATTTGGGATACTAATAGCTATCAAAAATACCAACAATTGGGAGAAGATTTAGGTCTTAGAATGTTAAATGCTTTTAAAAATAGTTTTGATGCTGGCTACAAAAAAGTATTGATTATTGGTAGTGACTTGTATGACTTATCAACGGAAAGAATAGATATCGCTTTTAACGAATTAGACACGAACGATGTGGTAATAGGACCTGCAGAAGACGGTGGTTATTATCTTTTAGGAATGAATACTTTGCAAGAAAATATCTTTAAAAATAAAGATTGGGGAACAGATACTGTTAGAAAAGATACTTTAGTAGATTTAAAAGATAAAAAGGTACATTTGTTATCAGCATTAAATGATGTGGATGTATTTGAAGATATTGAACATCATGAGGCATTTCAACATTTTTTCAAATAACCTAGCAGTTAAGATTCTGAATTAAATTCAGCATAAATGAAACAACAACAATTACAAGAAACAATTGATTATTTAAAATTAAATGGAATTTCAAATCCAGAAATAGGAATTGTTTTAGGAACAGGTTTAGGAAAACTAGTTCATGAAATTTCCATTGAAAAAGAGATTGCCTATTCAGAAATTCCAAACTTTCCAACTGCTACAGTAGAATTTCATTCTGGTAAATTAATTTACGGAGAATTATCAGGAAAAAAAATAATAGTAATGTCTGGTCGTTTTCATTTGTATGAAGGTTATAATCTTTGGGAAGTTACTTACGGAATAAGAACCATGGACGGTTTAGGAATAAAAAACTTACTGATTTCTAACGCTGCTGGTGCAATTAATTTGTCCTATAAAAAAGGAGATTTAATGTTAATTGAAGACCACCTCAACCTACAAGGAAGCTCACCTTTAGCTTTTAAAGGGGCTAATATTTTTGGAAATATTTTTGCTGACATGTTAGCACCCTATTCAAAAGAAACCAACGATAAATTACTAAAAATAGCCAAAGAAAACAAGATTCAATTACACACAGGAATCTATGCAAGTGTTGTAGGCCCTCAACTAGAAACTAGAGCAGAATACAGAATGTTGCAAATTTTAGAAATCGATGCAGTGGGTATGAGTACTGTGCCCGAAGTCATCGTTGCAAAACAACTAAATTTACCTTGTGTAGCTATTTCTGTATTGACTGATGAATGCAATCCTAAAAATTTACAACCCGTAAACATTGCAGAAATTATTGCCATTGCTGGTGAAGCTGAACCGAAAATGATTACCTTATTTAAGGAAGTCATTAAGGTGATTTAACAAAAAAACGCGAGATTTTTAAAACTTGGTAGGGCTCTTATTAGAAGGAATAAATCGTTTTTTAACAAATACCTAGAAATCACATAACCTTTCTAATTATTATCATTAAAATGAAACAAGCTATTTTAATAAAATTGAATTGGGTTTTGTTGGGAAAGAAAGTTTTCTAGATTTTTTTTTAAAACAAAAATTGTGTCCTTTAGTTACAAAGTAGATTTGTTATTTCGAAATGAATGAAGAATAAACGATTAAAAAATCTCTTAACTAATACTACAACAACTTTTCCTCATACTTCAAAGTATGGAATTACTTATTCCTCCCTTTTTCATCAGGATATAAACTTGGTAAATTATCACTTTGATAAAATACTTTTGTATCGATATTTATTCCTGTAATTTTTCCTTTAAACGCAGCACCTGTATCAATATTCCAAACATTGGCAATGTTTATTGGCGAAGGTTCATTATAATTCGTTGTAGGAGTGTGTCCAATATAAATTTCTTTATAATGTTGTAGTCTTTTTGGATAGAAAATAGATTCTTTTTCAATACTCAAATCCATTGCCAAAAGCATTTCCCATAAAGATCTATCTAAATAAAAAAGTTCTTGAAATTTTTCTTTTTGGACTCCATGTAAAGATGTAAAACCCGCATGCAAAAACAATCTATTTTCAGCGTCTATATGGTATAAAGGTAGATTTTCAAAAAAGTAAAGATGTTCCTTTTTTTCTTGTGCAGAAAAACCTTCATAACTTTCCATGGTTTCCTTACCTCCATGTAAATACCAAGAAGGGTTTACATCTTCGTTTTTCAACCAATCTTGACACCAAACATCATGATTTCCTTTAATGAAAATACACTCAAATTTCTTTGACATCGCAATTAAAAACTGAATGACTTGTGCAGATTCACTCCAACCATCTACATAATCTCCCATAAAAACAAGTTGGTCTCCTTCTTTAAGTGCTAACTTATTTAAAAGTTGAATTAGAGCTTTTAAGCCTCCATGAATATCTCCAATTGCAAAAGTTCTCATCTAAATTTTTTTTTTGCAAAATTAATGGTTTCCTTTTAAAAATAAAGAAATGTAGCTTAAAAATATTGTCCAATTCCAAAAACTAATCCCCCATTAGATTGTCCTGGTTTTTGAAAAATTTGGAAACTGTAATCGATCCTAAAAGTAGCATTGTATATTTTTTTACTAATAAACCGCAAACCTAATCCTGAATACAATCTTAAATTTTCACTTTTAAAAAAATCATTTAAATTCCCTCCAGGATTCCTCCAAGAACCCGAATCAACAAAAATATTGGTTTGAATTGCCAACCATTTTTTATCGTAAATCGTCTGTCTATATTCTGTATTCAAAACGATACTTCCTGTACCTCTATCAACCAAAATACCTACTCCACGTAAGTTTACATTATTGTCTAATGCAAAAGGTGCAAAGGGCGTATTCTCATTTGAAGCCAAACCAAAACGCAATCTGTTTGCCCAGTTTCCTTTTTCACCAATTCTCTTGTGATAGAAAAACTCGTTCCAAGCAATAAAAAAGTCTTTTTGATAAATATTGTCAGAGGTTACAAACTGAGCATACAAAACACTTTTAAATCCATTTACATACTGATAATAATAGTCTAAATTATCAAAACTATATAGGAACTTAAAAAGCACTTTGTCTAAAGCTAAATCTTCACTTGTTACTTTGTGTCCAAATAAATATTGATACTTTTCATGGAATAGATTCATACCAAAGTTGAATAGATTTTTTGAGTTAATTTGATACAATCCTAATACTTCAAAAGAAATATTATTGTATAAATAATTAGCTATTTCATTTCCTACATAAAGAGGCTCTTCACTTTTCCAGTTTTGGTAATTTACAGCTAAACCCCATTGTTTAGAAAAAAAATTGGGTGCTCTAAAATTGATCCCATACGAATCAAATCCGTTGTTTTGGTAAAAAGCTCCAAAAGCAATATTTCGTCCTAAAAAATTATAATCGTATAGACCAACTTTGTATGCAAATTGTTTGTTTGTTGTGGTCCAAAAGTTGACTTCTGGTAAAATTGTAAAATTTTCTTCTACATTGATAAAGACTGAATAAAAATTTTCATGAGAATGAAATACCTGATAATCAGCATGACTCAAAGCGGGCAACCTTTTTAAGATAATAATATCTTTTTCTATGGAAGAAGAATCTAAAACTGCTCCTTTTTTTGTTTCTAAAAGTTTGAGAATAAATGAATTTTTTATTTTTTTAGCTCCTTGAATTTTAACATCATTAATTATGTTCTCTTGTGAAAAAACAAGAGATGAAAATATCAAAAAAAAGAAAATAAAAATAAATCTACCCATTTATCTACATTTAAATCGTCTGTCTCATAGTACCAAATCTCTGTTGCTTCTGATTCTGGATAATAAAAAACAAGACATGCTTATGCTTCCTTCAGCACTTGTTTCAAAAGCAATAACTTCTCCTCCTTCGCTTTTATGATTATGAAACCACTTCCAACTATAACCTACTGCAAACCATTCTTCTTTCCAAAATTAATTGTAATAGGCTTGTAAACCATTATTTTTTTTTAGAACAAGGCTCTTAAACCAATGTTAAAACTTTGTCCTAAGCCAGTATCATTTCCTCTTACAAATTTACTATACAAAGCTTCTAAATTTAAAGTTTTGTTTAATTGATACTTTCCTCCAAAACCTAAAGCAGTATAATCTTGTGTGAAATCTCCAAAACGTTGAGAATGTTGTATAAAACCTAAAATAGTAGACTTATCTGAAGGAAAATAACTCATAAACACACCAGGTGCAAAAACAAGTGTATTATTTGCAAAACTGTCTTCAGATCCAAAATTATATTCTGTTGCTAACTCTGTAAATAATTGCCAATTACCACTTGGTAATGTATAATCATAAAAAAATCTGTTTTGGAACATATATGCAGTTTGGTCTAAATAAACACCATTTACATCAGTTTCATCTTTATTTAAAGGAATGTAAAACGCACTTTGAATAGAAAAATTACTAACACTTTCTATAGGTTGCCATTTTAAAGCTGGTGCAAAAGAAGAAAGTCCTTTTCTGGAATTTACGTCATTTGCTAAACTAAAAACAGAAGTTGCACTTTTCCCTCCAATTGTATTAGATCTATATTCTATTAATAAACCAATATTTATTCTATTATTATCAGAGATACCTGTAAAAACATCTAATGTTGTAGTAAAAAAATTAGACCTACCATTTTTATCTAAAGAACGAACTCCACTACCATTTGCAGATTTTGTTTGTGTATAAATACTATTAAAAAACTTAATATCCCATTGACCTTTATCTAACAATTTTGAAGGTGTATAGGTTTGTATATTACTTTTATTTACTTCAACCTCCTCTTGTCCATAGGATTGTAGACTAACGGCTAATACAGTTGCAAAAATAATTATAGCTAAATTTTGTTTCATTTTTATTTGGTTTAGTTCATTTTTAACTACTATCTAAGTCTACAAATTCAAATGCAACTTACAGAACTTCACACAAAACGTTATTTAAAGCAATTCTAAATTATAACAAACAGTTAAGTTCTTACCTTTATCTTCGACTTAATTTACAACAATCAATCAACTATGAATCATATTGTAATTATAGGTAATGGAATTTCTGGTGTTACGGCAGCAAGACATATCAGAAAAAACTCTGATCAAAAAATAACAATAATATCTGCTGAAACCAAGTACTTTTTCTCAAGAACTGCACTCATGTATGTATATATGGGGCATCTTACTTTTGAGCATACGCAACCTTATGAAGATTGGTTTTGGGAGAAAAATAGAATTGACTTAAAGGAAGGTTTCGTCAATACTATTCATACTGATGAAAAAACATTAGAACTTAGGAGTGGCGAAAAGTTTGCCTATGACAATTTAATAATAGCTAGTGGTTCAAAACCGAATAAGTTTGGTTGGCCTGGTCAAGATTTAGATGGCGTTATGGGCATGTACCATAAACAAGACTTAGAGAATTTAGAAAAGTACGCTCCCAATAAAGAAACTTGTAAGAGGGCTGTTATTGTGGGTGGTGGTTTAATAGGTATCGAATTAGCAGAAATGTTGAGAAGTAGAGATATTCCTGTTACTTTTTTAGTTCGTGAAAATAGTTTTTGGAACGGAGTTTTACCGACACAAGAATCTGAAATGATTAATGAACATATTAAAGATCATCATATAGATTTACGTTTAGGTACAAATTTAAAGGAAATTAAATCTGACAAAAACGGACGTGTAAAATCTATTATTATTGAAGAAACTGGTGAGGAAATTTTTTGTAATGTTGTTGGGTTAACTGCAGGTGTTACCCCAAATATAGATTTCATAAAAGATTCTGGAATAGCATTTGGACGTGGTGTAAAAGTAAATCATTTTTTAGAAACCAACATAAAAAATGTGTATGCAATTGGAGATTGTGCAGAACAACATGAAGCAATTGGTCAACGTAGAAACATAGAAGCTGTTTGGTACACAGGCAGAATGATGGGAGAAACTGTTGCACAAACTCTTTGTGGTAATAAAACAGAATACAAGCCTGGACATTGGTTTAACTCTGCAAAATTTTTAGATATTGAATACCAAACATATGGTTGGGTTTTTAGTGAAAGAAGCAAGAAAGAAAACGATGTCTATTTTCAATGGAGACATCCAAAAGACTATAAGTGTATTACCATTTCTTTTGATAAAAATTCGCACCAATTTATAGGAATAAATACGTTTGGAATTAGAATGCGGCACGAAATTTTTGATCAATGGCTAACAGAAAATAAATCAATAGAATACGTTTTAGAATATTTAGCTGATGCTAATTTTGACCCTGAGTTTTATAAATTATATGAAGCTGAAATTCTAACAAAATTTAACTCAGAAAACAACACCAACATTCAATTGAGAAAGAAAAGTTGGAAACGAATTTTTAGCAAAGCATAATCGATATGAAAGCAATAAAAAAAACAGGTCTAATAATATTTTTAATAGGGTTAGCCCTATTTATAGGAACAATTTTCACAGGTTCTTTCAATTTGACACAAGCTGAATTAGACACCTTTATTCAGGAAAAAGGTTATAAAAGTGAGCTCATTAAAACGGAACTTACAAAAGGAGTCGTTACCAATGAAAATTTAAATATTTTCGAATTTTCTAGCAAAATTATCAACGCTATTGAAACATCAAATAAGCATTATAACACCCTAATTACAAAATATGATGCTGAAAAAAATTGGGCTAAAAAAGGAGCACAATTTCAATATAAAATCTCTGGAAAACCACATAGTTTAACTTTTACGCTTGCTAAAAAAGCTGGCAAAGGATTCGCTGCTGAAAAGACAGGTTTAATGTGGTTTTTAACTTTCGGTTTAGGAATTATTGGTGCATTACTATTTATAGTTCCTGATGTTGTTTTATTAGGAAAACCAGGAATCAAAAATGATGGAATCTTTTTAAGCGCAGCGACCAATCGTGGTTGGATTGGTTGGTTTGCTTTTATCTTTCTCGTGAGTTTTTATATACTACTTTACTTTTATCCAGATTATATAGTAAACTGGGTGTATTTGGTAGAGCCTATTAGCCAATTCATTAGTGGAAATTCAGCAAGTCAATGGTTTTTATATGGTTTCTTATATTGTGTAGTTATGAGTGTTATGGCTGTGAGAATGTATATAAAATACCGTCATAATAAATATCAAATTTTAAGAACTACCTCTGTTTTATTCTTTCAAATTGTATTTGCATTTTTAATTCCAGAAATTTTAGTTCGTTTCGAAAAACCATGGTACGATTTCAAAAATGCATTTCCGTTAGATTATGATTTTTTCTTCAAATGGAATATAGATGAATTGATTTCTAGTGGTGGTTTTGGTTTGTTTATTTTAGTTTGGGGAGTTGTTTTAACAATTGTAGTTGTACCAGTAATGGTCTATTTTTTCGGAAAAAGATGGTACTGTTCTTGGGTTTGTGGCTGTGGTGGTTTGGCTGAAACTTTGGGAGATCCTTATAGACAACTCTCAAGCAAAACGTTATTTTCATGGAAATTCGAACGTATTATAATTCACTCAGTACTTATTTTTGTTTTGGTGATGACAAGTTTTGCTTTGTACACTTTCTTTTCTGGTGCTAACCAAATCATAGGCATAAAAACACAAACAATTCAAGACATTTATGGCTTTTTAATAGGCGCTATTTTTGCTGGTGTAATTGGTACAGGTTTTTATCCAATATTTGGAAACCGTGTTTGGTGTCGTTTTGGCTGTCCTTTAGCAGCATATTTAGGTTTTATACAACGTTTTAAATCACGTTTTAGAATTACCACCAATGGAGGGCAATGTATTTCTTGTGGAAATTGTTCTACTTACTGTGAACAAGGAATTGATGTCAGAGCTTACGCACAAAAAGGAGAAAACATTGTACGTTCTAGTTGTGTGGGTTGTGGAGTTTGTTCTGCTGTTTGCCCAAGGGGAGTTTTAAAATTAGAAAATGGTCCAGAAGCTGGAAGAATTAATCCTACAGAAATTTTATTAGGAAATGATATTGATTTAATATCTTTAGTTAACAAAAAATAATGCTTCAAAAAACATTCTTATTTTTGTTTCTATTATTCATAGCTTTAACATTCTTTTGTCAAAAGAGATATCAAAAGGTATTTTATAAAAATAGACAAATAAAAGAAGAAGGATGGCTTTTGAATGATCAAAAGATAGCTTTTTGGAAGTTCTATTACGCAAACGGCAACCTAGAAAAAGAAGGCCATTTTATGGCTAATTTAGAAACTAATTATTGGTATTTTTACGATAAAGATTCCTCCAAAAAAAAAGAAGGACATTATAAAAAAGGATCTAAAAATAACTGGTGGTTATTTTATGATATCAATGGGCATATAAACCATAAATGTCAGTTAAAAAACAATCAAAAAAATGGATATTGCTTAATTTATGAAAATAGAAAGTTGATAAAAGCCTCCAAGTATAAAAAAGGTAAAAAAATAAAAGAATGGACAGACTTTTCTTTATTTAGAAAAGAAAATAGTCTAAATGATTTAAAATGATCAAACCAATTATTAAAGTAATTATTCCTGCTCAAAATGAGCAAGACGCTATCGCAAATGTTATTAACGACCTTCCGAAAATAGTTGATGAAGTTATCGTTATTAGTAACAATTCTACAGACCAAACAGAACTTAATGCAAAAAATGCAGGCGCAACTGTTTTAAAAGAACATCGTAAGGGATATGGTTACGCATGTTTGAAAGGAATGGATTACATCAGTAAACAAAAAACAACACCAGAGATTATTGTTTTTTTAGATGGAGATTATTCAGATTACCCAGAGCAATTAACAGAAATTATTGATCCAATTTTAAATAATGATATTGATTTTGTGATTGGCGCTCGAGTTAAAAAATTACGCGAAACAGGTGCTATGACACCCCAACAAGTGTTTGGAAATTGGTTGGCAACCTTTTTAATGAAACTTTTTTTTAATGCAAAATTTACAGATTTAGGACCTTTTAGAGCTATCAAATATGAAAAATTAGTAGCCCTCAAAATGGAAGATAAAACGTATGGATGGACTGTAGAAATGCAACTAAAAGTATTAAAACACCAAATGACCTATAGAGAGCTTCCTGTAAAATATAGAAATAGAATTGGAACCTCAAAAGTTTCAGGTACAATAAAAGGAACTATATTTGCTGGAATTAAAATATTAAGTTGGATTTTCAAATACAGTTTTAAATAGTGGTTATCGTATACATCATCCTTGTCATTTATTCAATTTCGCTAGTGCTTATTTTTATGTATGCAATAGCACAATTAAACTTGCTTTTTAATTATTTAAAAGCTATCAAGAAAAAAGATACCTCTGAAAAATTTGATTTTTCAAATAAGGAAGAGATTCCATTTGTTACCATACAGTTACCTGTTTATAACGAATTGTATGTAATGGAACGTTTATTAAAAAATATTGCCAAAATAGACTATCCATTAGAAAAATTAGAAATTCAAGTTTTAGATGATTCAACAGATGAGTCAATAGAAACAACAGCTGAACAGATAAAATTAATTCAAGACAAAGGAATTGACATTCAACACATTAAAAGATCAAATAGACAAGGATTTAAAGCAGGTGCTTTAAAAGAGGGTTTAAAAACTGCAAAAGGAGAATTTATTGCGATTTTTGATGCCGATTTTTTACCAAAATCAGATTGGCTATATCGAACGGTACCTTACTTTAAAAACTCTGAAATTGGGGTTGTTCAAACAAGATGGGGGCATATTAATAGAGATTATTCTACGCTTACAAGAATTCAAGCTTTTGCTTTGGATGCACATTTCACACTAGAACAAGTAGGGAGAAATAGCAAAAGTCATTTCATCAACTTTAATGGTACGGCAGGTCTCTGGAGAAAGAAATGCATTTATGATGCAGGAAATTGGGAAGGAGATACGCTTACAGAGGATTTAGATTTAAGCTATAGAGCACAATTAAAAAATTGGAAATTTAAATATTTAGTAGATGTTGTAACTCCTGCAGAATTGCCAGTGGTAATTAGTGCAGCCAGATCTCAACAATTTAGGTGGAATAAAGGTGGTGCAGAGAATTTTCAAAAAATGATGAAACGTATTATTATTAATAAAAACCTTTCATTTAAAACAAAAATCCACAGTTTATTGCACTTACTTAATAGCTCTATGTTTACGTGTATTTTCTTAGTTGCGGTTTTGAGTATCCCCATGCTATATATTAAAAATGAGTATGCACATTTAAAAGGATTTTTTCTTGTGTTGAGCTTATTTATTATTAGTTCTTTCATCTTTTTTGTTTGTTATTGGAACATGTTCAAAAACATTTATGGAGGTGGATTTATCAAGTTTATTAAATACATAGGCGCTTTTTTCACCTTCTTTACTATTGCTATGGGCTTTTCTTTACACAATACAATTGCTGTTATAGAAGGACATATAGGAAAGAAAAGTGAATTTATAAGAACACCTAAATTCAATATTGGTACTTTTAAAGACGGTTGGAAAAGTAACAAATACCTTAAGAAAAAACCATCAATACATGTTGTTTTAGAAGGGTTATTAGCAATCTATTTTATTTTTGGAATGTACAGTGCTTTTGTTGTAGGAAATCAAGGCGGAGATTTTGGATTATTCCCTTTTCATTTTATGTTATTTGTAGGTTTTAGTTATGTGTTTTTTAAATCAATATTTTCAAAAGCTTAATGTCTTTTTTTACAAAACATAAAGACGTTTTACTTATTTCACTTACAACACTACTTTATATTACTTTCGCTTATTTATTGGAGAGAATTGAATTTGGCCAGCTGTTGTTTTTATGGCTTGCTCTCTTTGGGTCCTTTTATTTATTACTAAAAAATAAAAAAATATCTACTTCAACTTTAGTTGGGTTGGTGGTTCTTTTCAGATTAGTTTTCCTCTTAGCAATTCCCAATTTATCCCAGGATTTTTATAGATTTATTTGGGATGGGCGTATGATTTTAGAAGGTTTTAATCCTTATTTATCTTTACCAGAAACCATTATTCAACAAGGGACAGAACTGATTTATGAAGGACGTGCGCTCTATAATGGTATGGGGGAAATGAATGGAAGTCATTACACAAATTACCCCCCTATAAATCAACTCTGTTTTTTAATTGCTGCTTTGTTTGCAAGTAAAACTATTTTTGGAAGTGTGCTTGTTTTAAGGATCATTATTATCCTAGCGGATATTGGAGTTTTATATTTTGGAATAAAGCTTTTAAAGCGTTTAAATTTACCCGTAAAGAATATTTTTTGGTATGCACTAAATCCTTTTATTATCATAGAAATGACAGGTAATTTACATTTTGAACCTGTAATGTTATTCTTCTTGATTTGGAGTTTATACAAACTACATCAACAAAAATGGGCTTTGGCGGCAGTTCTTTTTGCGTGTTCAGTTTCTGTGAAATTAATACCGCTTTTATTCTTACCTTTATTTTATCAATGGTTTATTTATAATACGTCTTTACAAATTTCAAAAAGGCATAGGTTTTACAACCTAATTGGTTTTTATGCTATTATTTTAATAATAACAATGCTTTTATTTCTTCCCTTTTATTCATTAGAATTCGTAGAAAACTATGCTAGCTCAGTATCTTTATGGTTTCGAAATTTCGAATTCAATGCAAGTTTCTATTATCTTTTTAGAGAAATTGGGTATTTATTTAGTGACTGGAATCAAATAGCTATTATTGGAAAAATAACACCAACAATGACAATTGTATTTCTAATAATTGTGACTTTTTTCAGAAAAAACAAATCAATGATTCAAATGATAACTGCATTATTATTTGGAATCTGTTTTTATTATTTTACTGCAACTACGGTACATCCTTGGTATTTGGCAACACCCTTAGTTTTATCAACTTTTACCAAATATCGTTTTCCAATTATTTGGACGATAGCCATTATTTTTAGCTATCAAGCATATGCAAACAGCCCTTGGCAAGAAAATTTATGGTTTGTTGCTTTGGAGTATAGTATACTTTATGGGTTCATGATTTTTGAAATTCACAAAAATTTCAAAATTATAAAAGCGTAAAAGAACTAATTATTTACGCTATCTCCACGTATTTTTGTATTTTGTGCTTTTAAATGATGAATGAATATGAAAAGACTTACTATAAAAGACATTGCAAAAGAATTCAATGTTTCTATTTCAACTGTTTCGAAAGCCCTAAATGACAGTTATGAAATTAGCGTAAGCACAAAAGAAAAAATTCAAAAATACGCGAAAGCTAATAATTACAAACCTAATTTTAACGCTTTAAGCTTAAAAAATAGGCAAACAAAAACTATTGGAATTATCATTCCTAATATGTTAAATTATTTCTTCGCACAAGTGTTTAATGGAATAGAAAAAATAGCAAATGATAGAGGTTATAAAATAATTTCATGTATTTCCAACGAATCTTTTAAGAAAGAAGTTGAAACTATCGAAATGCTTTCTAACGGAAGTATTGATGGGTTTATTTTGTCTATTGCGGAAGAAACAATTTCTAAAAGTAATTTTAATCATTTTCAGGAAGTGATTGACAATGGCACTCCAATTGTTATGTTTGACAGGGTTGCTGACAATATAAAATGTGATAAAGTTGTTACTGATAATTTTGATAGCGCAAGAAGTACCGTTGCTTATTTAGTGAAATCTGGTCATCAGAATATTGCTTTTATATCTACCATTAATAATTTAGAAATTGGAAGAAGAAGGCAATTAGGATATTTAAAAGGTTTGGAAGATTTTAATATCAAAGTTGAAAAAAATCTAATTATAAATATCGATGACAACTATAAAAATTATGAAAAAGTACTAGAGCCAATTTTTAAGAGTAACAACATAGATAGTGTTATTGCAACAGACGAATCTTCTGCAATTGCTGCAATGAAAGTTGCTATTAAAAAAGGACATAAAATTCCAAAGAACTTTTCTGTAATTTCATTTTCTAACGGAATTTTAGCAAGGCATTCTAGCCCAAGAATGACTACTGTTAGTCAGCATGGAGAAATAATGGGAGCTACAGCTGCTGAAATGCTAATTAATAGGTTAGAAGATAAGTCTGAGATTAAGAAAGAAACAGAAACCGTCATTGTCAAAACAGATTTAGTAGAAAGAAATTCTACTAAAAAAATCTTATAAATTTTATCTTCTGCAAACTATGGACTTATCTAAAGTGAAATTAGTTGTTTCTGACATGGATGGAACGTTACTAAACTCTAAAGGAGAGGTTAGTGATTTATTTTTTGAATTGTTTCATAAATTAAAAAAACAAAACATTCATTTTTGTGCCGCAAGTGGAAGACAATACCATAGTATTGTTCATAAATTAGCACTAATAAAAGATGATATTTTTATCATTGCTGAAAATGGTGGCATCGCAAAAAAGAAAGATGAAATATTTGTTTTAAATTCGCTCTCGGTTGAAAAAATAAAAACGATTATTCCTGTTTTAAGAACGATAAATGATACCCATATTGTTTTGTGTGGAAAAAAATCAGCATATATTGAAACTACAAACAAGCATTTTACAACGATACTTGATGAATACTATACAGTCCATGAAACGGTCCCTGATTTAACTAAAATTGCGGATACTGAAGACTTTTTAAAAATTGCTGTTTATCATTCTAAATCTTCTGAAGCAAATATCTATCCAGCCATAAAACATTTAAAAAAAGAGTATCTTATAAAAATTTCTGGTAAAAATTGGTTAGATATTTCTGACGAAAAAGCAAACAAAGGAAATGCCCTAAGAGAAGTGCAAAAACGACTAAATATTAGCAAGGAAGAAACACTTGTTTTTGGTGATTATCATAATGATATAGAAATGCTACAAGAAGCAACTTTTAGTTTTGCAGTGAAAAATGCACACAAGGACATTCTAAAAATTGCAAGTTACAGTACAGAAAGTAATGATAATTTTGGTGTAGAAAAAATACTAAGCCTTTTGATAGAAAGTAATTCTAAAGAGTAGTTTTTTACTTTGTTTGCAGCTGCTGTCCAATGGAGATTGCATTGCTCTTTAAGCCATTTATTTCTTTGATATTAGCAACAGTTATTTTTAATTTTTTCGCAATAGAATATAATGTATCTCCCCTTACTACTTCATAAAAAACCCCAGTAGTATTCTTTACTTTTACCCTTTTATTAGCTTCTTTTTTAAATTTAAAATCTTTCTTTTTCACATTATCAAACTCATACAATTTATAATTTTCAATAATACTTATGAGCTTATTTGGGTATTTTTTATCTGTAGCATATCCTGCTTTTTTCAAGCCTTTTGCCCATTTCTTATAATCCTTTAAATTATAATCAAATAAGAAAGCATATCTTTTTCGATTGGTCAAAAATTCAGAATGATCTTTATAAGAAGACGCTACATATTGGTATTTCCTAAAACATTCTCCTTTTTTATCATCATCATGATAAACACGGGCTCCTGTCCATTTTGAATGACATTTAATGCCAAAATGATTATTTGACCTTAATGCTAAGCCACTTCTTCCTCTTCCAGATTCTAAGATACCCTGAGCTAAAGTAATACTTGCAGGAATTTTACTGACAAACATTTCTTTTACTGCTATGGGCGCATACGTTCTAATATAATCAAGGGTATAGGTATTTAACTTCGGGTTTTTCTTTATTAATTTTTTTGTGAGCTCTTTTTCATTTACAAAAGGTAATTCTTTCGGTTTGAACCCGTTTAAAACGACGTTAGAGCTTTTCTTATTTTTAATCGTTTTTTTAGGCGAACCACAACTAATAACAGTCAATAAACAAACACAATATAATACAACTTTTAACTTCATGAGCACTTAATTATTTGCTGATTTTTATTTTCTAACCTTTGATTAAATCCTGCTATCGCTTGAATTCCCCCTGTATGAATTGCTAAAATTTTAGTCCCTTCAGTAAAGGTGTCTTTTTTTATTAGATCTAAAATTCCAAAGACCATTTTTGCGGTATAAACTGGATCTAACAAAATGGTTGTTTCTTTCTTAAAGTCATTGATAAAAGTAATTAATTCTTCGTTATATTTCGCATAACCACCAAAATGATAGGCTTTTTGTAAACTCCAGTTATTATTCTTAACCGTATATTTTTTAATCTCTTCAGACAAAAAATTTCCTTTTAAGGCAGGAAAACCAATAACCTTCTGATGTTTTTTTAGCGACTTTATCAATCCTGCAATTGTTCCTCCGGTACCTACAGCTGAACAAATATAATCGAATTCTGAATCTTCTTTAGTTAAAATTTCTTCACATCCATCAACTGCCAAACAATTTGTTCCTCCTTCAGGAATAACGTAGAAATCTCCCCATTTATTTTTCATCTTTTCAATAAATCCAAATGAAGATTTTTGTCGATATAATTCTCTAGAAACAAAATGAAACTTCATTCCATTTTTATGAGCTTCTCTTAAAGTAGCATTTTCTTCTAAAGTTTCTTTAAGATTTTTACCCAATTCATCTCCTCTTATAATTCCAAAAGTTTTAAATCCCCCCAGTTTACCAGCAACTGCAGTAGCTGCAATATGGTTAGAATATGCTCCACCGAAAGTAAGTAAGGCTTTCTTTTTAAGCTTTTTTGCTTCTTGTAAGTTGTATTTTAATTTTCTGAATTTATTTCCTGAGACAAAAGGGTGAATTAAATCTTCTCTTTTTATAAACAGTGTTACCTTTTTTTCTTCTAAAATTGGAAGAATTACTTGTTGGTTTTGGGTTTGTATTTTTGAATTGAAATCCATTCTTTGCACTTCCTAAATAAAGGAATCTATAATTTAAATGTTTGGGGTACTACTTCCGAAACCTCAGAAACAGGAATAAAGGATGTTATGAAAAATTAGCAACTTCTGCCTCTACCTTTTCCCATTGTTCCATTAAAGCGTCTACTTTTGCTTTCTTAGCTTTGTATTTTTTAAAGAAACTTGGCCTTGCAGAAACTTCATCATAATCTTGAGCCAATTCTAAATCTATTTTTTCAACTTCAGCTTCTAAATCTGCAATTTCAGTTTCTATATTAGAAAGTTTGTTTTTTAATTTTTTAAGTTGTTTTTCTTGCTCTTTAGAAAATGGGTTCGCTTCTTTTTTATCAGAGGTTTTATCTACTTTTACAATAGTTCTTTTTTCTGCTTCTCGAAGGCTTTCAATTTTATGCTGCTCTAGAAAATAATCAATATCTCCTAAATATTCTTTAATTTCTTTGTCCTTAAAACCATAAACTGTTGATGTTAATCCTTGTAAGAAATCTCTATCATGAGAAACTAATATTAACGTTCCATTGAAGCTTTTTAGTGCTTCTTTTAGCACGTTTTTGGAAGCAATATCTAAGTGATTTGTTGGCTCATCCATTATCAACACATTAAAAGGTGCTAACAATAATTTACACAATGCCAACCTGTTTCTTTCTCCTCCTGAAAGTACTTTTGCTTTTTTGTCTACAGCGTCTCCACCAAATAGGAATGAACCCAACATATCTCTAACACGCATTCTATTTCCATCAGTTGCAGCATCTTCCATAATTTCTAAAACCGTCTTTTCAGGGGGTAGATGTTCTGATTGATTTTGAGCAAAATACCCAACTTCTACATTATGACCCAATTTTAAAAGTCCTTCAAAAGGAATTTCGCCAACCATCATTTTTGCCAACGTAGATTTTCCTTGTCCATTTTGACCAACAAAAGCAATTTTACTATTTCTTTCAATTAATAAATCTACATTTTCTAAAACGTGCTTATCACCATAACTTTTACTTAAGTTTTCTGCTTCAACAATAATTTTCCCAGGATCTTTAGAGATTGCAAAGCGAACATTCATCGCTTGGTTATCGTCCTTATCTACTTCAATCAATTCAACTTTATCAAGTTGTTTCATTAAAGATTGGGCCATCGAAGCTTTACTCGCTTTGGCTTTAAATTTATTTATTAAATGTTGTTTTTGTTTTATTTCTTTTTCTTGATTCTTTTGGGCTTGTAATTGCTTTTCTTTTATTTCTCCTCTTAATAATAAGAATTCAGAATAGGGCTTTTTATAGTCATAAATCTGACCTAAAGAAATTTCAATAGTTCTGTTGGTTACATTGTCTAAAAACATTTTATCATGCGATACCAAAACAATTGCTCCAGAATATCCTTTTAAGAAATTCTCTAACCAGATAATAGATTCAATATCTAAATGGTTTGTTGGCTCATCTAATAAAAGAATATCGTTATTTTGTAATAGTAATTTCGCCAATTCAATACGCATTCTCCAGCCTCCAGAAAAAGTGTCTGTCAGTTTATCAAAATCTTCCCTCTGAAAACCTAAACCTTGTAATATTTTTTCTGTGTCTCCCTGATAATTATACCCTCCAAGCAATTCATAACGCTCTGTACTATCTGTTAGGTCGAGAATAAGCTGACTATACTCCTCGCTTTCATAATCTGTTCTTCTTGCTAATTGCTCATTAATTTCATCGAGTTTTAATTCAATTTCTTTTATTTCTTCAAAAGCTTGATATGCTTCCTCTAAAATTGTCCTTCCTGCTACAAAATCAATATCTTGTCTTAAGAAACCAATCTGAACGTCTTTATCAAAAGCCATGGTTCCACTACTTTCTATATCTTTAGAAAGCACTTTTAAGAGGGTCGATTTTCCTGCACCATTTTTCCCAATAAGACCTATTCTATCCCCTTTATTAAGCTTAAAAGTAATTCCTGAAAATAATTCAGTTCCCATAAAGGAAACTGTTAAGTTGTGTACGTTTAACATGTAATGTAATGATTGTTACTTAAAAAAAAGTTTAAAACTTTATATTTGCAAAAGTATACAAATTTATAGTCTATTATGTTTAAAAAGGGAAGCAAGTTTTATAGTATTTTTAACGTAAAGTGCCCAAGATGTCATGAAGGGGAATTTTATGAACATAAATTCACATTTCACCCAAATAAGGTGACCAAATTACACGATAATTGCCCAAAATGCAAGCTAAAATACATGATGGAACCCTCCTTCTTTTATGGAGCTATGTATGTAAACTATGGAATAACTGTAACGCTTTCTATAAGTGTTTTCTTATTGAGTAAACTATTTTTTAATGCAACTCTTTTGCAATGTTTTGCCGCTATTATTATTACTTTACTACTCTTAGCACCCTTTAACTTGCGTTTATCTCGAATTATTTGGATCAATATGTTTGTCTCTTTTAATAAAACGAGCATTAAAAAAGAAGTTTAATGTTCTTGTGGGTGTTTTGACAGACTTTCGGTACTCGCTTTTTTTTAGTTTTGTTCTCGATACAAATTTGCATAAAAAAAGAAAAAACACTCAAACTAACACTAAAAAGAGCTCAAACGAACCAGGCTATTCGTAACGCTATTTCAGCCTAAAACTATGAATCTTTATTCTCAAGGTGTTTAAAACGATCAATATCTATTTCATTATCTAAATTCTGACCGTTCTCTAAATGATTAAAAAGGTTTTTTGCAACCGTTGGGGCAATCATTACACCACGAGTACCTAGCCCGTTTAAAACAACTAATTGAGGATGTTTCGGATGTACACCCACCAAAGGTCTTCGGCCCGCAACCGTAGGTCTTATTCCTGCAGATTGAGAGACAATCGTGTAAGGAACATTAATTACTTTCTTTAGCTTTGTTACCAATTCATTTTTTCCTTCTTCAGAAGGATTTGATGTTTTGTCTGTCCAGTTAAAAGTAGCACCAACCTTATAGTAGTGATCCCCCATAGGAAGTATAAAGAGTGTGGATTTTAATAAAAAATCAATCTTTAACTCAGGTGCATGAATCGTCAATAACTCTCCTTTTGCTTCATTTAATGGTAAGTACTTAAAAAAAGGGTTTTTTTTAACTCCATAACCTTCACAAAAAACAATTCTAGTAGCTTCAATGTCATGATACTTTATGCTGTTTTCTGCAAGATGTAACTTTTGATATTCAAAATTTTCGAAGCAAATTGATTGTTGGTCTTCAAGGTAAGTTCTATAAGACTCTACCAGTTTTTTTGTATCAATTCTACCCGTTTCATTTACACTACCAAAACTAAAATCAGCCAACACTCCCTTGTAATTTGAAGTATCCAATTTAGGGTTTAAATATGCTGTCAATTTGGGTTTGTCTAAAGCAGCAAACCAATTATTTTGATCTTCAATAGATTTAAATACTTTTTTGATGACGAACTTCTCATCAATGGTTATATTTAATTTTTCTTCTAAATTTTGATAAAATGGAAGAGCAACTTTTAATTGTTCTTTCGCATTCCATACGGGTGTAAATCGTTTTAAAATCACAGGATTATAAACTCCCCCAGCAACTAAAGAAGAAGTTTGAGAAGCATCTTCAAAAACTATAAAAGTTTTGTTTGCTGCTGATAACTCCTCAGCAAATGCCAAACCAGCTAACCCTAAACCTACAATAATATAATCTACATTCACGCTGTAAAAATAAGTGTTTTAAACTAAAAAGCGTTCCAAAAATTTGGAACGCTTTTTACAATTTTATGAATGAAATTAATTTAATAATTCCACATATCCATTTCTCTATTTCTAATATCCTCTTTGATTTTATTTGCTTCTAGTAATTGGAATAAAGAATTTTCAGGAATATAATCATCAATAGTTCTATTTCCGTAGACATTTTCTTCTTGTACAATAATAGCACTAAATCTTCTTGAGTTTAACAAATGATCATAAGAAATAGGTCGTGAACCATTTTTAGGATTAAAAACTTTAGATTCATGAAGTATTTGTCTTACTTCCGGAAAATAGGCCCAATATAAGGTCCGTAATACTTTGGGCGTTGGATATACAAATTCTTCTCCATCTATTTCAGAACGCTCTCTATCTTCCTCTATACCACATTTTTTTTTGGCATCAAAACCAATTAATGGAGCTATGGCAAGTAATCTATACTTCAACTCTCCTTGGCGTTTATCAAAAAACCAAATACCTTTAATTTTAAAGTGATCAAAATCTGCTGGTGATACCGTTTCAGTGATTTGTGATTTAACACAAACAGCACTTAATTCTTCTTGAATCTTTTCGACTGGTTTCTGATCAATAAAATAAGAATCTTCATACGCTTTAAACTTCTTTTGTTTAAGCGCCTTATTTAACGTGTTATATAAGGACAATCTTTTAGATCCTAGTGTACTATCTATTGGAAAATAATAATTGTGATTTATTTTTTGATTTAAATCAATTACTTCCCAAACCACTTTAGACCACAATATATCGTCATCTTTAGTAATTCCATAATCTAAAGGTTTTTCTGTATTATCAGCCTTTATTTGCTCCTTAGATTTTAAACCTATTTGCGCAACTGTTTTGGCATTTAATAAATTAGCCTTCCCCTGTCCAACACTATATGAAACAGATAAAAGTACTGCAAAAAATAAAGATACTATCTTTTTCATATTCATAATTTAATTTTTAATTACGTATTACAATAGTTCCTCCGTACACTTTTTTCAACTTATAAGTAGTACCAGAAACAGAAGCAACAATGTTAAATATTGAAATTACATCACCTCGACGAGATCTACTTATGGCAGCAAGAACGTCTCTATTTAGTTTTTCTCCTCTTACGGTAATAGTAGCCTGATTCCCAACTGAAATATCAAAACTTTCCGTTTTGATATTTAAATCAAAATCAAAATCTTGCATACCAACTTTAAAAACCCTGCTTGGAAAAGCACTTTTTGGCAAAGTCATTTTACCTGATTTACCACCAGTTGCTCCATCGGGTCCAAAAACAATCATTTCTGCGGCTGGTATATCTTTTACTCTAAATATTTTCTTAGAATTAATCTTTGAATTATCTTCTAAAGTAGCAGAAACATTAACAGTTACTGTTTTGTTTTTACCGGGTGTTAATAAATAACTCCCTGCTCTTACTTTTTTCCAGTTAGTGTGACCAGAAGGTTTTATAATAATGTTTCTTTCATCAACTCCAGGCAAGGAAACAGATACAGGGTTTGCGATACCTCTGTAAACAACATTCATTTTGTCAGCAGATACAATTGCTTCATTTGGTTTGTTGATTACTGAATAAGAAGATTCAAAGGGGATTGTAACCTCTCCTCCATTTTCCATAAAATAAATGGTTCCTTTTATTTCCTTTTCTCCAGGACTGGTTGCTTTTAAATCAAGATTTACAGCTCCATCTTTAAAATTATCATAAGACTCACCGTTTAAAATAACTCTACTTGGTTTTAAATTTGGATCTTCTCTACCTAAAACAACCGTTCCAAGTACTTTATCTCCCGGGTAAAAAGCATTTTTTTGTAACTTTACAATTCCATTATAATTGGTCATAGAAACGTCACTTTCAAGTTGACCTCCTAATAAATTTGAAATAATATCAGTTTCTGTATTTTTAATATCAGTTTGCATTTGTGTCAAATTAGTTAAAGAAGCAACTAAAGGAAATCCCGCATATCTTGCATTTAACCATTTTTCTTTTTTCATATTTCCCCTATTGATATCATCTGTATTAAAACGTTTGTTAATAATTGATGTAAATTTACTATCTTCTCCTAGCACATCAATTAGTTTTTTTCTATAACCATCTATGTAATTTAAAAACTCCTTCCCTTCTTTAGAAAATCTATCACCACGAAAGAAATATTCATCTAAAAAAGCGGTTTTATCCATTGATTCATAATCTTTTTTATTGTCAAGATCTGCAGTCATCTTCGTTTTTAAATCCTCTAGATAAGTATAAAAATCAGAAGAAGATGTTTTAATTTGTATCGCTTGAGTGTTTAAAGCATTAAATTTTTCTGGCTGATCAAGAGCCTTTGTTGCTAGATTTGCGTATGCTTGATTATTTTTATCCGTTGTTGAAATATTATTTTCAGTCAACTTTTCATTCATAAATCCAAAAGCGGATAAAACTTCTTTACTCATATTCAATGCTAACATTGCAATAAATACGAGGTACATCATACCTACCATTTTCTGCCTTGGTGTTTCTTTACCTCCTGCCATAATTAATTAGTTTTTTTTAAAAGTTACGTATAATTATTTAACTAATTATTATTTGTTTGTCATTGCAGAAAGCATTCCACCATAAACGCCATTTAAAGAAGCTAGGTTGTTTGATAGGGCTTCCATTTGCGCTTTTAATTCTTCTGTTTTTTCTACAACAGCAGTATTTAATTCTGCTTGTTTGCTAGAATTTTCCATTTGCACTTCATACAAACCGTTTAGAGACTCCATTTGAAGTGCTGCTTTAGACATTTCTTCATTATATCTATTTGTTGAAGTTACTGATGCTGATGCCGAAGACAAACCTTCTGCTGCAGTTTGAAAATTTTGCATGCTTGTTCCTAAACTATCCATTAGACTAGCATCTATTTTTGCTTCCTGTAATAAGTTATCTAATTTTTGAGATAACATACCATCTTCTCCTGATTTTCTTTGACTTTCGCCTGAAGACAAACCATCATCTCCTAATTCTGGATACACTTTGGCCCAATCTAAATCTTCTGCTGGAACTTCAAAAGCAGACATTGTAAAGATAGCTGCCTCCACTAACAATCCTATTGTCAACATCACTCCGCCTGTAAGAGGTCCTATAGATAAATGTTGTATTTTAAATAATGCGCCTACAATTACAATTGCTGCTCCTAATCCGTAGACCATGTTTGTAATTTTCTTTCTTTTTGCTGATTGTGCCATAATTTGTTTAATTTATATTGGTTGTTTATTTTTTTTCTGCTCCTAGAAAATCTTGTACTGTTCTAAAACCGATAAAGCTTCTTGCTGTATCTGCATATTCATAATCTCTAGAACTTACCTCTAAAAAGTATGCTACATCTTTCCAGGAACCTCCTCGAATAATCTTTCTTTTATTATTTTGATCCTCAACATTCGGGTTTATATTGGATGCCATAGAATAGGAAGATAGGTTGTAAGCACTACTTGTCCATTCTGAAACATTACCTGCCATATTATACAAACCATAATCGTTTGCATTGTAAGAGTCTGCCTCTAAAGTATACAAAGCACCATCTGCGACGTAATTACCCCTTACTGGTTTAAAATTGGCTAAGAAACACCCTCTATCACTGGTAGTACTCCCTGTACCCCAAGGGTAAGTTGAGAACTCTAAACCACCTCTTGCTGCATATTCCCATTCTGCTTCTGTTGGTAACCTAAAGTTGGGTACTAGAGCAGAATTTTTCTTAGTTTTTAAGTAATCATTTTTCTTTTTTGATCTCCAATGACAAAAGGCTTTTGCTTTATTCCAAGAAACACCAACTACAGGATAATCTGCATAGGATTGATGGTTGTAATAATCTTGATGCATTGGGTCGTTATAAGAATAATTAAAGTCTTTTACCCAAACAGTGGTATCTGGATAAATATAGAACACAGTGTCTTTAATAAAGTCTTTTCTATTCCCTCCTTTTCTAGCAGCATTGTCGTTATCAAACCAAGAATATCTGTATTTTAAGAATTTCACATTAAACGTCCTAACTCCATCTAAGGCTTCTTCTCTAGGTATATAAAGAGAATCCATTACTTCTACATAATCAATGTCTGGGTAATCTAATTTATCCCAAACAAGATCTTCATCCCAGTTTAAAGATTTTATGGTATCAAAACTATAATAGTTTTCATACATATACTTTTCATAAGGTGTCGCATCTTCAACTGTATCTTTAAATTTGTAGTTTTGAATTCCTCCTGTGGGGGTTTCACCATCTTCATCTGGAGTTGCTCCAAAACTTGCAAATTCTGCTTGATAAGCCAACCTTGTTCTTACTATAGAATCTCGAACCCATTGAACAAATTCTTTATATTCATTATTAGTCACTTCTGTTTCATCCATATAATAAGGCCTCACACTAACAGTATTTGTTGGTGCACTCAGAGTACCAATAATGTCTTGGTCTTGCTTCCCCATAGTAAACGAACCACCAGGAATTAAAGCCATGCCAAATGGTGTTTCTGAGAACCATTTTTTCTTCACTTTTAATCCTACTAACTCACCCCTGTCATTTGAGCCGCAACTGTAAAAGGTTATTATTAAAAGTGCAAAAACTGCTGCTTTCTTCATATTTTGAAATGTCTTTTCTATAAAGTTGTAAAACTATTATTTTTTATTTTAAAAAACAATGTTCAAATTACTTTTATGGTTGTATTATTTAATTTTATGTTTTTAAACCATTTTATTCATGGCTTTAAACCATTTTTCTGGAATAATTTGCTTTGTTGCATCTGTATAATCAGAATAATTACATGGTATTAACGCATGTCTTTTGTATTTATTATCTGACACTATTTTTATTTCGATCCACCATCTTCCAGATTTATTACTCTTATAGAAGATTAAAGGATCATCGTCTTCTAATAAAACTGTGAATTTTTGATAATTTTCCTTTCCTGAAAACGGATAATCTTTCACTCTAAAAGAAACACCTTCAATGAAGTGCCAAATCATTTGCGCAATTAAATGTGCTGTTTGTTGGTTATTATCTAACGCTGAATTGTATTCATAAATTCCAAAGGAAGAAACCTTATCACTTAAGCCTGCATACCTAGAAATAGCACAAATTTCTTCACCATAAAAACCATTCGAAGAAGCATTATTGTTTGCTGGTGCTTCACTTTGCTTAACAGAACCAATGTCTATAGAAACAATATCTGCATTTCTAAATACAGGTTCTATATTTTCCAATTCTTTTGAAGTTCCTAATCTATGAGCATCAAAAAATAAATTATCTAATAATTGAATTTCTTCTTGTGAATTAAAATAAGTCTGATAACCAACATT
>CATITK010000017.1 GCA_949545755.1 Polaribacter sejongensis | reverse complement strand
TTCAACATCTTGTTGTTTATTTGTAATAGCTCAAGAAGCAATAGTAAGTTTTACTTCGATTAATTTTTTAAAAGAGGGATTGTGAATATTGTTTTTTCGGTGGGAAAAGTTTAGCGACTAAAAAAGAAAGTAGTAGTTAGTTTTTTAAAACTAAGTTTGGTTAGAGAAAAGGATCTTGGATTTTAATTCAAGGTCCTTTTTGATTATAGTGTATTGTAAATAAAAAAACTCATCTTTTTAAAAGATGAGTTTTTGTGACCATGGCTGGATTCAAACCAGCAACCTCTTGAGCCGTAATCAAGTGCGCTATTCAGTTGCGCCACATGGCCGTTAAGCGGCTGCAAATATAATAGCATTTTTTTAAAATAGAAAGGCTATTGTGTTTTATTATGAATTTATTTCTAGTTTAAAAGCTTCTATAATAGGTTGGGCTTGTTCTAGGTCTTTATTTAGAATAAATAGCTCATCGATATAGTTGGTAATTTCATAAGCGGGTATTTTATCAGACTTAATTCTAGAATGAATTTTAGCCAAACTTAATAAATTTTGAAGCCTTTTAACAAGCATTGTTGTTTCTGTAAAAACTTTTGTGTAATCTTCTGTCATTATAGGTGTTTTTAATTAAGCGATTTTAAAGTGATGAAAGCTCTCCAACCAATAATAGCAAGTTGAAATTTTGATGCTTTAGAAATATCCAACCCTTTTTTCGTAAAAGAAGGTAAAATCAATTTGTTCGTTTTTGCTAGAATTTTAAAAACTTGTCTTTTCATTAGTCCCTAATTATCTGTCAAATTTACTAAAATAAACTGCGCTATTCTTAAAGCAGGTATTGTTTTAATATAAGTCGCTTCACTTTTTTGTCTTTTGATGTTTTCATTTCTTCTTAAAGTGATAAAAATGTATCTTCGTGAAAAATAATATGTATGAGTATTTTTTATGTAATAACTGGACTATTGTTATTAGTTTTAGGAGGTGAATTTTTAGTAAAATCCTCTATTGGACTCTCTTTAAAATTCAATATTTCTAAAATGGTTATTGGAATGACAGTCGTTTCTTTTGCTACTTCTGCCCCCGAACTATTAGTTAGTTTACAAGCCGCTTTAGAAGGTTCTCCTGCAATAGCAATCAACAATGTTATTGGTTCTAATATTGCGAACATTGGTCTTGTTTTAGGGATAACGGCGATCATTGGTCCAATAGTAGTTTATAAAGATTTTTATAAGATGAATTGGCCTGTAATGATGCTTTTTTCAGTCGTATTATATTATTTTTTATGGAATGATACTGTTTTAACCCAAATGGAAGGTTTTCTTCTTTTGGTAGGGTTGATTGTTTTCTTAGTGGTACTGATTAGAAACGCTAGGAAAGAAGAGGTTTCTTCGGAGGAAGAGGAAGATGCTTTGGTAGCGATCGCTTCTCATAAAATAGTGCTAGGGTTCTTAATTGGAGGTATTGCCCTTTATTTTGGTTCAGAATTTTTAGTGAGTGGAGCAAAAGACATTGCAAAAAGTTTGGGAGTTAGTGAAGGTGTTATTTCAATCACAATGATTGCTATTGGTACAAGCGTACCAGAATTAGCAGCTTCTATAATTGCAGCAATGAAAGGTGAAAAAGCAATTTCCTTAGGAAATTTAATAGGCTCTAATATTTTTAATATTGGTTCTGTTCTAGGAATTACAGCACTTATTAAAGAAATCCCCGTTACTGAACCTCAAATATTGGCGAGAGATATTTTTTGGATGCTTGGTTTTGCAGCGAGTTTAATACCGCTCGTCTTTATTCCTAAGCGCTTTGTTTTAAATAGATTTAAAGGTATTGTTCTATTTTTAGGATATGGTCTTTTTATTTATTTGGTTTTTAAAACTACCCTATAATTTTTTTACATAAAAAAAACGCTAACAAGTGAATGTTAGCGTTTTTTGTGTTAAAATCGATAAGATTATTTAACTGTTTTTACAGTTTTAATAATTCTTGAAGCAATTTTGTATGGGTCTCCGTTTGAAGATGGACGACGGTCTTCTAACCATCCCTTATATCCTTTTTCTACAGCGATAATTGGAATACGAATAGAGGCTCCTCTATCTGAAACTCCCCAAGAAAAATCGTTGATAGATGCAGTTTCGTGATCACCTGTTAAACGTTGTTCATTGTGCTCACCATACACTTCAATATGTTCTTTTACTAGTGGACGGAAAGCTTCACAGATTTCAATATATTTTTCTTTAGAACCACAAGTTCTTAAGATTGTATTAGAGAAGTTAGCGTGCATTCCAGATCCATTCCAATCTGTATTTCCTAATGGTTTTGGGTGGTACTCGATGTACATTCCACGACCTTCAGTTAAACGATCTAATAAATATCTAGATACCCAGATTTCATCTCCTGCTTTTTTAGCTCCTTTTGCGAATAATTGGTATTCCCATTGTCCTGAGGCAACTTCTTGATTAATTCCTTCAAAGTTCAATCCAGCTTCAATACATAAATCTGCATGCTCTTCAACGAAATCACGTCCGTGTGTGTTTTTTCCACCAACTGAACAGTAGTACATTCCTTGTGGAGCTGGGTAACCACCTCTTGGGAATCCTAATGGTAAATCAGTATCAGTATCCATGATAAAGTATTCTTGTTCAAATCCGAACCAGAAATCGTTGTCATCATCCTCGATAGTTGCACGCGCATTCGATTCATGTGGTGTTCCATCAGCGTTCATAACCTCAGTCATCACTAACCATCCGTTTATACGAGACGGGTCTGGATAAATAGCAACTGGCTTTAAAATACAGTCAGACGCTCCTCCAGAAGCTTGTTTTGTAGAAGAACCATCAAAAGACCAAAGGCCTAATTCTTCAACTGTTCCTTGGAAGTTTTCGTGCTCTTCAACTTTAGTTTTACTTCTTAAGTTTTGAGTTGGCTTGTAACCATCTAACCAAAGGTATTCTAATTTAATTTTTGCCATGATATCTAATTATTTATTGTAATGTTCGTCTTACAAAAATGAAATAATTTACCTTCATATCAAAAAAAAGAGGGGTAAAATTTCTAAAATGTTTGAAAAATAATTTTATCCCTAATTTTGAAAGGGTATCTTTGTTTAAAATTAAAAATAAATAGATAATATTAGTAATATGTCAAGGATAAGATTCAATGCATTACAAGAAACACTTCATAGAAGTCCTATAAAAGTGCTTCAGAACGAAAAAAGATCAACACTTTTTGGGCAAAATGTCTTTAACAAACATGCTATGCAACAGTATCTTACGCGTGCAGCGTA
>CATITK010000016.1 GCA_949545755.1 Polaribacter sejongensis | reverse complement strand
TTATTTGAGAAATTTTCGACTGCTTAAAACTTTACTATTTTTAAACCCTAAACCAACATCAATTTAGAAATTACATCACTGCCTATTGCTTCGTTCATCATTTTAATGATTTTCTCTTTTCCATAACTTAATTCTTCCCTTAAAACAGAAGAATTGAGTTGTATAATAAGGGTTTTGTTTTGCAACTTTACTGAAGTTGTGTGTGTAGCAACGCCTGGCCCCATCATTTTATGCCAAGTTTCTTCCACTTTTATTTTTTGCATGCCTTTACTCAAGTTATTCTCCTTAATAAAGCCCTGCATTAAATCTTTCACTGAAAAGGAATCATTTTCTCTTTTTGCCATTTTCTTTTAGCTATTTGTTCTTGGTCATTCGTACTGAAACATATTAAGTAAAACCCTCATTAAAAGGCTTATAATTTAAAAATCTGATAGGCTTTACTCCCTTGTTTTAAAATGTTTTCTGTTCTTTCGGCATGGGTATCAGTGATAAATATTTGTCCAAATTTATCATTATTGACCAAATCGATAATTTGAGCAACTCTATCTTCATCTAATTTATCAAAAATATCATCTAATAATAAAATAGGGATGACATTGGATTGTTGTTTAATAAATTCAAACTGCGCCAATTTTAGTGCAATCAAATAGGATTTTTGCTGTCCTTGGGAGCCAAACTTTTTAATTGGAAAATCTCCAATATCAAAACTCAAATCATCTTTATGAATCCCGGATGTTGTATGTTGTATCATCTTATCCTTCACTAAAGACTCTTGCAATAAGTCTTTCATTAGAAAATCATGCAACTGGCTCTTGTAAACTAAATTAACAGTCTCTTTATCACCAGATATTATTTGGTATTTTTCATTAAATATAGGAATAAATTCTTCCAAAAACGCTTTTCGAACTTTATAAATTCGACTTCCAAATTCAGAAAGCTGTTCATCGTAGACACTTAAATTTAAGGCATCAAAAGTCCTATTGGCTGCGAAATATTTTAACAAGGCGTTTCTTTGAGAAAGAACTTTATTATAAGAGAGTAAATCTTTTAAATAGGATTTATTCTGTTGTGAAATAACACCATCAATAAATTTCCTTCTTGTATCACTCCCTTCTGTTACCAAATCTCTATCAGCAGGAGAAATAATTACCAAGGGTAACTGTCCAATGTGTTCTGAAAATTTCTCATAACTTTTCCCGTTTCTTTTTAAAACCTTCTTTTGACCTTTTTTAAGACTACAAACTATTTTTTCATTTCTTTCGTTTAAAAGGTAGTCTCCTTCAATCATAAAAAAACCTTCTCCATGTCTAATATTCTGAATTGCTACCGAATTAAAATAACTTTTTGTGAAAGATAAATAATAGATAGCATCTAAAACATTTGTTTTACCAACCCCGTTATTCCCTACAAAACAATTTATTTTTTCCTGAAAATCAAAAGATTGGGAGGCAATGTTCTTATAATTAAGTAAAGAAATTCTCTGTAAATACATAACTAAAATTTGATATTGAAAAGGTTTTGCAAATTATTGAAAATTTAGCGAATTATCCACTTTTAAAATCCAATTAAAAAAACTATTTTTGTTCCCACTAATTTTTAAAGAAACATGGCAACATACAAGAAGAAATATAAAGCAGAAGATAAAAAAACAGAGAATCAAATTGATGAATCAGAATTTGAAACTGCTGGAGTTTTAAATACTTTAGAGGAAACTGCCTCCAAGTCAGAACAATGGATTGAGAAAAACAGCAAGGCGTTGTTTTATGCTTTGGTTGCTATTGTTGTACTCTTTTTAGCATTTTTAAGTTATACAAAATACATCGTTGATCCGAATGAAACAGAAGCTTCTAACGAATTAGCTTTTCCTAGAAAATATTTTAATGAAGCGGCAACTGCTGGTGCTGGAATAGATTCTTTATTAACTTTAGGGTTGGAAGGAGCCGACGGGAAATACGGTTTTTTAGACATTGCAACATCATTTAGTGGAACTGCTGCTGGAAATTTGGCCAACTATTATGCAGGGGTATCTTACTTAAAGATGAAAGAATATGACAAAGCAATTGACTATTTAAGTAAGTTTGATTCTGATGACGAAATATTAGGACCTGTTTCCTTAGGAGCTATTGGTGACGCTTTTGCAGATATCAACCAGCCAGAAGAAGCATTAAGTTATTATGAAGAGGCAGCAAATAAAAAAAATAACGATTTTACAACACCTTTATTCTTATTCAAAGCAGGACAAATTGCAATAGAATTAAAGAAATTTGATAAAGCAGAAGATTTATTTACAAAGATTAAAAAGAACTACGCTAAATCTGACCAAGGTAGAGATATCGAAAAATATATTGCAGCTGCAAAATATGCACAATAGTTTTTAGTTATTGCTTTTTAGCCGTTAGTTTCAAATATTACGTTGAACGAATACTACTAAAAACCAAAAATAATAAACCAAAAACCAACAAATGGCTACAACAAATTTATCACATTATGATAAATCAATAATCCCAAATGCGAAGTCTTTTCGATTTGGGATTGTTGTTTCTGAATGGAATCCAGAAATCACACAGAATTTACATAAAGGAGCAATAGCCACTTTATTAGATTGCGGCGCAAGCAAAGAAAACATTATTTCTTGGGATGTTCCTGGAAGTTTTGAACTCGTTTATGGCTGTAAAAGAATGATTGAATCTCAACAAGTAGATGCAATAATTGCAATAGGAAATGTAATTCAAGGAGAAACGAAACATTTCGATTTTGTTTGTGAAGGCGTGACACAAGGGATTGTAGATTTGAATATAAAATACGATGTTCCTGTCATATTTTGTGTGTTAACCGATAATACAAAACAACAATCTATTGATAGATCTGGAGGGGAATTAGGCAACAAAGGAACTGAATGTGCCGTTGCTGCAATTAAAATGGCGGCACTTAAAAATATTGATACCAATACAGAAAGTATTGGTTTTTAAAAAACCACTTCCATCCTACAAGAAGAAAACTACTCTCCTACACCCTTTTATTAAAACCTTGTATAATTTCAAGAAAATGTAATGGTAGACTTTGAAAAATCCCTTTTAATTCTGTAAATTTGAAATGCTTATACTATATTGATTTCTTCGAGATAAGTAGCAACCAATAATTCTAAAAATATGGGATTTTTAAAACGAACACATTCTAAATTTGATTACCAACCTCGTTATTATAAAGGAGAAGGAAATCCTTATAAAATTGAACATAAATTAGATCAATTTAGAACAACTGCTGGTAAAAACAAAGGGCTTAAAGGAAAATTTAGTGATGCTATTAATGACCTGAAAAACTCAGATAAAAACCTCAACAAAACACTTTTAATCATCATTTCTATTTTAGTTTTTATCTTTTTATACATCATAGATTTCGATCTCTCTATCTTTAAAGGAAATTAATGTCGGATATTATTCAACTATTACCAGATCATGTTGCAAACCAAATTGCTGCAGGAGAAGTCGTTCAGCGTCCTGCGTCTGTAGTAAAAGAATTATTGGAAAATGCAATTGATGCGGGTGCAACAAACATAAAATTACTGTTAAAAGACGCTGGAAAGACCTTAATTCAAATAATTGATGATGGAAAAGGAATGAGTGCCACTGATGCAAGAATGTGTTTTGAGCGGCATGCAACTTCTAAGATTGAAAAAGCAGAAGATTTATTTAACCTTTCTACAAAAGGCTTTAGAGGAGAAGCTTTAGCATCTATTGCCGCCATTGCCCATGTTGAATTAAAAACAAAACCAGCAAATGATGAATTGGGAACTTCCATAAAAATTAAAGGAAGTAAACTTATTTCTCAAGATTTTATTTCTACAAGTAAAGGAACCAGTATTGCCGTAAAAAACTTGTTTTACAATATTCCTGCAAGAAGAAATTTCCTAAAATCTGATACCGTTGAAACACGACATATTATTGATGAATTTCAACGAGTTGCTTTAGCGCATCCTATGGTTTCTTTCTTAATGCATCACAATAATAATGAAGTATATCATTTAAAAAGCAGCAATTTAAGGAAACGAATTGTAAGTGTTTTTGGCGTTAAAATGAATGAAAAACTAGTTCCGATAAATGAACAAACGGATATTGTTGCCATCGAAGGTTTTGTTGCAAAACCAGAATTTTCTAAAAGAAAACGTGGAGAGCAATTCTTTTTTGTAAATGATCGATTCATAAAAAGTGCTTACTTAAATCATGCGGTTGTAAATGCTTTTGATGGCTTGCTAGAACAAGGAGCACATCCCTCCTATTTTTTATACTTAACAGTGCCAGCAAATACGATTGACATCAACATTCATCCAACAAAAACGGAGATAAAGTTTGACAATGAAAAAGCATTGTACGCAATGTTAAGAGCTACTGTTAAACACAGTTTAGGCCAATACAATGTCGCTCCTCTATTAGATTTCAATAGAGATGCAAACCTAGACACCTCTTACCATTTAAACACCAATTCGGGGTCAGCAAAAACACCAAAAATTTCTGTTGATCCAGATTTCAACCCATTTAAAGAAGTAGAGAAACAAGAAATTCATTTTCCTTATAAGAGAGAAAAACAAACTGAAAGTTGGGAATCTTTGTATACTTCTGTTGCAATTACTGATGAAGAAAAACAATCAGAATTATTTGAAAATCAGCAAGAAATAAAAACACAAAAAACGTTTCAAATTCAACGTAAGTATTTACTAAGTTCTATAAAATCTGGGGTTGTTTTAATTAATCAATCTTTAGCACATCAGCGAGTTTTATATGAAGATTTTTTAGAATCTATCACAGTAAAAGAAGCCAATAGTCAGCAATTATTGTTTCCTGTTAAGATTGCTTTAACATCTTCAGAAATAGAAATGATGCATACAATTAAAATAGAATTAGAAAATGCAGGTTTTTCTTTTGATGAATTCACCAAAGAGAGTGTTACAATAAAAGGAATTCCCGTTTCAGTGACAGAAAGTAAAATAACCATTATCTTAGAAGAGTTATTAAGTAATATTAGTTTAGAAGTACCCGATGCAAGTTTTAGTCATTTTGATATAATGGCAAAATCATTTGCAAAAACGTTGTCTATAAAAACAGGAAGCCAACTCTCTGAAAGAGAACAAGAAGGTTTGGTCAACGATTTATTTTCTTGCAAAGAACCAACGATTTCTCCTTTTGGAAAACCAACATTTAAAACATTAACACTAAACGAAATAGATCATTTATTTAACAGTTAACAATGAATAAACTAACAGATGCAATAAAACATTTAATCATTATCAATGTGATATTGTTTGTGGCGCCACAGCTTTTAAAATTAGACTTTACAAATATTTTAGGATTGCATTTTCCTAAAAATGAAAGTTTTGGAATTTGGCAATATGTAACACACATGTTTATGCACGGTAGTTTTGGGCATATTTTGTTTAACATGTATGGATTATGGGCTTTTGGAACGCCTTTAGAGCAAATGTGGGGTAAGAATAAATTTATATTTTTTTATTTTTCAGCAGGTTTAGGAGCTGGATTAATTTACACTTTAGTGAATTATTATCAATTTAATGGATTTTATGAAGCGCTATTAGAGAGTGGTATCTCAAATAGTGACCTGATAAATCTTTTTGATTTTTCAGGTGAAACCACCAGTCAATTTATTGAAAATGCAAATCGAATAGTGACCAGAAATGGAAATATTAAAATATATCCAGCAATGGCAGATGATTTAATTCAAGCTAGTAATTATTATAATATGAAAGCAGTTGGAGCTTCTGGAGCTGTATACGGTGTTTTAGTTGCCTTTGGAATCTATTTCAAAGATGCCAAATTAGCGTTGCTGTTTTTCCCTGTTCCAATCGCTGCAAAATATTTTATTCCCATACTGATCTTAGGTGATTTATTCTTTGGAATGACCAAATATTCTGTTGGAAACATTGCCCATTTTGCACATATTGGAGGAGCATTGATCGGATTTATAATTGCATGGTATTGGAAAAACAATCAATTTAAATCACATTAATGAGTTTTTTAGACGACATAAAAGCACGATATAAAAGTGGGACTATTGTAGAAAAATTGATCTACATAAATCTATCTATTTTTATCTTCACCTTATTCATCTCCGTATTTCAAGGTTTGTATAAAGGAGAGATAAATTTTGTTGTCAACTGGTTTTCTTTAAACAACGACTTCGCTTCGCTGCTTATGAAACCGTGGACAATTATTACCTATGGTTTTTTGCATGCAGACTTTTTACATCTACTAATCAACCTAATTACCTTATATTTTATTGGTAATTTATTCATAGACTATTTTACTCAAAAACAATTACTGCATTTTTACCTTTTAGGAACTTTTTTTGGAGGAATGCTATTCGTCATCAGTCAAAATTATTTTCCATTATTTGAAGGAAAATCCTCAATATTAGTAGGTGCATCAGCAGGAATATCAGCCATTTTTATCGGGATCACAACACACATTCCTAACTATCAATTAAAAGTACGTTTTATTGGTTTTGTAAAACTATGGTATTTTGCAGCCATATGGGTAGGCTTGGATATTTTGGCAGTATCTGGTGGAAATGCAGGTGGCCATTTTGCACATTTAGGAGGGGCTTTGTTTGGTTTTTTATATGTAAATCAAACTCAGCATAAAGAACATAAAATTTGGTCTAAAATCTTCTCCTTTTTTACTCAAAAAAGGAAGCCCTTAAGTACGGTTTATAAATCAACCAAAAAGAAGGCGAATTCAAATCAAAAGACCTCTTTAAACCAAGAACAAATAGATGCAATTTTAGATAAAATAAGTAAATCCGGTTATGACACTTTAAACAAAGCAGAAAAGGAGTTTTTATTTAAACAAGGTAGAAAATAACATGAAAAAAAAATCCCTCTTAGACCAATTTTTATACGTTATAAATTCACTATTAGCGACACTTTTATTACTGTCCTATCTATTGCCTCTTGTATCACCAAATTCGATTCCAATTTTTGCTGTTTTAAGTCTTTTTGTTCCTATTCTATTATTAATCAATCTCGTTTTTGTTATTTATTGGCTAATTAAGTTAAAAAAACATTTTTTTTTATCTGTCTTTATTTTGTTAATTGGTTATTTTACAATCACTCCTTTCTATAAAATGTCATTAAAAAATACTACTTTGAATACAGATTTAAAAGTAATGAGTTATAATGTTAGAATGTTTAATCATTGGAAATGGTCTAAAGAGGTAAATATCAAACAAAAAATCTTCTCATTGGTAGAAAATAATGATCCAGATGTTTTAGTGGTTCAAGAAAACATCGCGTTGAAAAAATATGAATTTTCGTATCCCTATAAATACATCAATTCAAAAAATAAAAATAGTGATTTCGGAATGGCTATTTATTCAAAATTCCCTATTATAAAGAAGGGTTCTTTAGACTTAGAGAATACATCAAATAATATTATTTACATAGATATTGTTAGAAAAAAAGACACAATCAGAGTTTATAATTTACACCTACAATCATTTAGTATTTCTCCAGAGGAAGAGAATTTTGGCAGGGAAAATTCAGAGAAATTACTAGCAACACTAAAAGAAAACTTTAAAAAACAGGCAAACCAAACTGCAAAATTTTTAGCACATGAGCAACAGTGGAAAGGTAAAAAAATTGTAGCAGGAGATTTTAATAACACGGCCTATTCCTGGGTTTATAACCAAATTTCTGAAAACAAAAAAGATGCTTTTATAGAAGCTGGAAAAGGCTTTGGAAAAACTTTTAAATATCTGTTCCCAATGAGAATCGATTTTATTCTTTCTGATGAAAAAGCATCTATAAATCAATATAAATCCTTTTCTGAAAAATACTCAGACCACTACCCAATTTTTGCAAGAATAAATTGGTAAAATTGTCCTTTTTAGAAAAAAAGACCTTTTTCTCGGTTGCTAATTAGTAATCTATCAATTTCAAAAATCATCAGTTTTATTGTAAATTTGTGATTCTTAAATGTAGAAGAATGAATGTAGAAAAAAAAGTTGCTTTTTATACGTTAGGTTGCAAACTAAACTTTTCAGAAACATCGACCATTGCGCGTAATTTTGTTAGCGAAGGTTTTGAACGTGTTGATTTTGAGGAGAAAGCAGATGTGTATGTTATAAATACCTGTTCCGTTACGGACAATGCTGACAAACGCTTTAAAACCATTGTAAAAAATGCTTTAAAGAAAAATGGAGACGCTTTTTTAATTGCAGTAGGTTGCTATGCACAGTTGAAACCCGAGGAATTGGCTGCGGTTGATGGGGTCGATTTGGTTTTGGGAGCTACTGAAAAATTTAATGTAACCAGTTATATTAATGACTTAACCAAAAACAATGTTGGTGAGGTGCATTCTTGTGAAATTTCCGATGCCGATTTTTATGTTGGCTCCTATTCTATTGGAGATAGAACTCGTGCTTTTTTAAAGGTCCAAGATGGATGCGATTACAAATGCACCTATTGCACAATTCCTTTAGCTCGTGGGATTTCAAGAAGCGACACTTTAGAAGGTGTGATTAATAATGCCAAAGAAATTTCATCAAAAGGAATTAAAGAAATCGTATTGACAGGTGTGAATATTGGGGATTATGGCAAAGGAGAATTTGGCAATAAAAAACACGAACACACCTTCCTAGAATTGGTCAAAGAGTTGGATAAAGTTGAGGGCATTCATCGCTTGCGAATTTCATCAATAGAACCTAATTTATTAAAGGATGAAACGATAGATTTTGTATCTAAATCAACCTCTTTTGTTCCTCATTTTCATATTCCTTTACAATCTGGAAGTGATGAATTACTCAAGAAAATGAAACGTAGATATTTACGTAACACCTATTCAGAAAGAGTTCATAGGATTAAAAGCGTACTACCGAATGCCTGTATTGGTGTCGATGTTATTGTTGGTTTTCCTGGTGAAACGGATGCGTTATTTTTAGAAACCTACAACTATTTAAACGAAATAGACATTTCGTATTTACATGTTTTCACCTATTCTGAAAGGCCTAATACAGAAGCGGTAGATTTAGATGGAGTCATCCCTAAAAAAACACGTGCAAAACGCAGTAAAATGTTACGAGGTTTGTCTGCAAAAAAAAGACGTTCTTTCTATGAAAACCAACTAGGAAATACTCTAACAGCTTTGTTTGAAAACGAAAATAAAGAAGGCTATATAAACGGTTTTACAGAAAACTATGTAAAAGTTAAAACACCTTGGAACCCGGATTTAGTAAATACTTTGCACACGATTACACTTACCAAAATCGATGAAGATGGTTTGGTTCGCTTTAATTTTAAAGAATAAAGAAGCTACAATCAATGAAAAAAATTGCTATTTATCTTGTTCCTGGTTTAGCTGCTGGTCCAGAAATTTTTGAAAATTTAAAATTTTCAAAAGACTCCTATGAAATACATCATTTACAGTGGAAAACACCTATAGCAATAGACGAGACTATTTCGGAGTACGCGTTGCGAATGTGTGAAGACGTAAAAGCAAAGAAACCTGTTTTGGTCGGAGTTTCTTTTGGAGGAATTATGGTGCAAGAAATGGACAAATATTTGGATGCTAAAAAAGTGATCATTATCTCTAGTGTAAAACATCACAATGAACTTCCCAAAAGGTTTCAAATGATGAAATTAACAAAAGCTTATAAATTATTTCCTGCAAAAATTGTGGCAAATATAGAGGAGTATGAAAAGTATTTTTTTGGTAAATCCTTAAGAAAAAGAGTCCATGTCTATAAAAAATACCTGTCGGTAAGAAATCCGTTATATTTAAATTGGTCTATAAATGCAATGGTTCAGTGGGAACAAAAAGAGGATAATAAAAACAGGGTTCATATTCATGGAACAAAAGACCAAGTATTTCCTATAAAAAACATAGAGAATTGTATTAAAGTTCAAGGGGGTAGCCATGTAATGATCATCACAAAAGCAAAGAAATTATCTAAAATTATTGAGGGTGTTTTAACTTCTTAATATCTGTTTATTTTCCTATTTTTAAAGTATAAAAATCAATATTTATGAGCCAATCATTTCGACTTCTTTTATTACTTAGTGTCTTCGTAATTACACTCTTGTTTTTTAACGCAATCCAAAAAAAGGAAATAGCACCAAAAACAAGCACACACGAAACCTACAATATAAAAGCATTAAAACTCCCTGTTAATTTAAATTTTGCTGGAGAGGGCGTCCCTATAGAAAAAGTGGACATTAAAGAAAGAATGGATAGAGAATTACTCGTAAATACGTATTGGCAATCTAATGGACTGCTGCTAATAAAAAGAGCAAATAAATATTTTCCTTTATTAGAACCTTTACTAAAAAAATATGGATTACCAGATGATTTTAAGTTTTTAGCGTTGGCAGAAAGTGGTTTTATTGATGAAACTTCTTCAGTGGGTGCTGCAGGAATGTGGCATTTTTTGAAAGCTACAGGAAAAGAATATGGTTTAGAAATAAACGAAAATGTAGATGAACGTTACAATATAGAAAAAGCTACAAAAGTAGCGGCTGCCTATCTAAAAAACTCTCGAGAGCGTTTTAATTCTTGGACATTAGCTGCAGCTGCCTACAATGCTGGAAATTATGGGATTGCTAAAAGGCTGAAAAACCAACAAGTAGACAATTATTATGATGCTTTGCTTCCAAATGAAACAGAAAGATATGTTTTTAGAATTATTGCTTTAAAAGAAGTAATCTCTAACCCTAATAAATATGGTTTTATTCTTGAAGAAGACGATCTTTATACCTTACCTAAAACTAGAATTATAAAAGTTGATACAGCGATCTCAAACATTACTTCCTTTGCTAAAAAATTCGGAATTACGTATAAAGAATTCAAAATTAACAATGCGTGGTTAAGAGAAAACAACCTGAAAAACAAGAGTAAAAAGGTGTACAAAATTAAAATCCCAATATAGTTGTTTATTCAATAGTGTTTTTAACACGTCCCACAAGGCCAGATGTTAATTGAACTTTTATTCCATGAGGGTGGTTCGATGATTTTGTTAAAATTTTAGCAACGACACCTGCTGTCAACTTTCCACTTCTTTGATCTGATTTTTGTACAATTTCTACTTCTAAACCAATAGCGATATTTTTTCTTTGTCTTCCGTCAGCCATAAAAATTATATAAAAATAAAAAAGCCTATCAAAATTGATAGGCTTTAAAATAAAAAGTTAACTAGTAATAGATATATATTATAATACTCTTACGTTTACTGCGTTTAATCCTTTTTTTCCTTCTTCTAGGTCAAATTCAACTTCATCGTTTTCACGAATTTCATCGACTAATCCTGACACATGTACAAAATGTTCTTTGTTGTTTCCTTCTTCAGTAATAAATCCAAATCCTTTAGACTCATTGAAAAACTTTACGGTACCTTTATTCATAATAAAAAATTATTGTGTTGTCAATTT
>CATITK010000015.1 GCA_949545755.1 Polaribacter sejongensis | reverse complement strand
ATGAAATTGCAACAGGCAACTTCGCCAAAGTTTCTTTCATTTGATAGATTCCGGCTAATTGTTGCCCCGCTTTTTCCATTTCTAACTGCAGCATCGCGCGCCCTGTTTCGTGCTTGTCAACAGCAGAACTTTTCGTTTCTGACTGCAGTGCTTTTTGATTTGAAGAAATGATTTCTTCTACGGTTTGTAAACGCTCATTTACAAAAGTTATACATTGTTCATATAGCGCTTCTTTAAGATTCATTGGCTAGCGTAAAAGCAAAAGCTCCATAATTTCCGTGGTGAGAAATTGAGCAAGATTTTATCAATAATTTTTCTTTGTAATAATACAAAGGTGCACCAATAGACGATTTTTTTTTTGTTATTTCTGTGGAGAAAACACCTGTTTCTTCTTGAAGTTTGCGTTTTATATTACTCTCAATTGTTGCTGATGAATCAATCGCAGAAAAAAAATTCTTTTCTTCTTGATTTTCTTGTGCAATTGTGTGGACGTATAATGTATTAAAAAAAGTGGTGGTGTAGAATTTACTCTTTTTAAACACAACAAAACCTTCATCTTTAGATGTCAAACTACATTCAAATTTTTGAGGTGCAAAAAATCGCTTCTCATGTTGTTGTGTATAGCATTTATATGCGGCTTCTTTCATAGACCAGAATAACCAAACTTGTAAAAAAGAATCATGCGATTTTAAAATAACTTCTCGTTCTTTTTTGGTGAATTGTCTCTCTAAAAACCCTGTTCGTTGCCAATTACTTTCGGTTTCTGCAAGTTGTAAATCTACAATATCATTACCAATCATTATGCAGATTGCTTTTCTTGAATAATACCTACAACCGCTTTTACCGAGAGCATTTTTTCCATAGAATCATTATCAATTTCTATGTTGAATTCATCCTCTACATCTAAAACGATATCTACCAGATTTGCTGAATTTATTTCTAAATCGTTAATAAAGTCCGTGTTTTCCGAGATGTTTTTAAACCCTTCTTCGTTTTGAATATACGGTTTCACAATTGTTGTTAATTTAGATATAATTTCTTTTTTTGTCATTGTCTTTTGAGCGTTTTCAGACCTCATGGATTTTAGAAACCTGTGAGGTCTTATGGATATTAATTATATTTTTTAAAGATAACACAAGCATTTACATCACCAAAGCCAAAACTTGCTTTTGCTAAAATATGAATGTCTTTCTGAATCATTTTTGTTGGAATTTTATCCGTAGAAATTAATGCCGAAATTTCTGGATTGAGGTCTTCACAATTAATATTTGGAAACACAAATTGTTCTTTAATTTGTAGAACAGAAGCTACCGATTCTATTGCTCCAGAAGCTGCTAAACAATGACCAACCATCGATTTTAAAGAATTTATATAGGGAAAATCGACACCTTTTCTTTGCAATGCTTTTGTCCAGTTTTCTATTTCAAACGCATCTTTTGAGGTTGCCGTTAAATGCCCATTAATCACATCTATTTCGTTCGAAGAAATTTTTGCATCAAGCATTGCATTTGTAATACATTTCTGAACAGCTGCTGCATTTGGTGCGGTTAATGTTCCGCCATTTCGTTGTCCTCCAGAATTAATATTTCCTCCTAAAACCTCCGCATAAATAGTTGCTTTTCTTTCTAAAGCACTTTCTAAAGACTCTAAAATCAAAGCTCCTGCACCACTTCCTGGAACAAACCCTGCAGCAGTTTCACTCATGGGTCTCGATCCTTTTTCTGGACTTTCGTTGTGTTTGTAACTCATTACGCGCATTGCGTCAAATCCACCCCAAGTATACAAACTACTGTCGCTAGAGCTCCCTACCAACATTCGTTTTGCTTTTCCGTTTTTTATCCTTTCAAAACCTAATAACAGCGCTTCTGTTCCTGTAGAACAAGCCGATGAGTTTGTAGTAACCTGATTTCCAAAACCTAAAATTCCACCTAAATAAGCCGAAATTCCACTTGCCATTGTTTGTAACACAGAAGTGCTTCCTAAACGTCTTACTTTTTGATCGTCAATTTTATAAATTGCTTCTCTAAATTTTTCAATTCCTGAAGTTCCTGTTCCAAAAATTAAACCTGAATCGTAATCTAAATCCGAGTTTTCATCTACAGAAAAGCCAGCATCTTTCCATGCATCAATTGCTGCAATACACCCATATAAAATAGAAGTGCTATTAAATCCACGTAATTGTAAAGGGGTTAAATATTCAGACTTTTTCTCTTCAGAAATTGATGGAATTCCACCAATACAACAAGAAAATCCTTTGTCTTTTAAATGTTGATGAAAAGTAATTCCTGAGATTCCAGATTTTAATGCATTTGTAAACGCTGACAAACCCACTCCATTTGGTGCTACAACGCCTAAACCAGTAATTACAACTCTATTTTTCATTCATACTAAATTTATTTCTCACAGGATTTAAAAACCGATGAGGTTGCTACTAAATTAGAATCATTCCAGAAATAGTGCCTCTACAAACCAATTCTTTTTTAGAATTCATCATTGTAACTTTACATTTTAACTTGTTAAATCTAAAATACTCTTTTTCTGAAATAACCGTTACTTTTTCATTTGGTAAAACAGGTAAAAAGAAATCTATACGATTAGAGGTTAATGCGATTTGTGGCTTTTTTTCTGATGAAATTTCTTCCTTCAACAAATAAATTCCTAAACAAACAACCCCAATTTGTGCCATTACTTCTGTTAAAATAACGCCTGGTGTAATTGGATTTCCTTTAAAATGTCCTTCGTAAAAAAAGGCATTTTCTTTGAATGTGTAATTTCCTGAAACTCCATTTTCTGAAATTTCGGTGAGCTCATCAACAAACAAAAAAGGGTGTTTGTAAGGTAGATTTTTTATGATTTGTTTTTGATTCATTTTTTTATTTTAATCAGACCTCACAGGTTTTTAAAACCTGTGAGGTCTATCCTTATTACTCTAAAGCGATGGTTTCTAAAAGGTTTACTTCTTTAATTTGATGAGCGTCTATAAAATTTTGTTTGTCTTCAAAAAAACTTAAAACATCTTCTCTCAATAAACTTGTTGGTTTGTTTGATAACATCGAATTATAAGATGAATGTTTGTAAATCCTAAAATCAGCTACAAATTGATGATGTGTTGGGTTTAAATGAATATATAAAATCAACTTTCTTACATACTCTTCACTATCTAACTTTATTCTAGAGAATCGATCCTTAAATAAACTTCCACTTCTTCCATATTTTTTATTGATACTTTTTGAATAAGAGTTAAATAAATTTGAAAATGATTGTGAAATTTCTTTTGAAGTGACCTCTTCTTTTGTCTTTATTAATAAGTGAAAATGATTTTTCAATAAACAATAAGTCAAAACATCAGATGTTTTAGAAAGGTGTTTTTTTACTAATTTCAGAAAATAAACATAATTCTGCTCTTCAATAAAAATATTTTCTTTGTTGTTTCCACAGTTATAAATATGGTAAAAAGAGTCTTCTACTAAAACCTCATATTTCATTTACTAATTTATTCTTTTTAACAGACCTCACAGGTTTTAAAAACCTGTGAGGTCTAAATTAATTACCACTCCAATAAAATTCTTTGCGCAGAAAAACCTGGACCAAAACTCAACATTAAACCTCTTTCTCCTTTTGCTGGGTTGCGATCCATAAAACGTTCTAAAACATATAAAACGGTTGCACTAGACATATTTCCATACAAACGTAAAACTTCTTTTGTGTCGTCAATATTTTTTCCTAAAACTCCAAATAAACCTTCTACAGTTTGCACAATTTTCTTTCCTCCTGGATGAAAAATTAAATGATCTATATCTTGAATGGTTAGATTATTTCGTTCTAAAAAAGGATGCACAATTGCAGGAAAATGAGCAGCAATTTTCTGAGGAACTTCCTTATCTAAAATCATTTGTAAACCCGTATTTACCAATTTAAAACCCATCATAGCCGTAGCATCATAAAAATGATACATCGCTTCATCAATAATTTCTGGCCCCTGATCTTCTTCATAGGATGATAAAATTACAGCAGAAGCGCCATCACCAAAAATAGCGGCACTTACAATATTGGTCATCGAATAATCATCTAACTGAAACGTTGCTGTTGGTGCTTCAACAGCAACAACTACGGCCCTTTTATTTGGGTTTGCCTTCAAGAAATTCTTGGCATAGATGATACCAGAAACACCTGCTGCACAGCCCATTTCTGTAACGGGCAAACGCACAATATCTTGTTTCATTTGCAACGAATTAATCAAATAGGCATCCATAGAAGGAATCATAATTCCCGTACAGCTTACCGTAATTATATAGTCTATTTCTGTTGCTTTTAGAGTTGCTTTGTCTAGTGCCTTTTGTAAAGATTGTTGCGCTAAATTCACAACTTCTCTAGTATAAATATCATTCTTTTCTTCAAAAGAAGTTGCTATAAAGACTTCTTCAGGATCCATGATTGAATAGCGTTTATCAACTCCAGCTCCCTCAAAAAGTTTGATCACTTTCCTCTGAAATCGAGCCTCTTGATCTTGCATCCATAATTTCACAAACGGAATAATATCTTTTGTTTCTCTGTGATACTTTGGTAGTTGTTTTGCAACTGATGTAATTTTTACTTTCATATGTTTAGACACTAATTGATATCATTTATTTGACACTGATTTTTCCAGTTTTTTAAAAGTAAACTCAACCAAGTTCAGCGTTTACCTTTTTTAAAACTTTCTACTTATTAACGCTTTAATATCCATTGAAAACGAAATGCCCATTTCCAACAAACTTGTGGTTTAACTGCTAGTTTCTGAGAAATTTGAACCAAATCTTTTCTTTTAAATCCTCTTAAAACAGAAGTTAAGCCGTCTTCTATAATCATTTTGTTTTTTATGAAAAGTGACAAAAACAAAAACAAATAATAGGCCAATTTGTGCCGATGTAAATCGTTAACTACAATTCCAATTTTTGTTTGTTTTAAAGTGTTTTCTAAAAAAGGCACCAATTGAGCTTCTTTAAAATGATGCAAAAAAAGAGTTGCTACAACCACATCAAATTTTCTGTTTTTAAACTCTTTGGAAAAAATATCTTCCGTTTCAAAACGAATTTCAGGATATGCTTCAGATAATTCTGATGCATATTCGATGGCAGTTGGGTTTGCATCAATACCTAATAAGGTCATTTTATATCCGTTCTTCCTTCCAAATGTTGCAATATCTCGCAAAATATCTCCATGCCCACACCCGATGTCTACAAGGGTTAACGGGTGTTCTTTTGGGTGTTCTTTTAAAATTTTTTTTACCGAATTTACGGTAACAATATTACCCCCTAACCATCTGTTTATATTTTCTAATTTATCTAAAGTGTCTCGCAATAAAGCACCTCCAATAGAAAAATCGTCCATCAATTCTTCTTTGTCTGTTCTATTTTTTGTGCTGATAAAAAAATCCATTCTCTAATTAAATTTTCATTGGTTTACCATGAGTTTGTTTAATAATTAGGGGTAATAAAAAAGGTAATTTCTTTAAAACCTGAAGTAAAACTGTTGCAATCTTATCTTTTCGAAATAACATTGCAATAAAGTGACCGACTTTTAAACGCACCCTAAATTTTTTGTTCCATTGTCTAATATATTGCTTTTCAAGTTCTTTTCTTGACATTATTTTACTATTCAAGTAATTTAGAATAAGTAGGGATGCGAGTTGTGCAGATTGAATCGCCATACTCATTCCGTTTCCGCAAAGCGGATGAATCATTCCTGCAGCATCTCCACACATTAAAATATGTTTTTCTACGGGTTTTTTAATTTCAAAAGAGATTTGACTAATGGTTAATGGTTTTTCAAAAAGAGCGTTAGAATTATTGAATATTTCTTTTAAGAATTGATTTTCAAAAACAACTTTCTGCTGAAAATCCTCAATGTTTTTGTGTTTTTTAAAGGATGAAAAGTTCGTAATATAACACAGATTTATCGCGTCATTTTCAATCTTAGAAACACCACAATAACCTCCTTTAAAATTATGAAGTGCCACCAAGTCTTCTGGAAAATTGCCTTTAACATGAATTTTTACACCCAAATAAGGTGCCTTTTTTTGAATAAAATTACGTTCCATTTTGACATCCAACAAAGAACGTTTGCCAAAAGCACCCAAAGTAATTTTTGAAGTAAAATTTCTACTTTCTTTAGTTTTAACTGAAAAAATGTTCTCAGAAAAAGAAACATTTGTAACAACGTCTTGCAAGATTGTAACCCCATTTTCTTTTGCTTTTTCTGATAAAAGAAAGTCTAATTGATACCGAGAAATCCCAAATCCACCGAGTGGTAATTTTGCAGAGATTATTTTATTTCGTCTGGTTGACAATTGAAATTTTTTAATTTTAACAGCGCCAAAATCAAACGGATTAAAATTTAAAAACCCCAAATAAGGTAAGACTTCATTTGAAATATATTCTCCACAAACTTTGTGTTTCGGGTATTCATTTTTTTCAATTAATAAAACTTTTTTACCAAATTTAGAAAGGTGAATTGCAGTACACAAACCAGCCAAACCTCCACCTAATACAATAACATCAAAAGCAACTGATTTGCCTTTGTCGTGAATAGCCTTGTGTGAAAATTCTTTCATTTAAATCTCTTCATTTTTACAATGCTTTTTATACATTCCAAACCTCACTGGTTTTAAAAACCTAAGAGGTCTTATCCACTTTATCAGAATTCCAATTTTAATTGTACCCATACTGGTGCTTGCTTTTTGGTGTTTAAATTCCCAAAAGACAATCCTAATAATCTTACAGAGTTCTTTAATTTTTCTTGATATAACAACTCTTTTACAACAGGAAAAAAAACTTCTTTTTTTTGCATAAAAAACGCTTCCGTTTTACTCCTTGTCTGCTGTGTAAAATCTGAATATTTAATTTTTAAAGTGATGGTTTTGCCTTTTGTTTTCGTTTTTTTCATACGCTTTTCTAATTCGTCTGCAATTTTTTCTAGCTTTTCTAATAAAAAAATTTCTGAAGAAATGTTTTCTGCAAACGTTCTTTCTGCTGCAATAGATTTCCGAATTCTATTGGGTTTCACCTCACTGTTATGAATTCCACGAACAATATTATAATAATGGGTTCCTGCTTTTCCAAATAATTTTACCAGTTCTTCTAAAGATTTTTTCTTTAAATCGTTGCCAACAAAAACACCCAAGTTATACATTTTAGCAGCAGTAACTTTACCAACACCATAAAATTTATTGACTGGTAATTCTTCTAAAAATTGAAGCACTTCTTCTGGATTTACTGTTTTTTGTCCATTAGGTTTGTTGATATCTGAAGCTACTTTTGCAATAAATTTATTAATGGAAATACCCGCAGAAGCTCTTAATCCTGTTTCATCATAAATCCGCTGACGAATTTCTTCAGCGATTAAACTCGCAGAAAGATTTCCTTTCTTGTTTTCAGTAACATCTAAGTAGGCTTCATCTAAAGATAGTGGTTCCACCAAATCTGTATAATCATAAAAAATGGCTCTCACTTTTAACGAGATCTCCTTGTAACGCTCAAAGTCCGTTTTTACAAAAATTAAATGAGGACATTTTTGTTTTGCCAAAACACCACTCATTGCCGATCTTACACCAAATTTTCTAGCAGCATAACTTGCTGCAGAAACAACTCCTCTTTCCTGGTTTCCACCGACTGCAATTGCTTTTCCTCTTAATTCTGGATTGTCTAACTCTGCCACAGATGCATAAAAAGCATCCATATCTACATGAATTATTTT
>CATITK010000014.1 GCA_949545755.1 Polaribacter sejongensis | reverse complement strand
CACACACATTCTTGGATAAAATTGAGCAATTACATAATTGTTATTATCATTTTCAGTAAAGTGTTCAAAACCAGATCTACCCCAAATTTTTCTATGGTTGTTAATGTTGTACCACCATTTAATTTTAAATGAAAAAGTTTCACTAGCTCCCAAAGGTTTTACCAAGTTAATTCTCATCATTGTTTGATTTATGGTATGAGATAACTTACTGCCATCAGTATTTGTTACGCTAATAATGTTAAAACCACCATCAAAAGGAGTTTCAGGGAAACTACTTTCAAATCTTTTTTTACTAAGACTTTTAGAAACCTTAGTGGGGTGAATGTCTGGAGTTTTAGAGTCTTTTGCTCTCATATTTTGGTCTAGTTGTACCCATAAATATGACAATTCATCTTTAGAATTATTATGATAAATAATAGTCTCGTTACCTGCTATTTTTTGGTTTTCATCATCTAAAACAATGTCCATTACATAATCAACTTTTTGTTGCGAGTAATTTACACCTGGAGCCCCTGAAGCAGTTCGCTGACTATTAGGTGTTGCTAATTCATATTTAAGTTGTTTGAACTTATTCTGATTCGTATGCCCTTGTTTTGTTATTTTTTCTTGGGCAAACATCACAGTTCCAACTAATAACATCGTTAGTATATGTAGCGTGGTTTTTTTCATTTGTAAATGAATTAAATTAGTGTACAAATTAAGAATAAGTTTATAAAAAAGTTAAAAAGCGTTAAAATTTTAACAAACCTTTATCGTTTTCAGCGATTAATAAAATACTTTTATGATTTTGACCAACTTTCGTTTTTATTAAATTTTGTTGTTTTGGAAAGTGAGTTGTTAAAATTTTATTTTCAATTTCGATGCTATTTATCTCAGTTACATTTTCAATTTCTAGATATAAATAAATCAAATCTCCATCATATTCTTTTCCGATATAGGTGAAATTTCTAGAAATATTGTTAATTTTTAAATGTAGTTTTTGTTTTAAATACTTTTCAAAATAGGTGTCATTTTCTTTAAGTTCGTCTTTTGTGTTAATTTGTAGGTCTATGTTGAAGTCTTTGTTTAGAGCGACTTCAATATCATCCATAAAAACATTAATGGTTATTTGCAGTGTTTGTAATTCGCTTCTAAATTCAATTTGTGTTAAGCTCAAATAATATTTGTGGGCAGAAAAAGAGAGTAGCGGAATTATAAAAAAAAGTAAAAGAGTATTTTTAATTTTCATCATGATAATAAAACAATTACAGTACTAAATTAGTCTTTTTTTATGATTTTTAAATAGAGAAAACTCTCTTTTCGAAAGATTTTTATGAGTTTTAAAATCGTATTTTCTTTAAGAGTATTTTTATAGCCAAAGAATCTATAATTTGTCCAGTAATCAATATTTCCTTTTTCTTGTGACAACGGAGTAAGCGTTATAAAAAAGCAAAATAGTTGAAGTAGTTTTTTTCATTACCATAAAGAAACTAGAAATGCTTCATAAAAAAGTAGTAAGAGTCTTGTAAACTTATATTAAAGTGAGAAGTTAAAAATTACTATTTTTGAAAGATGAAAAAAATGATAGTTGCAAGCACTTCAACAATTCATGGAAGTAGCTATTTAGCCTATTTAACACCAACATTAAAAGATCATTTTAAAGGTGTTAAAGAATTATTATTTATTCCTTATGCAAGACCAGGAGGAATTTCATATGAAGAATATACAGCTATTGCTAAGAAATCGTTTTCTAAAATGGATATTGATGTTAAAGGGATTCATGAATTTGAAAATCCTATAGATGCAATAAAAAAATCGGAAGCAATTTTTACAGGTGGAGGAAATACGTTCGAATTGGTAAATCAATTATACAAAAACCATGTATTAAATACTTTAAAGGAAGTTATCAATAAAGGAACTCCTTATTTAGGAACAAGTGCAGGAAGTAATATTTGTGGTGTAAACATGATGAATACCAATGACATGCCAATCGTTTATCCTCCAAGTTTTACAACTTTGGGTTGTATTCCTTTTAATATTAATGCACATTATTTTGTTCCAATAGAAGGGACTACACATATGGGAGAGACCAGAGAAATTCGGATCAAAGAATTTCATGTTTTTAATGAAATTCCTGTTTTAGGTTTGCGGGAAGGAAGTTGGTTAGAAATAAGAGGTGATAAAATTGTCTTGAAAGGAAATTTTACAGCAAGACTTTTTCAGCAAAATAAAGATCCAATTGAGTTAGAAAGTGGCATGGCAGCTGTTTTTTAGTTTGAGAGATAGAAAAGGTCCCTATTTTTTATTTTCAATACAACTTAAAAACACCCACTAATAATTCACATAATCTACAATTTCTAAACCATATCCAATCATACCAACTCGTCTTGTTTGTTGTGTATTTGTAATTAATTTTAATTTACTGATATTTAAATCGTGTAAAATTTGTGCACCAATACCAAAATCTTTGTTGTCCATTTTAATGTCTGGAGCCTTTATGTTTCCGTTTTCTTGATTCTCTTTTAAAATAGATAATCTATTCAGTAAATTTTGAGATTGATGTTGTTGATTCACAAAAATGACCGCTCCTTTTCCTTGCTCATTGATGACCTGAAACATTTGGTCCAATTTTTTATCTGCATTATTTGTCAAGGTTCCTAAAATATCATTATTCACTAAAGTTGAATTCACTCTTGTTAAAATTGGTTCATCTCTGGACCAAGAACCTTTAGACAACGCAATATGAATTTGATTATTCGTGGTTTGCTGATAGGCTCTTAATCTAAATTCACCAAACCTAGTTTTTATATTAAAGTCTTCTTTAATCTCAATTAGCGAATCATGCTCCATTCTGTAAGCAACTAGATCTTCAATAGAAACAATTTTAATATCAAATTTTTTAGCGACTTTTAAAAGTTGAGGCAAACGTGCCATTGTTCCATCCTCATTCATGATTTCTACAATAACACCTGCCGGTTGTAAACCCGCTAAGCGAGCAAAATCAATTGCAGCTTCTGTATGACCAGTCCTTCTTAAAACGCCTCCTTCTTTTGCTCTTAAAGGAAAAATATGACCTGGTCTTGCTAAATCGAAAGGTTTTGTGCTTTTCTTTATTAAAGCTTTAATTGTTAAAGCTCTATCTGAAGCAGAAATACCCGTTGTAACTCCTTTTCCACGTAAATCTACAGAAACAGTAAAGGCGGTTTCCATTGGATCCGTATTGTTGTTCACCATCATACCCAAGTCCAACTCTTTACATCGCGTTTCAGTCAAGGGTGCACAAATTAATCCTCTTCCATGAGTTGCCATGAAATTAATCATTTCTGGAGTAACTTTTTCAGCAGCGGCTAAAAAATCGCCTTCATTCTCTCTATTTTCATCATCTACAACAATAATAACTTTACCATTTTTAATGTCTTCAATAGCTTCAGAAATTGAGTTTAATTGTGTGTTTTCTTTTTTATTTTGAGCTGTCATATAGGTTATGCTTCTTTTTTTGGAAATATATTTTTAAAGAGATTTATAATGGGTTGTGTAATTACATCCATATTAAAAATCCCTTTGTCTTTGGTGGCTCTTCTTGTTAATAGAATAGCGATAGGAATCATGATAAATGCTGCTATCCAAGAGCCCAAAAATGCTGATATAGAGCTCTCTTCTGCTAAATTTTTACCAAAAGTGTTGCTAAAGAAATAGGTTACATAAATAGCGATGGCAAGAATCATTGGCAAACCAAACCCTCCTTTTCTAATAATAGAACCTAAGGGTGCTCCTATAAAAAAGAGAATTAAGCAAGAAAGTGAAAATGCGATTCTGTTATAATATTCTGTATCAAAAAAGTTTAAATTTTTTCTCCTCCATTTAATTGTATTCTTATTGTTTTTTACAGAATTTAAAACCCTTCCTGCTTTTGTTGAAGCTGAATTTAGAATGTTAATTTTATTTTGTAAATCAAAATTTTCTAGAACATCTGTATGGATGTCTTTTGCTTTTATGGAATCGGAATATTTGTATAAGTTTTTAGCTGCAACAGTAGCGTATGTGTTTTTAGATTTTAGTCGTAATGTTTCATCATAATCCGCCTTTAAATCAGGTATGGTATCTCCTAATTGATTTAAACTTAACATCATAAAGTTTTTGGTATGATTTTCCTTATCTAAATCTGTTTCACCAGTAACTGAAGAAATGTCAATATTAAATTCATACTCCTTAAAAGTAGCATTTGAGGCTGCCATTTTTTTCTTTTTTAAGGTAGTTGTAGCAGATTTTATATGCTCTTCATAATAATATCCATTGTATAGAATTAGTGTCATATAACGACTCCCTTCTTCTGAAACAATTTTCCCTCTTTCTGCTGTAATTACTTTTTGGTTTCCTTTGCCTCCCGTTAAATCGTAAATTAAAACCTTCTTTAATAAGTTTTCTTCCTCGCCATACTTTTCATCAAACTTGATTTGAAACCCTGGGATATCACTATTAAAACTGCCTGGTATTAAAGCCATCGCAGGTTTTTTCTTTTTAATATTTAGGTATAAATTCTTTTGCTTTAAAATTGCATAAGGATAAATATTATTTAAAAATAAAAAGTTAATTCCACTCAAAATAATTGCTAAGAAAACTAAAGGTCTTACCAGGCGTTGCAAGGAAATTCCAGCCGATTTTGCGGCTGCAAACTCGTAGTTTTCCCCTAGATTTCCCAAGGCCATAATAGAAGACAACAGGACTCCAATTGGTAAGGCTTGTGGTGTAATGATTAGGGTTGTATAGTATAAGAATTTTAAGAGAAATGGTAAACTGACTCCTTTTCCAGCAATGTTTTCGAATGTTTGCCATAAAACTTGCATAACCAAAACAAAAAGCACAATCAGAAATGTAGCTGCAAAGGGAACTAAAAAAGTTTTTAGGATGTATTTATCTAAAATTTTCATCTAGGCAAAAATAGTTTCTTATCTTGAAAGAAGCTACTAATTTTCT
>CATITK010000013.1 GCA_949545755.1 Polaribacter sejongensis | reverse complement strand
GGTTAAGACCTGGATTTGATATTGGTGCATATCTATTGTCTAGAACAATTAGTTTCGGGTTAAATGTTAATTTATAATTAAAGGAATCTAAACATAAAAAATAAAAAAAAATGAAAATTTTAAATAAAATAGTATCTGTTTTAGCCTTAATTGGTATGGTTTCGTGTAACAGTGAACTAGACGAAGTGCCGTTTTCAACACTAACTCCTGAAAACGTATTTAATACGGTTGAAGATGTTGAGAGTGCTACTGTTGGAATGTACATTGGATTATTGGACCCCAACACATGGAGAATACTTTATCCTGTACATGGTTTCGGTACAATGGGAACTGACGAATGGTCATGTAATGCCGGTAATAGTGGGGAGCAATCACTATTTAGTAGATATACACTTACATCAGCATCAAGTTTGGTTAAAGGTCACTGGACTGCCATTTATAAGGTTATTAATAGAGCAAATATTGTTATCGCCCTTACGCCAAATATAGATGCTAGCCAAGAGGTAATAAACAGATATTTAGCTGAAGCCCATTTTATGAGGGCTTTTAATTACATGGAATTAGCAACTTTTTATGGAGGTGTTCCTTTAAATTTAGAACCTACTACTGGTATAAGTAGTGATTTAGGAATAGCTCGTAGTACTGAGGATGAAACATGGGATCAAATTATTTCTGATTTTGAATTTGCAGAGCAATATTTACCAGAAATTCAAATATCAGGTCGTGCTACAAAATGGGCGGCAAAAGGATTGTTAGCTAAAGCATATATGGCGCGTGGTGGAGCAACTACAACGGCTAATTATACTGACCCAATTTGGTTTGAAAAAGCAGCTAATAAAGCGTATGAAGTTATTTCGAAAAGTGGTATTGTTTTAAACCCAACAACACCAGGTGATCCTATGGCATTCGCTCAATATGGTGAACAATTTTTGGTAAGCGGCAGTAATAGTCAGGAATCAATATTTGAAATACAATTTACAGAAGGCCCAAACGGAAGTGGATGGGGATATCGTGGACTTCAAGGAGGAAGGAGGTTTGATACAGGACTTGCAGGATCTTTTTATTCATTATGGGGAGGTACAGGTTTAAGCTCTGATTTTGCACTTAGTTTTGATGATAGCGACATTCGTTTTAAGTGGAGCATTGGGACTTATGGTCTTAATAAAGCTTTAGCACGAACTAAAAAATGGGTTAGACAATGGACACCTAACAAGCAAAGATGGGAAAATATTCCTGGTTCTTTTTGGGGATCAGAGAATAACGCTATAGTGCTAAGGATGGCAGATATATACTTGCTTTATGCTGAAGCGAGTAATGAAGCATCTGGAAATCCGAATTCAAGCACATTTGGAATGAGCGCATACGATGCAATAAACACAGTCCGTAATAGAGCACAGGTAACACAATTGGATGATACTTATATTATGACAGACTCTCCATATACCACAGTAGATTTATTGGATGGAATCTCTATGGAAAGCTTTGATAAAACAAATGCTAATTATAATGGGCGTCATGTATATTATACAGGTTCATTAAAAGATAGATTTCGTGCAGCAGTGCTTAAAGAGCGTTCTTGGGAGCTTTGTTTTGAAAAGCAAAGATGGTTTGACTTGAAAAGAACAGGTAATTTGGTAAGAGTTGCAAGTAATGCATCACAAATAGATAAAGGAAGATTGACAGATGCTGCTTTAGCAGACCCTATTGATAAGAGTGATTTTATGAATCTTCCTGTTGCAACTAAAACATACCAGTGGCTTCCTAATGGTATTCAATCGCATAACATTTATTTACCAATACCAAATGTTGAAATTCAACTAAACCCAAAATTAAATACAGCAGATCAAAACCCAGGATATTAATTTGAAACACTATAAATTCAGCCCTCTTTTTAATTTAAGAAAGGGTTGAATTAACAATAAATTCTAAATATTTTTTATTGAAAAAATTTAGTGCTTTTTTACTCATTATCGCAAGTTTTAGTTGTGCTACTTTACAGAAGACAACTGTCGATAAGTCTATAGAGAAAACATGGAAACAAATGAATGCTTCCAAAGAGGCAACAAAAACCCTATTCAACAATTCTAAATATGGAATGTTTATTCATTGGGGATTGTATTCTATACCAGGTGGTGTTTGGGAAGGAAAAAAAATGGGAGAAATGGGAAGGCCTAATGTGGCTGAATGGGTGCAATATGTTGCTAAAATTCCACGTGCTGAATATGCGAAATTAGCACCCCAGTTCAATCCTACTCAGTTTGATGCAGATACGATTGCTAAATTGGCCTTGAAATGAATTTCATCATTTAGTTTGTAAGTATATTTGAAATAAAAAGGGTGATGCACAGAGGACAGTCTTTTTATCTTAATGATTCACTTAATTTATTCTTCGCGGGCAGGATAAATACCATGTTGTATTTGTTCTACTTTTTGAGATATTAAGACATATTCAATCTTACTTTTTATGCATAGATTTACATAGATATTTACTAACAAACTATTTTAAATGAAAAAATTAACAGTTCTCCTATTTTCTATAATTGCACTTGGTTATTCTAAACAACAGGATACTATAGAATTTTATGTCTCTCCAAATGGAAATGATAGCAACATTGGAACGCTTAATGCGCCTTTTAAAACCATAGCATACGCAAAAGAAACTATTAGAAAATTATCTGAGCACGAACGACAAATAGACATCACTGTATATTTAAGAGATGGAACTCATACCCTTGATAAAACCATTGTGTTTGAATTAGAAGATTCTGGTGCAGAAGGCACCAAAATCACCTATTCAGCTTATAAAGATGAAACACCTATAATTTCATCCGGAGTACAAATAAAAGGTTGGGAAAAATTAGAAACATACCCAAAAAGTTTACCTGAAGTTGCCAAAGGAAATGTTTGGGTTGCAGACATGCCTGAAGGTATGGAGCGTTTTTATACGTTGTTTGAAGGGGATAAAAGATTAGCCAGGACTAAAAAAGAAGGATTTTATTTTAAAGATATTGAGTATGTTGGTGCAAAAAGCATGAATGTACTGCATGATAAAGATCGTTACCTTTTAAGAAAACTAGATTTAGAAGGAGAAAAAATATTGAAATCCTGGCCTAATTTAGAAGATATTGAAGTTGGCTTTGCCCCAGTTCCCTGGACAATGAATATGTTAACTTTAGAATCGGTTGATGAAGAAAAAAGGGAAGCATGGACAGTGTTGGAAGCCAATGCTCCTCCTGCTGCTAAAAAATCTCATACCAAACCTTGGGTAGAGAATGTAATTGACCATTTGGACACTCCTGGTCAATGGGTGTTGAATACTCAGGAACGTAAAATTTACTACTGGCCGGAAGAAGGAGAGCCTTCTGATAATATCATTGCTCCAAAATTAAAGGAATATTTTAGAATTGAAGGAAATATTGATTATGAAGGTGCAACAGATATTCCAACAAAAAATATTGCATTTAAAGGATTAACTTTTCAACATGGAGAAAGAGACTCTTGGTGGAAAGGACATAAAGGTTGGGGAATTCAACACGATTGGGATAAATTTGACCGAGGAAATGCGATGCTTCGTTTTAGAGGCGCTGAAAATTGTGAGGTTTCAGAATGTAGATTTACCAATAGTGGTGGGTCTGCTATAAGACTTGATTTATATGCTCAAAATATAACTATTAAAAACAATATGATTGATTTTGTTGGTCATATGGGAATTTTGTTATGTGGTTACGGTCCAGGAACAAAAGATGTAAATAAAAACAATACCATTACAAACAATATAATTCATCATGTGGGAGCTGTTATGAAAACGGGAGCAGCTATATTTGTATGGCAAAGTGGTAGTAACATCATTTCAAATAACTTAATTCACCACGTTCCTAGAAAAGCAGTTGGTATTTGTGGAATTAGAGTTCCTATTCTTCAAAAAAGAGACATAGATTTTGACGAAGGTTCAAAAACGATTCGCTGGAATGAAATTGACAAAGCAATTGCAAAAGAAGGTACGTTTTGGCAAAAATATACACCATTTTTACATGCTAAAAATAACATAGTTGAAAACAATGAGGTATACAGAGCACT
>CATITK010000012.1 GCA_949545755.1 Polaribacter sejongensis | reverse complement strand
CTCAAATGAAGTTGGTAATTTAGATCCTGTTTTCTCTAAAAGCTTTTGAAACTCAGCTCTTTCTTTTTTGAAATTCTCATCATGCGTAATGTTTTCATATCCTCTTCCATCATATGAATCATTTGTTTCATAAAAACGTCCCATTGGGTATCCATATAACGGACAAACAGCTTCTAACAAATAGTCTTTTGTACGAACGATACTCGAGATTCCAGGTTGTGCATAAATCACATCTTTGGTATGATTACTTTTTCCTGTTAAAAAGTCTTTTGTACTGATCCCATCTATTTTATATTTTGAAGGAATCGTTGCATGAGCGAAATCTGCTACGGTTGGCAATACATCTGTAAAGTCGATTAATTCATCTGTCATACCTCGTTTTTTTATTCCTGGACCTGCAACTACAAAAGGAATGTGAACTCCATATTCTACACCTTTACTTTTGGCAGAGGAAGTGGTACCATTATCTGAGGTAAAAATAATAATTGTATTGTCTTCAATTCCCTGGTCTTTTATTGTTTGTACAATTTCTCCTACTAACTTATCAGCATATTTTACTTGATTTAAGAAAATACTCGCTCCTTTTTCAGAACCCCATTTATAATGTACGTTAGAAGCTTTTTCACCATTAGCTACTTCAATAGGTGTTACACAATGAGAAGAATGTGCCAAAACCATAGGGTAAAAAGCAAGAAAGGGTTGATCAGATTTTGCATTGTCTTTGATAAAATCACAAATGTAATTTTTCAATAAATCAGGCCCATAATCTTGCATGGTTGTTTCTAATAATTTACCATCTTGAATATACGTAGGTTTCCAGTATCTAGATAATATTGGCTCTCCTGAAATTGCTGCGTTTTCCCAATTCTCATCTGGAGTCAAAGTTTGTCCAGTGATTTTGTTAACCATATTCTGACTACGGATGTATGCCACATATTGGTCTACACCTAAAATATCATTGTTTAGTCCTAGCATTCCACCAATTGGATTGTGCCATCTCCCTGCCACTGCTGTTTTATACCCTGAATCGTGTAAAACTCTAACGAAATTTGGAAATTTTTCAAGGTCTTTAGACTTCCCTTTATCTTCAGGTCTGTATTTAATTTTGTTGTCATAAGCACCATTATGCATAGCATAATTACCCGAATAAAACATGGCTCTTGAGGGACCACAAATACTTTGAGCATAGGCCGTTTTAAAAGCAACGCCTACTTCTCCCAGTTTATCAATATTTGGAGTATTAGATACTTCTCCTTTTTTGACTTTATAGATTCCGAATTCTTCAAATCCAATATCATCTGAAAGAATAACAACAATATTTGGGCGTTGCTTTTTTTTATTTTTTTGTGCTATGATGCTTCCAATGGAACAAAATATGCTCAAGAAAATAAAAGTTACTAGTTTTATCGTATTCATTTTATGAAATTTTCAATTATACTACAAAGTTAAAATACTAGTTTAAAAAAGTAGTTTCAAATATCCTCTTTAGTAACAAACATCTAACAATTTAGACCAAACAAACATCCCTCTGCATGCTTTAGCAATGCTAGTTTTATTAAAACCAGTAAGTTTTGATGCTTCAGAAACAGATTTATATTTAGTTATAAATATAAGATACACTTATATCCTTTCTTTCCCCAACAAAATCAATTTGTTACTTGATAATATTAAGTAAGATATTCTAAGTAATGATTGAAATTAAATGCTATTTTAATCGCTTTATTAATGTAAAATACTACAAAAATTACAATCCATCGTTTTTCCAGTAAAATCAGTATGCCACTTGATGATAAGATGCAAAATTTTCAATGAAACCAATGCCTAAAATTCATTGACTTTAATCGATTTTAAGGATGCTCAAATTCACAAAGGAACAAACGCTTATTTTCAATGGAAAAAAGGTATTAAAAACTTAAATATTATCTCCTAGAATAATTTTGAAAAATTAAATTCTTTTCTTGACAATTATTTTCATTGTTTTCAATGGAACTTTCAATGGGTTTGATCCTTTAATTTTATTAAAAATGATAAGCACATACAACCAAAGGAAAACCTCAGTAAAATCAATAGGCCACTTGACGATAATATGCAAGGTTTTCAATGCAACCAATGCTTAAAATTCATTGACTTTAAGGATGCTAAAATTCACAAAGAAAAAAACGCTTGTTTTCAATGAAAAAAGGAGTGAAAAAGGTATTAAAAACATAAATATTATCTCCTAGAATAATTTTTGAAAATTCAATTCTTTTTTTGACCATGATTTTCATTGTTTTCAATGGAACTTTTAATGGGTTTGATCCTTAAATTTTATTAAAAATGAGAAGAACATACCACCAAAGGAAAACCTCAGTAAAATCAATTGCGGAGCGGATTTTAAAAGAACTGAAAAACAATGAAAAATCAATGCGTAATTACTCTGGAATGCATCCGTTACAATAAGTTGTTTTTTTAGCTATTTTAAAAACCGAGATATCTAATGGTTTTTTTAGAGCAAAAAATCAAAACGCTTCTGCCAGCAGTTAAAATAGAGATAGTGTGAATATACTTTTAAAAAAGAAAAATAATAATGACTAGAAAAAAAGCAATTACCAAAACACCAATAAGTATAATTTTAAAACGTACTATTATATATTTTCTTTATTAGCTTGCCATTTCTTGCTTTCCAATAAAAAAAATATTAATTTTTGTAAATATTCATTATATAGTAAAGTTCTAATTAAGGGAAGCCTATATTTATAGACTAATATCACAAAAATTAATATAAATTACTAACAAACAGATTCATGCAAAAGTTAGAACCAATATGCTTTGATTGAATCTATAAAAACTTGATCTAAATCAATTTTTTCTATCTAAATTATGTGGGGTAAAGATGTTATTAAGAGTTGACTTAAAGTTATAGAATTCTATAACTTTATTATAAAAACATTAAAAGAGTAAGCATTAAACTAAATTACTATAATTACCAAGAATTAGAATACTATTCTATTTCAGAAGCACGTTCCCTCTTTAATTTTTCTCTATGTTTTGTGGAATACTCTTTAGGGGACATGTCGAAAGATTTTTTAAAACATTTTGCAAAATACGATCTATTTGTAAAACCTATAGTGTATAAAATTTCTGAAACGTTTAAATCTGTTTCACGCAGTAATAATGCTGCCTTTTTTATTCTATATGCTCGAATAAATTCATTAGCTGATAAGCCTCTAACCGATTTAAACTTTCTATATAGTTGCATTCGACTGAAAGATAAGGCTCTCCCAAGATCTTCTACACCAAATTCTGAGTTCGTTAAATTATCTTCAATCACTTTCTCTGCCTTTTCTAAAAAGGCTTTTTCAGTGTGATTGATCCCAATTTTTTGAGAATCCAAGGTGATCCCTTTTGAAGCAAACTTTTCTATCAAAAACTCGCGTTCCTCTAACAATTTCTGAGTTTTTATTTTTAATAAACGCATATCGAAAGGTTTTGGAATATAGACGTCAGCTCCTACTTTAAGACCTTCAATTTTATGATCTATAGAAGCTCTAGCACTTAGTAATATAATTGGAATATGATTGGTAATTTCATTTTGTTTTATTTCATTACAAAATTGAATTCCATCCATATTCGGCATCATTACATCACTAATTATAATATTTGGAATATTTTCAAGAGCAATTTTTAATCCTTGTACACCATCATAAGCCTGTAATATTTTATAACTT
>CATITK010000011.1 GCA_949545755.1 Polaribacter sejongensis | reverse complement strand
ATCAACTCGAACATAAAAAGAATGTATGTATTAACACAATTTAATTCTGCTTCTTTAAATAAGCATATTAAAAACACCTATCACTTTAGTTTTTTTAGTGAAGCTTTTGTAGATGTATTGGCTGCAGAACAAACCATGCAAAGTAATAAATGGTTTCAAGGTACAGCAGATGCCGTAAGACAAAGTATGCATCACTTTCTACAAAACGACTTTGAATACGCTTTAATCCTTTCTGGAGATCAATTATATAATATGGATTTTCAGGACATGATTAAAAAACACAAAGAAAGTAATGCCGAAATATCTATTGCTACTTATCCTGTTGGAGCAAAAGATGCTACTGGTTTTGGTATCTTAAAAACGAATGATAAAAACACCATTACTTCATTTATAGAAAAACCTGCTGAAACGCTTTTGCCAGATTGGACTTCTAATGTAAGTGATGAGATGAAAAGTGAAGGTAGAAATTATTTAGCCTCTATGGGGATTTATATATTTAATAGAGACCTACTAATTCAATTAATGGACAACCCAGATACAATTGATTTTGGAAAAGAAATTATTCCACAATCTATTCATAATCATAAAACTGTAAGTTATCAATACGAGGGATATTGGACAGATATTGGAACGATAGAATCTTTCTTTGAAGCGAATCTAGGACTTACAGATGATATCCCTAAATTTAATCTTTATGATGAAAATAGAGTATATACAAGAGCTCGAATTTTACCAACTTCAAAAATATCAGGAACCCTTTTAAATAAAGCCGTTATTGCAGATGGATGTATTATTAATGCAGATAAAATTGAAAAAAGTGTTATTGGTATTCGCTCTAGAATTGGTAAAGAAACCATCGTCACAAACACCTATATGATGGGTAATGATTCTTATGAATCTTTAGAACAAATGAAAAACAAGAAAATTGAAAATTTATTAGGTATTGGAGATCGATGCCAAATAAACAATTGTATTGTCGACAAAAATTGTAGGATTGGTGACGATGTTATTATTAAAGGAGGTACTGGTCTAAAAGATTTAGAAACAGACACCTATTTCATAAAAGATGATGTAGTTGTTATTAAAAAAGGAGCTGTAATACCAAAAGGTACCGTTATAAAATAACAACAAATATGAAATACAAATTTTCATTATTAATGTGAAAATAATCTTAACCTTTCAATCTATCAATAAAATCCATGTCTAAAGTCATCGTACATAGCCTGTTTTCAGAATTTGATATCAATCTTTTTAAAGCAGGAAAACATTATAAATTATACGAAAAATTCGGTTCGCATATTATATCTGTAAATGGTATAGAAGGCACCTATTTTGCAGTTTGGGCACCAAGTGCGAAAGAAGTTGCAGTTATTGGCGATTTTAATTTTTGGAACGACCAAGAACACCAACTTAACGTCCGTTGGGATGCTAGTGGAATTTGGGAAGGCTTTGTTCCACATGCTGGTAAAGGAAATAGCTACAAATACAAAATTAAAAGTGCTAACAACGATACTGTTACTGAAAAAGCAGATCCGTATGCAAAAAGAGCAGAACATCCACCAAAAACAGCTTCTATAATATGGGAAGACGACTATAGTTGGAAGGATAAAAAATGGATGAAATCTCGTAAAAAACACAATGCTTTAGATGCACCCTATGCCGTATATGAAGTTCATTTAGGTTCTTGGAAAAAACACCTAGAAGAAAATAGATTTTTAAGTTATGTTGAATTAGCAGACCAATTAGTGACTTATGTAGAAGAAATGAATTTTACACATGTAGAGTTTATGCCAATTATGGAATACCCATATGACCCTAGTTGGGGCTATCAATTGACTGGTTACTTCGCTCCTACTTCACGCTTTGGATATCCCGATGAATTTAAATTTTTGGTAGACAAATTTCACGAAAAAGGAATTGGTGTTATTTTAGATTGGGTCCCTTCACATTTCCCATCAGATGCTCATGGTTTAGGTTTTTTTGATGGTTCTAATTTATACGAACATCCCGATCCAAGAAAAGGCTATCACCAAGACTGGAAGAGTCTTATTTTTAACTACGAAAGAAACGAAGTAAAATCTTTTTTAATTAGTAATGCTCTTTTTTGGCTAGACAAATATCATGCAGATGGTTTGCGTGTTGATGCCGTTGCTTCTATGTTATTTTTAGACTATTCTAGAGAAGAAGGAGAATGGGAACCTAATAAATTTGGTGGAAATGAAAATTTAGATGCAATTGATTTTATCAAAGAAATGAATATTGCTGTCTATGAAAACTTTCCGGATGTGCAAACTATTGCTGAAGAATCTACTTCATTCCCTAAAGTTTCTAGTCCTGTCTTTTCTGGTGGATTAGGTTTTGGTATGAAATGGATGATGGGTTGGATGCATGATACTTTAGATTATTTTGCAAAAGAACCTATCTATAGAAAACACCATCAAAATGATTTGACTTTTAGTTTGAACTATGCATTTACAGAAAACTTTATGTTGCCACTGTCTCATGATGAAGTGGTGTACGGTAAAAAATCAATTATAGAGAAAATGCCAGGAGACGAATGGCAAAAATTTGGAAATTTACGATTACTTTATAGCTTCATGTATACACATCCTGGAACAAAATTATTATTTCAAGGGGGTGAATTTGGACAAACAAGTGAATGGAATTTCGATGGAAGTTTGGATTGGCATTTATTAGATTATGAAGTACATAAAGGCATACAAACCTTAGTAAAAGACTTAAATAAGTTGTATCAAAAAGAACCTGCATTACATCAAAAACAGTTTTCAGCAGAAGGTTTTGAGTGGATAGATCATGGAGATCATGAAAACTCAGTGATGTCCTTCATCCGCAAAGGAGATTATGAAAAAGACAACGTGATTATCGTTTTAAATTTAACACCCATTCCGAGAGAAAACTATCGAATTGGAATACCTAAAGCTGGAACTTTGAAAGCAGTTTTTAATAGTGATGCTAAAATATATAACGGAACGGATAACTTTACCAATAAAAAGATAACATCAAACTCAAAAAAATGGAATGGTAGAAAAAATTCTATCGAACTAAACTTACCTCCCTTAGGAATGCTGGCATTTAAATACAAATAAGTAGAACCCCTCTTTGAATCAATTACCATAATAAGAAAATAAGGAAAGTTTGTTTCTTAAAATTCAAGAAAAAAGGAATAATCCTTAAGACTTTTTTAAAAAACATTATTTTTTTAAAAGAAATGGCATTGACTTAATTTTTAAATGTATAGGATTCTCTAAACACAAAAAATAGACGAATACGTTATCGTAAAAAAGGAGTATCTAATACTTTTTTTATATAAACTTTTACGATTTTTGTAGCAGAAAAAAAACAACCAAAATTATGATTGTTAATACCGAATTAGAACAAAAAGGAAATTTATTTCCTTCAGAAATAATAGAATACAAGAAGGACGTAGATACCTTACATTTTTCCACAAAAAACAATGTCTCACTTCAAGTAACTGTTGTTAGAGATAGTGTTATACGTTTTAGATATAGTACAACAGGCAAGTTTGAAAATGATTTTTCTTATGGAATTACAAAACACGCCAGTAGAGGATATAGCTTTTTAAAGGTTACAGAAAACGAAACTCACTACATTATTACAACTTCAAAATTAATTTGTAAAGTTGAAAAACAAAGCTTGCAAGTAAGTTTATTTGATGCAGTAGACTTAAAGTTAATAAATGAAGATGAAATTGGTTTTCACTGGGAAGAAAGCTATGAATATGGTGGAGACATTGTAAAAATGAGCAAAGCTTGCCAAAAGGGAGAGAGTTTTTATGGTTTGGGAGATAAACCTGTTGATGTAAACTTAAAGGGCAAACGTTTTGAAAACTGGGCAACAGATTCTTACGCATTTGGTAAAGACACAGACCCAATCTACAAAGCAATTCCTTTTTACACAGCAATTCAAGATAATAAAGCTTACGGGGTTTTCTTTGACAATACCTTTAAAACACATTTTGATTTTGCGCAAGAAAGAAGAAATGTAACCAGTTTTTGGGCACAAGGCGGAGAAATGAATTACTACTTCATTTATGGACCACAAATGAAAGATGTTGTTAAAAACTATACAGATCTGACGGGTAAACCACATACTTTACCTCCATTATGGGCATTAGGTTTTCATCAATGTAAATGGAGTTATTATCCAGAAAGTAATGTAAAAGAAGTAACCAAAACCTTTAGAGATTTAAAAATTCCCTGCGACGCGATCTATCTAGATATTGATTATATGGATGGTTTTCGTTGTTTTACTTGGGATAAAAAATATTTTCCTGACCCAAAAAGAATGGTAAAGGAACTAGAAGAAGATGGCTTTAAGACCGTCGTGATTATAGATCCAGGAATTAAAATAGATTTAGAGTACGATGTTTTTAAAGAAGGATTGGATAAAGATTACTTCTGTAAACGTGCAGATGGGCCTTACATGAAAGGAAAAGTTTGGCCTGGAGAATGTTATTTTCCAGACTATACAAAACCAGAAGTTAGAGAATGGTGGTCTGGTTTGTTTAAAGAACTAATTGAAGATATTGGTGTAAAAGGTGTGTGGAATGATATGAATGAACCCGCTGTAATGGACGTTCCTAACAAATCTTTTCCAGATGATGTACGTCATGATTATGACGGAAATCCTTGTTCACACAGAAAAGCACATAATATTTATGGAACTCAAATGGCGCGTGCAACTTACCATGGTTTAAAGAAATATGCATATCCAAAAAGACCTTTTGTAATTACACGATCTGCTTATTCTGGCGCACAACGATATACTTCTACTTGGATGGGAGATAATGTTGCAACTTGGGAACATTTAGCAATTGCAAATAACCAAGCACAAAGAATGGCAATGTCTGGTTTTTCTTTTGCAGGATCAGATATTGGTGGATTTGCAGAACAACCCCAAGGAGAATTATTTACTAGATGGATTCAATTAGGCGTTTTTCACGCATTTTGTAGAGTACATTCCTCTGGAGATCATGGAGATCAAGAGCCATGGGTTTTTGGTGAAGAGGTAACAGATATTGTAAGAAAATTCATAGAATTAAGATATCAGTTACTCCCTTATTTATATACTGCTTTTTGGAATCATATTAACGACGGAACACCCATCTTAAAATCGTTAGTTTTATATGATCAAGAAGATACTGCTACACATTACCGAAGTGATGAGTTTGTGTATGGAGAACAAATTTTAGTGTGTCCTATATTAGAAGCAAATGCGAAAGGCAGAAGAATGTACATTCCTAAAGGAACTTGGTATAATTTCTGGACAGATGAAGTTGTAGCAGGAGGTAAAGAAATGTGGGTAGCTGCCGATTTGGATAGCATGCCAATGTTTATTAAAGAAGGTGCTGTTATTCCTAAATATCCTGTTCAACAATATGTTGGCGAAAAGAATTTTGATAAAATTACTTTGGATGTATATTATAAGAAAGGAAAAGAGTCTTCAAAATTATACGATGACGCTCACGATGGGTATGATTATAAAAAAGGGAGGTTTAGTTTACGTACATTTAAATTAACAGGAAAAAAGAAAGAATTAATTATACAACAACACAAACGAGGAGACTTTAACGCTAGTTATAGCAAGTTTGATATTGTGTTTCATAATTTACCTTTTGAAATTAATTCAGTACAAATAGATAATGTAGAAATAGCTTTAGAAGAAGTTCAGCTTGGTAAAAATCAGTCAATTACTTTGAATAAAGAGTTTACAGAGTTGCATTTATTTGGAAAATAACACCATTTATGTCAAACTAAAAAATTTCAAAGTTTAGTTCCGAGAGGTGTTTTATGAAGCGCTACCCTCGACATTTAAAACATAAAGGATTTTATAAATAGGAAACAGTACCAAAATCGCCTAACAGATATAAAAATCTGCTAGGCGGTTTTTTATACGAACTTAATGATTAAAAAAAAGCCTCAAGAAAATTGAGGCTTTACTATTTATAAAATATGAAGACTAAATTCCATCATTCAAACTCTTTAACTTTTCCGTATTTTCAGCCAACATTAATTCGTCGATAATTTTTTGGATATCACCATTCAAAATGTTTGGTAAATCATATAATGACAAGCCAATACGATGATCAGTAACACGCCCTTGTGCATAATTATACGTTCTAATCTTTGCACTTCTATCTCCAGAAGAAACCATCGATCCACGTTTCAGAGCATCTTCAGCATTTTTCTTAGCCAACTCCATGTCATATAGACGAGAACGCAATACTTTAAATGCTTTCTCTTTATTCTTATGTTGTGATTTTTGATCTTGACACTGCGCTACCAAACCAGTAGGAATGTGTGTTAAACGAACTGCAGAATAAGTTGTATTTACAGATTGACCTCCAGGACCTGAAGAACAGAAAAAATCTATTCGAACTTCTTTTGGATTAATTTCAACATCAAATTCTTCTGCTTCAGGAAACACCATACAGGTGGCTGCAGAGGTATGCACACGCCCTTGTGTTTCTGTTTGTGGAACTCTTTGTACGCGATGTACACCCGCTTCAAACTTTAAAATTCCATAAACGTCATTACCAGAAACTTCAAACTGAATTTCTTTAAAACCACCATTGGTTCCCTCTGAATAGTCGACCGTAGCAACTTTCCAACCCTTACTTTCACAATATTTAGAATACATTCTAAACAAATCTCCAGCAAAAATACTCGCTTCATCTCCACCAGCTCCAGCACGTAATTCTACGACTGCATTTTTAGAATCTTCTGGGTCTTTGGGTATTAGTAAGAATTTTATGTCTTCTTCTAATTGAGGGATTCGAACATTGGCTTCGTCTATTTCTAGCTTCGCCATTTCGTTCATCTCTGCATCAGAGCCATCGGCAAGAATTTCTTTGGCTTCTTCAATGTTGTTTATTAAAATCTGATATTCATCTCCTTTTTTAACAACACTTCCTAAATCCTTATATTCTTTCATTAATTGCGCATAACGCTTCTGATCCATAATGATTTCTGGCTGAATAATTAAATCAGAAACCTCATCATAACGTTGCTTTACAATTCTTAATTTATCTAACATTTGTGACTCTTTTCTTGGATTGCGAATTTACAATTTTTATAGGTTTATTTGAAGAAAGCAGCCTTTTTTTATGAAATTACTACTTTTTACTAATTGTTTTTTTTGTCCTTTCTTGCAAAAAAAAAGAAAGACAATAGTCAAAAGCCTTTTTTTTATGCGAATAAAGTAGCTTTTTCCTAAATTTTAAAAAAACCAATAGTGAATACTATAAGGAAGCAAAAAAAATACTTCTTTAAATAGAAGTTGGTAAAACATGATCGAACATCTGTCTCGATTATGAGAAACTAAAACTTTCTCATAATGCTATAAACGGAGTATTATTTAAAGTTGTTTCAGATACAGAGCTATTAAAACTGACGATAATTTTATTTTAATACTCAAAAACTCCAAACTCACTTTTAATTGTCAGTTTTTTTGTTGGTGAAGCTTCTACCCTACCCACAATTTTAGCAGCAACATTAAACGATTTTGAGATCGTTATAATATCCTCTGCTATTTCTGGAGAAACGTAAATTTCCATTCGATGTCCACAATTAAATACTTGGTACATTTCTTTCCAATCCGTTTTGGATTGTTCTTGTATTAGTTTAAATAATGGTGGAACTTCAAACATATTATCTTTTACAATATGTAAGTTATCTACAAAGTGTAAGATTTTTGTTTGTGCTCCACCGGAACAATGAATCATTCCATGTACAGTCTCTGAATTAAATTTTGATAGTATTTCTTTAATAATTGGTGCATAGGTTCTTGTTGGCGATAACACCAACTTCCCTGCATCAATAGGAGAATCTTCTACTTTGTCAGTCAGTTTTGTGTTTCCAGAATAGACTAAATCTTCAGGAACAGCAGCATCAAAACTTTCTGGATATTTTTCTGCTAAATATTTATGAAAAACATCATGTCTTGCTGAAGTGAGTCCATTAGACCCCATTCCACCATTATATGCTGTTTCATAACTTGCTTGTCCGAAAGATTCTAAACCAACAATTACATCCCCAGCTTTAATGTTTGCATTGTCAACAACATCTGTTCGTTTCATTCTTGCTGTTACCGTAGAATCTACGATAATTGTACGGACTAAATCGCCAACATCTGCGGTTTCTCCACCCGTAGAATGAATCGTCACTCCAAAACCTTTTAAGTCTTCAATTAATTCTTCTGTTCCATTTATAATTGCGGATAAAACTTCACCAGGAATTTTGCTTTTATTTCGTCCAATAGTAGAGGAGAGTAATATGTTATCTGTTGCACCCACACACAATAAATCGTCAATGTTCATTATTAAAGCATCTTGTGCAATGCCTTTCCAAACAGAAATATCTCCTGTTTCTTTCCAATACATATAGGCTAAAGAAGATTTTGTTCCTGCGCCATCAGCGTGCATTATTAAACAATAATCTTCATCATTTGTTAAATAATCTGGCACAATTTTACAAAATGCTTTTGGAAATAAACCTTTGTCTATATTCTTAATCGCATTATGAACATCTTCTTTGGATGCAGAAACACCTCTTTGTGCGTATCTTTTAGAAACTTCTTGACTCATATTGTTGTATTGTGAGTTGCAAATTTAGTCTTTTGGTTAAAAAGAAAATGAATTTATTTTAAAAAAAACTACCCTAAAAATACTTCGTTTTAAAATAGGAAAGACCTGCAGCGTTTAAGAAATATTTCAGGTCTAAAAATCTAATTGTTACTTTGTAAATAGCAATTCTCTGTATTTTGTGAGTGGCCATAAATTGTCATCCACCATCGTTTCTAATTGATCACAATGATATCTTATTTCTTCAAAAAATGGTTTTACTTTTTTACTGTAATATTCCGCAGATTTTAAACCCTCAAATTTATTTGCTTTCGTTTTTTCTCCTTCCATTTCAATAACCAAGGCGTTAATTTGAGTAATATGATTCGAAATAATCATAATTAAATCGATCTGTTCTTTAGCGATATTTTTATAATCTTCCCCAAAAATTTCTTTTAAATTCTTCGTATTTTCTAGCAAAGTGTTTTGATAAATAACTGCTGTGGGTACCACATGATTTCTTGCGATATCTCCTAAAACACGGCACTCAATTTGTATCTTTTTTGAATACGATTCTAAGCCAACGTCGTACCGCGCTTCTAACTCCATTTTACTCATAACTTGCATCTCTTCAAACAAATTAATTGCCTTGTCAGAAATTTTCACTTTTAGTGCTTCCGGAGTTGATTTATTATTACTTAAACCTCTTTTTTTCGCTTCTTTTTCCCATGCTTCTCCATACCCATCTCCCTCAAAACGAATGGCTTTAGAGTCTTTAATATATTCTCTTAAGACATTAAAAACAGCTTCATCTTTTTTAAGTTTTTTCTCATTTACTAAAGCATCTACTTCTATTTTAAATTCCTTTAATTGTTTTGCTACGATAGTAATTAAAACAGTCATTGGTATGGCACAATTTGCCAAAGCACCAACGCCTCTAAATTCAAATTTATTTCCTGTAAAAGCAAAAGGTGAAGTTCTATTTTTATCTGTGTTGTCTAATAAAATTTCAGGAATTTTACCAATAATGTTCAATTTTAAATCTGTTTTTTCTTGAGGTGACAGCTTTCCTTTTGTCACATTTTCTAGTTCATCTAAAACAGCTGACAACTGACTTCCAATAAACACCGACATAATTGTTGGAGGCGCTTCGTTTGTTCCTAACCGATATTCATTACTAGCAGAAGCAACGGAAGCTCTTAATAATTCTTCGTAGGTGTGCACCGCTTTTATTGTATTGATAAAAAAGGTTAAAAATTGCAAGTTTTTCATTGGTGTTTTTCCAGGGCTCAACAAATTTGTCCCGTTGTTTGAGGATAATGACCAATTGTTGTGTTTGCTAGATCCATTGATACCTGCAAATGGTTTTTCATGAAATAACACCTTAAATTTATGCCTACGAGAAACTTTCTGCATGACATCCATTAGCAATGAATTGTGATCTACTGCTAAATTTGCTTCTTCAAAAATTGGAGCCACCTCAAACTGGTTCGGTGCCACTTCGTTGTGCCTTGTTTTTACAGGTATTCCCAACAACATACATTCTTGCTCTAAATCTTGCATAAAGCTCATCGCTCTTGCAGGAATTGTTCCAAAATAATGATCTTCTAATTGTTGCCCTTTTGCAGGAGAATGTCCTAATAATGTTCTGCCGGTAAGTTGGATATCAGGTCTAGAAAGCGCCAAAGCATCATCAATTAAAAAAAATTCTTGTTCCCATCCTAGAGTGACACTTACTTTCGTTGCATTTTTATCAAAATATTTACAAACTGCAGTTGCATGAGTATCCATTGCTTGCAAGGCTCTTAACAACGGGGTTTTATTATCCAGTGCCTCTCCTGTATATGCTACAAAAATGGTAGGAATACAAAGCGTCGTTTCATAAATAAATGCTGGAGAAGTTGGATCCCAAGCGGTATAACCTCTTGCTTCGAAAGTATTTCTAATTCCTCCATGCGGAAAACTTGCTGCATCTGGCTGTTGTTGAACGAGTTGTTCTCCATCAAATTTCTCCATAGCTAAACTACCGTTGATAGATTCAAAAAAGGCATCGTGCTTTTCTGCCGTTGCACCCGTAAGTGGCTGAAACCAATGTGTATAATGAGTAGCTCCTTTAGACATTGCCCAATCTTTCATACTTACAGCAACTTGATCTGCAATTTTTCTATCAATTTTAGTTCCATGTTCAATTGCATCCATCACACTTTCATACGCTGCACGCGTAAGATACTGTTGCATAGCATGTTTGTTAAAGACATTTTGCCCAAAAAGTGTTGATCTTTTTTCGTTCTGAAGCACTTTTAT
>CATITK010000010.1 GCA_949545755.1 Polaribacter sejongensis | reverse complement strand
TTATAAGGAAGTAAATTAGATTGAGACATATTTGGTAACATATAAATGTAGTTATTGGCTGGGTTTCTTTTACTCCCATTTTGATACATTCTGTTGTTTACTTTTTGATGGGTGTATATCAAACTAACATTAGCAGTCAAATTATCAGTAATGTCTTGTGAAATACGCAGAGCAATATTATCTCTGTTAATTTCTTCCATTCTTTTAATTACATGATCTCCAAGTGTCTTACCATATGAAAATCTTATGGTACTTTTATCTGTTGCTCTACTAATTGCAAAAGTGTTGGTAGTTACAACACCAATATTATATAAGTCTTTGACATTATTTATATCTGGAACATAAGCACCAACAGTACCATTATAATCTAGTACTTGTTGCCCTAAAAAAGGAGCTCCATAAGCCCTATTGAAAGAGCCAACTGTTGGCAATCCTATTGTTTCATCTAGCCCTCCCGCATTTTGGACTATCCGCCCACCATTACCCGCACCATAAGAATATTGATAATTTGGATATTCTCTATTTGAAACAATAGAAGTGTTTGAATTGATATTGACATTTATTTTACTAGTCCCTTTTTTAGCTTTTTTAGTTGTAATGATTACCACACCATTAGAGGCTCTTGAACCATATAATGCAGATGCATTTGCACCTTTTAAAATCTGAATAGATTCAATATCATCTGGATTTATACCAGATATTGGACTTCCTAGATCGATATCATCTCCGTCATTCCAAACAGAAACACTTGCATCACCAGATGAACTATCTAAAGGAACACCGTCTAAAACATATAGAGGTTGATTGTTACCCGTAATAGAAGTTAACCCTCTTATGATTACTCTCGTTGAACCAGTTGGGGTAGATGAATTTGTAACTTGTACTCCAGCTGCTTTACCTGACAACGCATTTAAGAAATTTGATGACCTGGCTTCTGCCATATCTCCAGTCGACACTGATTGTGTTGAATAAGAAAGTGATTTTTTATCTCTTTTGATACCAAGAGCTGTAACTACTATTTCTTCTAACTGCTCAGTTGATGGCGTTAATATTGTATTAAGAACTTTTGTGCTTTTTGAAAAATTAACATTTTTAGCTGTAAATCCTAAATAGTTAAAATCCAATATTCCTTCAGTCTTGTCTTTTGTGTTAATACTATAATTACCGTCAAAGTCTGAAGTTGTTCCTATTTCGCTACCTTTTATCGAAATAGAAACTCCTATAAGCGGTTCTCCTAACTTATCTGTTATTATTCCTTTAATGATATTTTTTTGAGAAAAAATAATCAAAGGAAAAAAAAGAAGTATTAAACTTAATTTTAATTTCTCCATAGTTTTAATTTCGATAGGTTTAATTTATTGGGTGAATATAAATTCGAATTACTTTAACAAATAAAGCATGTTTTATTAATGAAGGATTAATATTTCCTTAACTTTTTAATATTTCCTCAAAAAAAACAAATTAATTTGAGAAATTTTAAATAAAGAATGAAGTAACTTAATTTGTATTTAATTCTTTATTAATTTGAATTGGTTTTCTAATGGAATGCCAAATAATTTTTCAAGTTGTCTTGCACTTTGTTTATAAAATTTAGAATCAGGAGGTAGATTAAAATTTTTCCAAAAATCTGAATTGTACTTGATGTTATAATCACCGATATCTTTTCTTTTAATAAGATTACCACTAACTCTTATTTTTTTTCTATTCGTTACAACTCCTAATACTATCGCTTCATGTTTATATGATAATCTTATTTCATTACTTTTCAATTTTAAAAGTTTTTTCATATATGGAGTCACTTTTTCATTGAAAACATATTCTCTGTTATGATAGCTTAAAACTAATTTTCCTTCTTTATTTTTTTTATAAATGTAAACAGCTTTTAGATTGGATTTTTCTAATTTGTATATTCCTTTTGTGTCAACACCAATGTATAGTCTTATCCATTTTTTTGGATTCTCTTTTTCTTTACCTTCAATTACAATAATATCTTCACCATCATAAGAAGTGTCATCGACAACTTCCCATTTATAATCACTTCTATAAATTCCTTTTCTTAATGGGTTTTGCTTTGCAATCATTACCGCAGCGTGAAACTTTTGTTTCTTTTTTGCAAATCTATAATCATTTGACTTTCTTGATTCTACAACCTCTATCTCCTCAAATTCAATAGAAGTAGGACCTCTATCATATACTTTTAAGTAATGTTCTACTAAAAATCTTGAAATATCATTTTCATTCGAAAATCTTCTATATAAAATATTGAGTTGATGTCCTGTTCTTTGAGTTGTGTTTTTTAAGTTTTTAAGCGCATCTTTTACATAAGAATTATAATTAATTAATGTAATTTCATCTAAGGAAACAACATCTCCATCAAGTGTAATTATTTTCTTTTCTAGTTTTATAAAATCTTGAACTTTAATTGTAAAAGTTTTAAAACCCAGTGTAGAAACTGTAATCGTATCATTAAGGTTTTCTTGAGTTAATTTTAAAACAAAACCACCATCATCATTACTTGCAGTTCCAATAGACTTTAATAAAATACTAACGGCAGCATAAGGAATTGGGTATTTGTCTTTATCAACAATTAAACCCTCTACTTTTATAGTTTCTTGGGCATTAAAAACGAAACTAAACAATAAAAATAAATAAACAACACTACTTTTTTTAAACATAATTACCTTATTTATTATTAATAAAGAATAAACTTTTTTGAAAAATATTTTCCCTCGATATTCGCTTTTAGAATATAAACTCCGCTTTCTAAAGATGAAATATCAATTTTGTCTTTAGAATTCATTTGGTTTTTGTGTACTACTTGACTTCCATTTATATTGTAAATTTCAACCTTCATCAATGAAGTGAATGATGTTATTATCTGTATATTTTTAATAGTTTTATTATAATAAATGCTGAATATTTCATTTGGAATTTGAATATCGGCAACAGACAATACAAGCAATGAGTTCCAAGCTCCAGCATCATTTCCATCAGTTCCAAAACCTATCGGGGAGTCATCTCCATTAGGTGCTTCATCATATTCTACTTTTCCAGAGAGTTCACTAAAACGTAAATTAGAAGAGGCTAAAATCACGTCTGTTATAGAAGATCCATACGTGTCATCGGGACCTAAACCTTCAGTAATACCTGATAATGAATTTATAAAGTTTAATTCAACCGCTGAAGCAACATTTATATCAGATTCTTGGTTTTCGGTACCTCCTAATCGATTGTCATATAGCAAGGCGTTTTTAATCTCGAAACTTCTGTCCCCTTCAAGTCTAACTCCGCCAGCTCTTCCTGTTTCTGTAGCTGTTAAGGTAACTTTGTTCCCAAAAACAGTGATGTTTTCTAAACTGCTAGTCGCATTTAAACCTCCAAAATACAAACCGCCACCTTGAAACGTTGCTTCGTTATTATAAAATGTATTTTCAGACATTATGACCGCTCGACCATCTCCAAAAACATTGATAGCGCCACCGTTGGCTTTATCTCCATTTCCGTCCGTTTTATTACTATTTGCAGCAGTATTATTTATGAACAACGATCCTGTTATGGTTAACGTTCCATCACCAGAACCGCTAATAGCACCGCCATTTCCTCGCGATAAATTATTTTTAAAAATGGAGTTTATAATAGTGACATTTCCTTCACTAAAAAACAAACCGCCACCAGCTTTGTCAACGCCCCCCGTAGAATTATCATCAAAAATACTATTGGTAAACGATAAATTAGAAGCTGCATTCATATTTATGGCGCCACCATTAATTGAGGACTCTTTATTTCCTTTAAACGTAATGTCTGAAAAAGAAACATTAAGATTGGGGCTGCTAATATGAAATAACCGATCGGTGCCTACTTTATTTGCATCTGGTGAAATGATGGCATTATTTGTCCCTATAAAATTGAGACTTTTTTGAACTGAAATTTTTGAATTATGTATTACTGTACCAGAAATATTGATTGTATTTCCGTTGTTTGCAAATGAGTAAGCTTTGTGAACAGTGGAGACCGCCGTTCCTGGGCTTGTGCCTGTATTGGTGTCATCTCCAAATTCATCTGCGTAGTAATCAGTGATTTCTGGTAAATTCGGATACGTTGGTTGATTAACAGTGAGTGTGATTTCGCCTCTTAAAGCTTCGCCTCCTTTGCCTGTTAGCCATAAATAATAATCACTAGGCAAACCTTCGTAGTTTGTGAATTGGGTTAATGCACTTGACGGAGGGTTATTTTCTACTTTAAAAATACAAGTCCCTTCATCCATCTCATCAAACATTGCAACATATACCGTTTGTGCGCCGGCATCAACGGCATTGTATAATTGTCTCCATAAAAAATCTCCTTTTAACCTTGGAATACTATTAAGGCTAGAAAATGTGCCTTGGCTTTTCTTTAGATTTTGCCAGCTAAAACCAGGAAAAACGACAGGCATATATAATAAGTCTTCGGCATCACACCACGCTTTATCCGCTATTATAATACTCTTGTGGCTATCGATACCACTGATATTACTATACCTCCCAGGCGTCCAAGGATGCACAATATCAGCAGATCTGATAACGGTATGTAATTGAGTGTCATTAACGGCATCACTGTTTAAGGTTCTCCAACTCCTTGGTACACCTAATAAAACGGCACAGCCCCCATATGTTGCATCGTTCTTAAAATAGTTTACCAATTCTTGCACATCATCTAAATCATAATTATCTGTACGACTAAAACCTACGCCCCAAAGTGCAACTACGGGCTTTTGGTTATAGGTTAATAAATGATTGTTTGAATTATCATTAACGCCATGTCTATCTACAAGCGATTCCCAATGTTGTTTCACGTCTTCAACCATTGTTGAAGTGGCGTTAGATCCCGATAAATCATACATAACACTGACGAGTCTGTTGTTATTTGCTTGAGCAGCTGCTATGATATTGTCAAAAACAAGATTGTCATTGGCTTTTAAACTAGCAGCATTAGATTTAAGGCCTGATGCAAATTGTTGAAAGAACACCCCATCGATTCCATAATCATTCATCCATTTAAAATGACGATTGACTGTTTTTGTGTTTACAGATGAAAAAACATGCGCTGCAGTTTGATCTTTATGTGTAAAAGCGGTGCTGTATTTTTCGTCTTCATCAGCTTCACTCATATCTGGCCAATAATCTACAGTGGTAAAACCAGGTTCAAATTTTTTAACACCACTTATACTGGTTTGATAGTGCTTCCAATTTAAATCTGAACCATCAGAAGGCGTATTGAACCACCCTTGATAGCCCGCTAAAACTTTACCTATAATTGAAGTGTCTTCTTTAGAAACTGTGAGATCAATGTTGGGATCTGTAAATTCTTGATAGGGTCTGTTGGGAAAAGTAAGGAGTTCTGTACGTAATGTATTCCTTAGTTCTGTGGCTTTTTCATTGTTGACATCAAAGACATTTACTTTTTCATAAGGATCATTATTTAAATCAAATAGTTGATCTTTTATATGATATAAGGGATGTTCTGCAGCTGCTAACCCCCCTAAAGAAACATTAGGAATATAGTAAGGTAGGGGGACTTGAGTGCCATTTATACCATTAAAAGTTTCTCCATTTGCAATTTTAGTATTGACTCCGTCAGGGTAGCGCACTGTAACATATTTCCAATCTTTTGTTCGAATAGCTCTTGAATATCCCAACTCAAAAAAGAGATGGTCATGCACTGGTACTTTTGAATTATTCGTAATTACTTCTTTTAAGCTTTTACCATCTATTTCTGAATTAGAAATATCTACTCCTGCAAGATCTAGAAACGTAGGTGCAAAATCTATGTTCTGAACCAATTCGTCGTAAGTTCCAGTCGTAGAAATGCCATTTTTCCAATACATCATTAACGGAACTTTAATTCCTCCTTCATAATTTGTGGATTTCCCTTTGTTAAAATCGCCATGATCGGAAGTAATAATGATGATGGTATTATCTAACTTTCCTGTTTCTTCTAATTTATTAACCACAGCACCAACAGCATGATCAAACCAACGCAACCAAGCTTGTTTTATATCCTTTCCTTCTAAATTAGAGATTTCATCTTTTATTTGCGCTCGTGTTGGTAAGTACGAATAATCTTGTGTTAAAACGCCTTCTGCCGTGATGTTAACATCTGCATCTAAACCGGCATAAAAATTATTATTTTTTGACCAAAAGGGTGCTGGGCCATGCGGCACCGTTTCACTGTAATAAATAAAGAATGGATCGTCACTAGCATTCTCAATATAATCGAGAACTGCTTTGTTTTTATACTCAACGTTGTGAACGTTTAAGTCATCATTTTTTAATTCTCTTAAGTTGGCTGGATAAAACGCATCAACAACATCAAACCCAAAATCTTTAATTCTGTATGCCCATTTATCGTGATTAAATTTCATGGCCTCTGAAATAGCTTCTACATAGGGGTCATCGTTTTGATTGTACGCCATGAAACCATAATTACCCTGTGTGTAGGTGTTTAGGAATTCATGATCCACAATGTGAGATTTTCCGATAAAAGCAGTGTTATAGCCAGCAGCTTGTAATAGTTTTGGTAAGTTATCTGTATTTTCTTCTAGTTCTATATTGTTTGCAACGCGACTTAGTTGCCCTATGGGATAGCCGTTTAAAAAATTAGTTCCCGCAGATCTTCCGGCATATTTCCCTGTTAAAATACTATACCTACTTGGACTGCATATAGAGGAAGACACAAAAGCATTATTGAAAACAATTCCATTGCTTGCTAAATTGTCAATAATAGGGGTGTGGACCTTAGAATCTCCATTAAAACCAAAAGGTCTAGATTGATTCTGATTATCACTATTTCTCAAAGGAATTGAACTTTGATCATCAGTCATAATGAAAACAATATTTGGTTGTTGACCAAATAAAAGTGACGTATTGAATACCAAAAACAAATAAACGAAATACTTTTTCAATGTATTCTTTTTTTTAAATTAAGGGGAACTGTTTTTGAAAACAGATTTTAATTAAAATAGGGGCTTTCAAAAAACCCCTATTTTTATAATATTAAAAGCGTCGGAACTCTATTTCTTTAGTTTATGATAAATTTTTTCGAGAATGATCTCCCAGAAGATGCACCTTTTAAAATATAGAGTCCTGAAGCGAAAGAACTTGCTTGAATGCTTTGTCTTTGCGCTACATTTTCAAGACCTAATAGTTTAGTGCCTAAAATGCTGTATACCTCTACAGATAATGGGCTAGAAATAGTATGGCTAATTTCTATGCTATTAGAAGATTTACTGTGAAACACCAATAAATTGGCAGCTAAAACATCTTCTTTACCTATGGATAAAGTTAAAGCTAAACCAGAATCCCAAGCACCAACATCATTATCATCAGATCCAAAATCAATAGGGCTATTATCGGCGGAAGATACAGCTACATATTCAACTTTTCCACTAGCGGAATTAAATGTTAAGTTAGAAGATGTAAGGTTTGCTGGAGTACCTGCACCTCCTTTAATTCTAGTTATAGAACCAGTACCTTCATCTTGATTATCTATATTAGTACTAATCCATTGTGCGATCGAAGTCTTAAAAGTTTGTATTCCATTACCACCTGCACCCCAATCAGATGGCCCACCAG
>CATITK010000009.1 GCA_949545755.1 Polaribacter sejongensis | reverse complement strand
TTTAAGTTCATGATTCCTTCTTCGTTTAAAATATGATGGTATTTTTTTAAGAATTCAGAATTTGTCATTCTATGTTTTGTGCGCTTATACTTTATTTGTGGATCTGGAAAAGTAATCCAAATTTCAGAAACTTCATTTTCGGCAAAAATAAAATCAACCAACTCTATTTGAGTTCTTATAAAGGCAACGTTTTCTAGGGTCTCTTCTATCGCCGTTTTTGCTCCTCTCCAAAAACGAGCGCCTTTGATGTCTATTCCTATAAAGTTTTTATGCGGATTTTTTTTAGCTAAAGCGATCGTATATTCACCTTTCCCACAACCCAGCTCAACAACAATAGGATTGTTATTTCCAAAAAAAGAATGCCATTTACCTTTGTGAGAAAAATCGGTTACAACTTCTTCTCTAGTTGGCTGAATGACATTTTTGAAGGTTTCATTTTCTTTGAAACGTTTCAGTTTGTTTTTACTTCCCAAGATATAAAATTAAGACCTGTCTTCTGTTCCTTCTTGTTGAAATTTACGAGATTCTTTCATCCAATACCCAAATAAAAGCAATAGAATGAATAAAAACCCCCAATTTATTACGTTAGAAACCCACCAACCAAAATCGGCAGTCGCTACATTTTTACGTAACATATTAAAAGGAACGAATAATAGATCCGTAAATAAACTACCAATCCATCTGAAAATATTGTTTGCTATCATAACTTAATTATCTTTACGCTACAAAAATAACAAAAGAAACAATGCTAGCCAATTTTTTAGAGGAATCTAAACCAATCAATTTTATCATTTATTTAGGGCTGTTTTTTTGTTTCTTTTTTACAAGTCTATTTTCTACGCTTTTTGTAGATTCATTTTCTTGGATTATCGCCCTAGAAAGTATCGCTTTTATGATGCTTTGGAGCGTCATTTTTTTCTTTTACAATTTTGTTGTTTCCAAAAATAACTTAACGTATAGTCATTCTTATGCTTTCTTCCTTTTTGTGCTCGCAACCCTTCTTTTTATTACTAAACTATTTGAGTTTAAAATACTGATATTATTACTTATTCATCTTCTTTTTCTGAGGAAAATCTATAGTTTACGCTCTCCAAAAAAAGTACTTAAAAAGCTTTTTGACTGTGGTTTTTGGTTAAGCATCCTGTGTATTTTAGAACCTTTTTCAATTGTATTTTATAGCTTGCTACTCGCTTCAACTTTTCTACAACAAAAAATCACAGCGCACACTTTAATTACTCCTATTCTTGGGTTTATTACACCTTTAATCCTCTACTTTACCTACTTATTCTGGAATGATGCTACCGAAGAATTTACACAACTATTCTATTTCGACATTCGTGAAAATGCATTTATTTTTGCAGAAGACACAACTATTTGGATTTTTTGTACCATTATTTTACTTACCGTCTTTTCAATTCTCTTAAAGTTACCCAAAGTATTATCTGTAAATAATTCTTTTAAGCAAAGTTGGCTACTTTTAATCATAAACACACTTATTGCGATTGTTTATGCTTTCGTTATTACTAAAAAAAACGGATCAGAACTTGTGTTTTTATTACTACCTTCATCAATAATTATTGCAAATGGTTTTGAAACTATTCAAAGTAAGCTACTAAAAGAAATCCTATTTTATTTATTGTTCATAGGAACTATTTTAAGTTTTTTCAATATTTCAATCTTTTAGCTGTCTCCTTTTTTGTTTATAATTTGTACTATCCTCGCTCCTTTAAAAACTTTGAAAACTTTAAAAGTTTTAAAACTTTAAAAACTATCTTTGTACTTCATCTAAAACGTTGATTTTATGATTCAATCTATGACGGGCTATGGGAAGTCTATATTGCAATTACCTACAAAAAAAGTAACCATAGAAATTAAATCTTTAAATAGTAAAAACCTCGATTTAAACGTTCGGATTCCTTCTTACTACAAAGAGAAAGAATTGGCTGTTCGTAAAAAACTAGCGAGTGAATTAGTTCGTGGAAAAATAGATTTTTCAATTTATGTAGAAATGACTGCTGATGAAACTTCAACTATGGTAAATCATGGTGTTGTAAAAGAATATATCCAACAATTAAGAAATGTAGTTCAAACAGGAACTTCTGATGATGTTGAGTTGTTAAAAATGGCGATAAGAATGCCAGATGCTTTAAAAACAGAACGCGAAGAATTAGATGAAAACGAATGGAATCTTATCAATGAAAGTATCACAATTGCTCTTAAAGAAATTGTGCAATACAGAGTTGATGAAGCGGCTTCCTTAGAAATAGATTTTAAAGAACGAATTACAAACATTAAAAACTATTTGGAGGAAGTAAGAGCGCTGGATGGAGAACGTGTTGAAACCGTAAAGGAACGTTTAAAAAAGGCAATTGAAGACTTAAAGGTTGATACAGATGAAAACCGTTTTGAACAAGAGCTGATTTACTATTTAGAAAAACTAGATATAAATGAAGAGAAAGTGCGACTGGCAAATCATTTAGATTATTTCTTACAAACATTGGCTTCAGAAGATTCTAATGGTAAAAAACTAGGGTTTATTGTTCAAGAAATGGGCAGAGAAATAAATACTACCGGTTCAAAAGCTAATTTTGCACCCATGCAAAAAGCGGTAATTCAAATGAAAAATGAATTAGAACAAATTAAAGAACAGATTTTAAATGTATTATAAAGTTCCTGCAAGGTTTCAAACACCTTGTTGGCATTTAAATATTCTAAATAATAAGATGCTGAAACAAGTTCAGCATGACAAATAATAAATTGTATGTCAAATTTTAAAGGAAAATTATTTGTTTTTTCGGCACCTTCTGGCTCAGGTAAAACCACAATTGTACGTCATTTATTAAAGCAAGAAACATTTAATTTAGCCTTTTCTGTCTCTGCAACTTCAAGAGATCCGAGAGGAGAAGAAAAACACGGTGAAGACTACTATTTTTTATCTTTAAAAGAATTTAAAAATAAAATTAAAAATGATTCCTTTTTAGAATGGGAAGAAGTTTATCGAGATAATTTTTACGGAACTTTAAAAAGTGAAGTCGCCCGGATTTGGGCATTGAAAAAACATGTTATTTTTGACATTGATGTGGTTGGTGGTTTAAGAATTAAAAAGAAATATCCAAAAGAAACGTTGGCTGTTTTTATAAAACCTCCAAGTATTGATGCGCTAAAAATTCGTTTAAAAAAACGTTCTACAGAAAGCAAAGACAAGATAAATATGCGGATTGCAAAAGCTTCTGTAGAATTAGCCACTGCTCCCCAATTTGATAAAATCATAAAAAATTACGAATTGGAAGTTGCGCTTAAAGAAACAGAAGAATTGGTTTGTGATTTTTTGGGTATCGAAAAGGAGCCAAAAACGAACAACTAAAAACAAGAAAATGAAAATAGGATTGTACTTTGGCACTTTCAACCCAATTCATGTTGGCCATTTAATTATTGCCAACTATATGGTTGAAAATTCAGATTTGGATGAAATCTGGATGGTCGTAACACCACACAATCCCTTTAAAAAGAAAAGCACATTACTTGATAATAATCATCGTTTTGAAATGGTTTACAAAGCAACAGAAAATTACCCAAAAATTAAACCTTCAGCGATTGAGTTTAAACTACCCCAACCAAACTATACCGTTCATACTTTAGCACATATTTCTGATCGCTATCAAGACAAAGAGTTTTGTTTAATTATGGGGGAAGACAATTTAAACAGTTTACATAAATGGAAAAATTATGAAACCATTTTAGAACATCATCACATATATGTGTATCCAAGAATTACTGAAGAATCCCTAGACACTCGGTTTAATACCCATCCAAAAATTCATAAAATAGCAGCGCCAATTGTGCAAATTTCCTCTAAAATGATTCGAAAAGGAATAAAAGAGCAAAAAAACATACAGCCACTTTTGTCAAAAAAAGTTTGGGAATATGTGGATGAAATGAATTTTTATAAAAAATAATTAAATTATATTTACAACCTTTACAAACGGAATATCCTCAGTGAAGCATTCGTTGTATATTTGTTGAATATCAAATACATTTTTGTGAGTAATAGAGACAAAAAAAAAGGAAAACTAAAACGAAAACTAACTGACAAATACCGGTTGGTTGTTTTAAATGAAGACACTTTTGAAGAGCGTTTTTCCTTAAAACTATCACGTTTAAATGTATTTGTTTTAGGAGGTATTTTCTCAATACTACTAATCATTACGACCATTTTATTGATTGCTTTCACACCTTTAAAGGAATACATTCCTGGATATTCCTCTTCTGCTTTAAAAAGAAAAGCAGTAAGTTTAACTTTTGAGGCAGATTCATTAAAAATAAAATTAAACATTTTAGAAAACTACACAAAAGCACTAAAACCCATTTTAACAGGCGAAATTGAACCTGAAAGTATCGACTCTATTCAAACGAAAGTAAAACAGCACTTACTTGATGAGCTTAGATTGAATGCAACAAAAGAGGATTCGTTATTTAGAGAAAAAATAGAAAGTGAGACTCGTTTTTCATTACAAAATAATGGACAAAGTAATCTTAAAATTGTATTTTTCGCTCCTTTAAACGGTACTATTTCTCAAGGTTTTGATGCAACATCCAAACACTTTGCTGTAGATATAACTGCCAAAACTGGCGATCCTATTAAAGCAACTTCAGATGGTACTGTTATTTTTTCTGGCTGGACTACAGAAACTGGATATGTAATCATTCTAAAACATTCTAAAGAATATCTCTCTGTATACAAACACAATGGAAATTTACTAAAAGAACAAGGTGATTTTGTGAAATCTGGCGAAGTAATTGCCACAGTAGGTTCTTCAGGAGAATTAACAACAGGTCCCCATTTACATTTTGAACTTTGGAGCGGCGGTTATGCTGTCAATCCAACAAATTTTATAGATTTTAAATAATGAGTATCAAAGCTATTTTTGCCATTCCGTTTGCTAAAATTGCGACTAAGAAAGTCTACAAATGGGCAAAAAACCCTCATAAAACTCAAGAAAAAGTTTTTAAAAATTTAATTTCTAAAGGACGTAAAACTGCCTTTGGAAAAGATCATAATTTCTCAAGTATTGTTACCTACGAAGATTTTAAAAAACAAGTTCAAGTTACAGATTACGAAGGTTTAAGAACCTACATAGATCGGGTTGTTGCAGGAGAATCGGATGTTCTTTGGACAGGAAAACCACTCTATTTTGCAAAAACATCGGGGACTACTTCTGGTGCAAAATACATCCCTATCACCAAAGACTCTATGCCTACCCACATTAAAGCAGCAAAAAATGCCATGTTGTTTTATATTGCAGAAAAAAAGGAGGCTAATTTTGTAAATGGAAAGATGATCTTTTTACAAGGAAGTCCTGTTTTAACCGATAAGAATGGCGTAAAACTGGGAAGATTAAGTGGCATTGCAGCCCATTATGTTCCTCAGTATTTATTGAAAAACAGATTGCCTAGTTGGGAAACCAATTGTATTGAAGATTGGGACACCAAAGTAAATGCAATTGTAGAAGAAACCGTTGATGAAGACCTGTCTGTGATTAGCGGAATTCCTTCTTGGGTACAAATGTATTTTGAGAAATTGATTGCAAAAACAGGAAAGTCGATTTCTGAAATTTTCCCAAATTTCAATTTCTTTATTTATGGTGGTGTTAATTTTGAACCTTATAAAAATAAGTTCGAAAGTTTGATTGGCAAAAAAATAGATTATATCGAATTATATCCAGCCTCAGAAGGCTTTATTGCCTATCAAGATTCTCAAACTAAAGAAGGAATGTTGTTGCAATTAGATTCAGGTATTTTCTATGAGTTTATTCCTGCAAATGAGTTCTTTGAAGCAAACCCAACAAGAATTTCATTAATCGATGTAAAAATTGGAGTGAATTACGTAATTATTCTAAACACAACAGCAGGTCTTTGGGGTTATAACATAGGAGATACTGTCGCGTTTACCGCTACAAAACCGTATCGAATTAAAGTTACAGGAAGAATAAAACATTTTATTTCTGCCTTTGGCGAACACGTGATTGGCAAAGAAGTAGAAAAAGCCTTAAAGGATGCAATTATAGGAACGCCCATAACTATAAGTGAGTTTACAGTGGCGCCACAAGTAAATCCTGAAAGTGGTTTGCCTTATCATGAATGGTTTATCGAATTTGAAAAGGAACCTGAAAACATAGAAGCGTTTGCTACTATAATTGATGCTGCGATGCAAGCACAGAATATTTATTACTTTGATTTAATTGAAGGGAAAATATTGCGTCCTCTGATCATTAGAAAAGTGAAAAAAGGAGGATTTCATGAATATATGAAATCTATTGGTAAATTTGGAGGGCAAAACAAGATTCCGCAATTGTCTGATGACAGAAAAATTGCAACTGTTTTGACTAATTTTTTAATTGAAGAATAAAATAACAACAAAATGGGAGGAGATTACTTATTTTTAATATTAGCAATAGGATTGGTTATTGTGTATTTTTACAACAAATATAGAAACAGACGTTCATGAGTACAATTAGAATTACCAAGCAATTTAATTTTGAAACGGGCCATGCATTGTATGGTTATGACGGGAAATGTAAAAACGTTCACGGACATTCATACAAACTTTCTGTAACCGTTTCTGGGAAACCCATTTCAGACAGTACCCATGTTAAATTTGGAATGGTCATTGATTTTAGCGATTTAAAGAAAATTGTAAACGAAGAAATTGTAGATATTTTTGATCATGCAACGGTATTTAATAAAAATACGCCACATGTTGAGTTGGCAAAGGAATTAATGGACAGAGGACATCATGTTTTATTAGCAGATTATCAGCCAACAAGTGAAATGATGGTGATTGATTTTGCAAAGAAGATTGAAAGAAGATTGCCAGAGAATATTAAGCTACATGCTATAAAATTGCAAGAAACAGACTCAAGTTTTGCAGAATGGTTCGCGAGTGATAATTAGACTTTTTTAAGCTCATTTTAAAGGTTTAAATAGAAACTAGTATTTCTATTTCCCGTTAAAAGCATTCATTGTATTTGCCAACCCAGCCGTACCAAAAGAAGTAATTATTTTTTCAGATACGGATAAGCGTTCTATTAATTGGCTGGTTTCCTCTTTGTTCCATTCACCAAGTACAAAGTCTGCTTGTCTACCTCTGGAATAATTACCCCCAACCCCAAATCTAAAACGCGCATATTGTTGGGTGTTCAACTTTTCTTGGATGTCTTTTAATCCATTATGTCCGCCAGCAGAACCTTTTGCTTTTAAACGAATCGTTCCAAAATCGATGTGTACATCGTCTGTAACTACCAGCACATTTTCTATCGCTATTTTCTCTTTATCCATCCAGTATTTCACTGATTTTCCGCTTAAATTCATAAACGTACTTGGTTTTAAGAGTAAAAATGTTTTTCCTTTAAACTTATAGGTAGCCACATCACCTAGCTTTTCAGTTTCAAAAGTGGTGTTGTTTTCTTTTGCCGCTTCGTCCAAAATTTTAAAACCAATATTATGGCGCGTGTTGGTATACTTTTCGCCGATGTTTCCTAAACCAACAATTAAAAATTTCTTCATCAATGCTTCTTTAGATTCAACCTTTTTACCAATTATATGAGAGAAAAAAATTCTTAAGTTCATTTGTCAAAAATACTAAGAAATAATCAATGTAAAACCCATTAGTAAATTCAGAACAAAAAAAAGCGTTACAAATTTGTAACGCTTTTGTAGTATCTATTTGCTAAATTTATTCAGCAGCAGTTTCTGCAGCTTCTTCAGTTGCTCCTTCTGCTCCTTCTGCAGCCTCTTCTTCTTCTTCAGTTGCATTACGAGAAGTTCTAACTTGAACTACTACGGTGTTGTCTGGATGCATAAATGTATATGCCTCATTAAATATTGATGAGATCAATAATTTACTTCCAATTTTTAACTCAGAAATATCTGCAGTTACAAAATCTGGTAGATTAGAAGGCAATGCTTTTACTTTTAATTTACGATTTGTAAAACGTAAAGAACCACCGTTTAATACTCCAGGAGAAGTACCTGTTAATTTTACAGGAATCTTCATTGTAATTTCTTTATCTTCAAATAATTGATAAAAATCTACGTGAATGATTCTGTCTGTTACAGGGTGAAACTGAATGTCTTGTAAAATTGCGGGTATCTTTTGTCCGTCAACCTCAATACTTGCCGTGTAAACGTTTGGAGTAAATACCAACTTTTTAAACGCTTTTTCTTCTGCTGAAAAGTGTATTGGGTTTTCTCCTCCGTATATAACGCAAGGAACCATACCAGCATTACGTAAGGCTTTCGTTGCTACTTTACCTACG
>CATITK010000008.1 GCA_949545755.1 Polaribacter sejongensis | reverse complement strand
CCAGTGTAAAATGGGTGAGAAGTTCTAGAAATCTCTAATTTTACTAAAGGATACGATACACCATCAACCTCTAAAGTTTCTTTTGTGTCTACAGTAGAACGTGTTAAAAATACATCTTCATTAGACATGTCCTTAAACGCTACCATTCTATAATTTTCTGGATGAATTCCTTTTCTCATTTTATGATGTTTTAATACTTTAATGTTATGTTTGCATGAGTAAAGTTGGTAAAGCTTACTCTTTCTCTAAATAGTTGTTATCTACTATTTTGAGGATGCAAATTTAACTATATTTTTTAATTAACAAATAAATATTTTACTTTTATTTGATTCAATCAAGACAATAGTTACATTTACCCGTGTTTAGTCGAAATAAAGAGCGGTATCCTCCCTTTATGAAACGGTGAAAAACTAAAAAATAAATATAAAAAACCCAAAAATGAAAAATAGTACTTTACTTGTTGTTTTTTTATCCTCTTTTCTACTGATCACTTCTTGTTCTGATGTGTATCAATTTAGCTTAATCCATACTAAAAAAGTAGCACTAAACTCTAACATCGAAGTTACTTTAAAAGAGAAAGAAGACAAGAAAGTAAACAAAGTTCAGTTTTTTGTGAATGGAAAAGAAATTACTTCTGAAGGAGTTTCTACAGAAATAAGTACAGCAGACTTAGGTGTTGGGAAACACAAAATTTCGGCATTGGTCTTTTATCCTGAAAAAACAAAAAAAGAAAATAGTTTTTTTGAAATTTTGGCCAACTCCCCTCCCATTGTCTATGACTACAAAATTATCAACAGATATCCTCATGATACAAAAGCATACACTCAAGGTTTGGAATATTACAATGGTTTTTTGTATGAAACTACAGGACGTAGAGGGCAATCTACACTGAGAAAAGTTGACATTAAAACTGGAAAAGTTTTACAGAAAAAAGCTTTAGATGAAAAATATTTTGGCGAAGGAATGACCATTTTTAACAACAAAATATTTTGGCTAACATGGCAAGGAAAAAAAGGTTTTATCTACAATGTAGATACTTTTGAACAAGAAAAAGAGTTTGCTTATCAAAAAAGCAAAGAAGGTTGGGGCTTTACGCATAATGAAACCGCATTGATTAAATCTGATGGTTCTCATAAAATTTGGTTTTTAGACCCTGATACTTTAGAAGAAAAAAAGTCGATTCAAGTATACACAAACAAATATGCCGTAAATAACTTAAATGAATTAGAGCTTATCAATGGGAAAATCTATGCAAACAAATACCAGCAAAATGCGATTGTTATTATAAATCCAGAGACCGGCATTGTTGAAGGGATTGCCAATTTAAAATCTTTGAAAAAAGAAATGGAAAAAACCCAAAAACTAAAAGCACAAGATGAAGTTTTAAATGGTATCGCCTATGATGCTAAAAACAACAGAATCTTCGTTACAGGAAAAAACTGGGGTACATTATTTGAAATTGAATTGATTGAAAAACAATAATTAACTTCATAAAAAGTTATATCAAATACATGTTGAAAGATAGAAGAGTTAAAAATAGTTTTTATAAAAAGTAATATGCGATACATTATATACACATTCTTAATTATTATGGTTGCTTATATAAGTTCTTGTAGAAAAGATTTTAATACCGTACCTAGTTTTGGAAATTTAGAATTCTCTAAAGACACCGTTTTTTTAGATACAGTATTTACAAATATTGGTTCTTCAACTTATAATTTAAGGGTGTATAATCGTGGAAATAACGCAATTACAATTCCAGAAATTCGATTAGAAAACGGGACTTCCTCTAACTACAGATTAAATGTGGACGGCATACCAGGAAAAGAATTTTCAGATATTGATATTCTTGCCAAAGACAGTATTTTTGTTTTTGTAGAAACAACGACTGATGTAGGTAATGCACTGAGTCTATTATATACAGATCGAATTTTATTTGATAACGGAAGCCAACAACAAGATGTAGATTTAGTAACATTAGTGCAAGATGCAAACTTTATTTTTCCTGGTAAAGATGCCGTTACAATGAAAATAGACAGCCTTACTTTAGATGGGGAACCAACGACTTTAAAAGGGCGTTTTTTAACAGATCCTGAATTAACAATTACCAACACAAAACCAACAGTAATTTATGGTTTTGCTGCTGTTCCTGCAAATAAAACATTAACAATAGAAGCGGGATCAAAAATTTATTTCCATAACAATTCTGGTTTAATTGTGGACAACAAGGGGACTTTAAAGGTCAACGGAACACGTACGGAAAAAGTGATTTTTGAAGGCGATCGTTTAGCGCCTTCTTTTAGTAAAATTTCTGGACAATGGGGAACCATTTGGATGCGTGGAGGCAGTAAAAACAATGAAATGAACCATGCTATTATTAAAAATGGAATTATAGGAATTTTGGTGGATAGTATTGGAACCTTTTTTTCGCCAACATTAAAGCTAAAGAATACAGAAATTTACAACCATTCTAATTTTGGGGTTTTAGGTAGAGGAACAAATATTGAAGGGCAAAATGTGGTTATTGGAGGTGCGGGTCAAGCATCTTTAGCTGCGACTATCGGAGGCACCTATAATTTTACACATTGTACTTTTGCAAACTTTTGGAACGAAAGCTTGCGGACACTACCTGCCGTTTTAGTAAACAATTTCTTTGAGTATACGGATGCTACTGGTCAGGATATAATTGAGGTTAGAGATTTACATGCTGCTAATTTTACCAATTGTATTTTTGACGGAAATAATTCTATTGAATTTGTCTTGGACAATGTTAATGGAGGTGGACTATTCAATTACAACATTCGTAATGCGATGATTAAATTTACAGATCCGAATGCATCTTTTAAAGACAATATTGAATTAGATTTTACAAATTCTTTTTATCAAAATATTATTTTAAACGGTAATCCTAGTTTTAAAAACACCCAAAACAATGATTTTATTATTGGTGAAAATTCTGATGCGATTAACAACGCAGTAAGAACCCTTTTTTTTACAGATATCTTAGAAATTGACAGAAGTACGAACCCCGATATTGGAGCTTACCAACATATTACTTTTGAGTAACTTTTCTTTTTTTTAAAAGTAAATGTGGCTGAAATTTATATAAAATTTAGTCTTAAAAGTATGAAAATTTAAGTAGCTTGCTTCTTTAAATTTTTAGGAATGAAAAATATTGTTATTACTGGTACCAGTAGGGGAATTGGTTTTGAACTTGCAAAAAAATTTGCAGAAAAAGGACATCAAGTTTTAGCTTTGTCCAGAAACAAAAAGCCTTTGTCTGACTTCAATCACAAAAATATTACTGTAATTTCTGTTGACCTATCTAAGAATTCAGATTTTATTAAAGTAACAGACTTTATTAAAAATAACTGGAAACAAGTTGATATTTTAATCCATAATGCTGGAAAACTAATTCACAAACCTTTTGCAGATTTATCTTCAGATGATTTCTTAGAAGTCTATAAGGTAAATGTATTTGCAGTTGCTGAATTGACAAAACGAATGATTCCCTATCTACAAAAGGGAAGTCATGTTGTTACAATCAGTTCCATCGGAGGGATTCAAGGAAGTTTAAAATTTCCTGGATTAGCAGCTTATTCTTCTGCAAAAGGAGCGGTCATCACTTTATCTGAATTATTAGCAGAGGAATACAAAGAAGCCAAAATTTCTTTTAATGTTTTAGCCCTGGGAGCTGTTCAGACAGAAATGTTAGCAGACGCTTTTCCGGGTTACAAAGCACCGCTATCAGCTTCAGATATGGCAAATTATATCTATGACTTTTCCTTAAATGGAAATACGTTTTATAACGGTAAAGTTTTGCAAGTTTCTTCTACAAATCCATAATTAGTTCGTAAAATTAAAAAGTGAATTCAAACTATCAAAAATTCGTTCCTTTAAAGGCTATTCCATTTGTAGAATTTCTAATAAACGAGCATAATTTTGACTTGAAAATTGTGAATCAGCGGGCTACAAAACATGGTGATTTTAGGCAACTACCTAATGGGAAATTTCAAATTACAGTGAATAACAACCTCAACAAACATCAATTCTTACTAACTTTGGTGCATGAAATTGCACATCATGTTACGCATCAAAAATTTGGAAGAGTACAACCTCATGGAAAAGAATGGAAAACAGTTTTTCAACATTTAATGTTGCCTTTTTTACGTCCTGAAATTTACTCCAAAGAAATGCTTCCTTGTCTGGCAACATATTTAAAAAACCCAAAAGCAAGTACAGATACTGATGTTAACTTATCATTAGTTTTAAGAGGAAGTGTGGCAGCTTCGGGAAAGAGTTTTATCTTTGACATTCCTTTTGGGTGTTTTTTTGAATTTAAAAAGGCTATTTATAAAAGAGGAAACAAAAGAAGAACACGGTTTGAATGTTTAAACATGAACAATAAAAAAGTGTATTTATTCAATCAAAACGTAGAGATAAAAGTACTTAAACCTAAGCATGAGGAACAGTAAAAACAATTACAATTCTCCTCTATATATTTCATAAAATAGAAAAACGAAACTGAAGGCATGAAAGCAAATAAAAATTATTACGCAGTTATTATGGCGGGTGGAGTTGGTTCTCGTTTTTGGCCAATGAGCACTCAAGAAAATCCGAAACAATTTCACGATATGTTGGGCGTTGGACAAAGTTTAATTCAACGAACATTTGACAGAATTAATGGATTAGTCCCTTCAGATAATATTTTAATAGCTACAAATGCGCATTATGAAACATTGGTTTTAAAACAATTACCAAAAGCAACTAAAAACAACTTATTATTAGAACCTGCAATGAGAAATACAGCTCCTTGTATTTTATATTCAGCATTGAAAATTTATGCTCAAAACCCTGAAGCGGTAATTTTAGTTGCCCCTTCTGATCATTGGATTGATAACGAAGCAGCGTTTTTAAATAACATTCAAACTTCGTTTGATACTTGTTCAAAAGAAGATATATTAATGACTTTAGGAATTCAACCAGATTCACCGAATACGGGGTATGGTTATATTCAATTTACAAAGGAGGATACAGTGATTAAAAAAGTAGCCAATTTCAGAGAAAAGCCAGCTTTGGAAACAGCAAAAAAGTTTCTTGCTAGTGGTGATTACCTATGGAATGCTGGCATCTTCGTTTGGTCTGCTAAAAGCATTATTAAAGCTTTTAAAGAACACCTACCCGATATGTTTGCTATTTTAGATGCTGGAGATACTGTTTATAATTCTGATTTTGAGAGTGATTTCATCAATAAAAATTATAGTAAATGTGAAAATATCTCTATAGATTTTGGAATTATGGAGCAAGCAAAAAACGCACATGTCTTACCTGTAGAATTTGGCTGGAATGACCTAGGAACTTGGGGTTCTCTCTATAATAAATTAGAAAAAGACATGCACCAAAACGCTGTTGTTGGCGCTGAAACCCTATTTAAAGATGCCAATGGAAACATGGTTAGAACGCAATCTGGCAAAAAAGTCGTTATACAAGGTTTACACGATTTTATCGTGGTCGAAAAGGACAATGTACTCCTAATTTGTCCTAAAAAAGACGAACAGGACATTAAGCAAATAGTTGCCGATGTTAAAAATAATTTTGGTGAGGAATTTGTCTAAACAATAAAAAAAAACTTTTACTATTGCTAAAATAATGGCAGTATGTGGAAATCTTTTTTTATTCTCTTTTGATAAATAAAGTGTCTAACTTCAATTCTTTTTGAAGCCAATTTCTTAAACCTCTTTGTTTAGTTACAATAATACTATCTGGCAACTTTAAATTCCATTTTATAGTCGCCATGGGAATCGTATCTATATTGATAAAATCTTTCGATGACAATACGTTGGCAAAACCTATCTTTTCTATTCCATTATACCTAATTTTAGCTTCTTTAGAAATGCGACTAAATGCCACTACTTTTTGATTTTTATTTAAAGCGTCTTCTTCAATTCTTGTGTTTAATATTAAAATCGTTTGTTGTAAATCTGTAATTTGTTTTTGAAGTCCTGCTATTATATTTTTACTTTCCTGTAATTCAACTCTCTTTTCTTTGTAGGCAGTTGTAATCAACTCAAAACTCTTTGTATCACTTCCTTTAATTTCAATGACTACCTCTTTTAAATTCGCATATCTAGGGTCATTAACTAATTGATTTTGCAGCATATTTTCTTCTGCCTCACTAATTTCATTGAAGAAATTTAAACTAATCACTCGCCTTTTAGTATCTATACCTTTATCAATTAATTGATATTTAGGATTAGAATTTATTTCATTTTTGACATAGTTTTTAAACTGTATGTTCATTCTACTGTCGTTCAATGCATATATGAAGGTATATACAGCTGGAATCATGACTGCAATACCAACAACAGCAGCGAAGGTTGCATAGCGTTTTCTTCTTGCAGCATTTGCATATTTATGCATAGGAAAACGAAGTAACTTTAACACTAAAAAAGTAGCTAATGCTATAAAGATGGTATTAATTGTAAAAAGATACATCGCTCCAAAAAAGTATTGAAAATTACCAATGGCTAATCCATATCCAGCGGTGCATAATGGAGGCATTAAAGCGGTTGCAATAGCAACGCCAAAGATTACAGAAGCAACCGTACCTTTTTTTGTTCTTGCGACCATCAAAGCGAGTCCACCAAAAAAAGCAATTAAGACATCTCTAATATCTGGACGAACTCTGCCCAATAATTCTGAATTATCTTCACTTAGTGGAAAGAGATAGAAAAACAAAAAAGAAGCAAATAAACTCAAACCAATCATGGTACCAAGGTTGACCAATGACTTTTTAAATGTATGAATATCATTTAAGGCAAAAGACATTCCAATACCTAAAATTGGCCCCATCAAAGGCGATATCAACATCGCGCCGATCACAACTGCTGTTGAATTGGCATTTAAACCAATAGATGCCACAAAGACTGCAAAAATAAGAATCCAAGCAGTAGCTCCTTTAAAAGGAATGTCTGCTTTGATCGCTTCTATTGTTGTTTCATAGTCTGTGTCTTCTCTAAAATCTAAAAGCTCTTTTAAAAATTTTTTTAGACTTGAAAATAAACCTTTAGCATCCTTTTTTATTTCTTGTTTTGACCGCTGAACAGCATCGTGATTTAAATTCTTTTGTTCCATATATACTACTTTACAAGATTGGAAAGATACAAAAAAAGTTTTCTGAATGTAATTTTTATAATTTTACTGGAGATAAATAGTATCAATTTCTAATTTAAATTTTTGACCAATTTTATTACCAATTAAGAAGACAATCTGCTCAATTTCATCGGCTGAAAAATTATCCTTTTCTAATTTTCTTCCTCGAAAGACAGGAAACATACTTTTTAATGGAATACGAATATCTTGCCATTCATTCTCTTTTGTAGAAAATTCAGACATATAAGAATAGCTCTTATTCGCAGCATCTTTAATTCGGAGTTGATACGTATTCCCATCCCCTTTTACTTTTAAAACGATATTTGAAAGACCTTCGATTCTTAGTGCTTCGAAACCATATCTTAATGAAGAAAAGCCTCCGTTATTTTCTAGGGAAACGACACCAGAAAATTCACCGAAACCATTGTCATTCAATTTAAAATTTCCTTTAGATTTTCCACCCATTACTACATCGTCAATAACTTGCCAATCAGAAATAGTTGAATTTGAGTTAAAATTGAAAATAACAATTTTGGAAACGCTCATAATAAATGGGATAAAAATTAAAAATAAAGCTTTGTTCATAATCAGTATAAAGTTAAACGACAAAAATAATATTCCTTTGGCAATAACTATCTTAAATCGCTACTAAATAAAAAAAGCTTCACAAGGATGTGAAGCTTTTAATGTGACCGGGCTGGGGCTCGAACCCAGGACCCTCTCCTTAAAAGGGAGATGCTCTACCAACTGAGCTACCAGGTCATTCTTTTCTTTTAAGCGGCTGCAAATATATCTTTTATTTTAT
>CATITK010000007.1 GCA_949545755.1 Polaribacter sejongensis | reverse complement strand
AAGTGTTTTGTTATTTTCGAACTTGATGGCTTTGTAATTGAAAAATAATAATCAACCAATTGACCTTCAGGAGAAACTAAATATTTTTGAAAATTCCACTTTACTGAAGAGCTTTTAGAATTATTTAATGTTTTATCTGTGAGCCATTTGTACAAAGCATGTTGCTTATTGCCTTTTACATCAATCTTTTCTGTCATTAAAAAAGTTACTCCAAAATTAACTTTACAGAAAGCTTCAATGTCTTCGGAAGTCCCTGGTTCTTGACTTCCAAACTGATTACAAGGAGATCCAATGATCATTAAATTATCTTCATGCATTTTGTACAACTCTTCTAATTCTTTATACTGAGAGGTAAAGCCACATTTTGAGGCTACGTTTACAAAAAGAATATATTTGTTTTTGTATTCAAATAAGTCAATAGCTTTATTTTGTAAGCTATTGATTTTGATGTTGTAAATATCTGTCATACTTTTTAAATTTTGAAACTTACAATTCCGCAATCAAGTTCAAAAATTTGACCTGAAATGGATTTTGCTTTGTATGAAATAAGGAAAGTTGCTAAATCTGCAACCTCATTTGGTTTAAGGAATTTTTTAAGAGGATGACGTTCAGTGATACTTTCTATCATTCTGTCATTTCTTAAGAGTTTAGATGCCAGATCTGTTTCTGTAACAGTTGGCGCAATTGCGTTTACACGTATAGTTGGAGCTAGTTCTGCACCCAAAGATTTTGCTAAACCCTCTACAGCCGATTTTGCGGCTGCCACACTTGCGTGGTAAGGCATTCCTAATTTGGCAGCTACAGTGCTAAAAAGTAGGATGGATGGATTTTCTCCTTTTTTTAATTTTGGAAGATATTTTTGAACTGCTTTTACAGCACCAATAACATTTATTTCAAAGTCTTCTCTAAAATCTTGTAATTTTAATCGTGCAATTGGTTTTAGATTAATACTTCCAGGGCAATAAATTAAGGTGTCTATCGCTTCAATTTCTGGTAAGTCATCTGTAAGTATATCACAATTATAATGGGTGAGGTTAGCGTGGGGCTGCAAAGGAGCTGTTCTACTAATGTTTACAACTATATTTTCTTCAATTAAAGATTGCACAATTGCATGTCCAATTCCTTTGCTTCCTCCAACTACTACTATTTTTCTCATATGCTTTTAAGGTCTTCCTTTCAAGCGCTTTTCAATTTTCTGTTTTACAGCTGTTAAGCGCTTCATTTGATCCATTATTTCAAGATCTTTTTCTATTTTATATACTTCGTTTAGCTCAAGAATAAGGGCTTTAACCTCTCTTGATGCTACAATTCTATCACTTGTTGTTTTAAATGAGAACTTTCTGTGTTCAAATTCTGCTGCGCGTTCCGTTAAATTCATTGTTACTTTTCAGATTTTATAAGCGGTAATATAATTATAAAACTTAGAAGCGCAATAAAAATTATTATTATTTATTATGAGGTAAGCGGTTTTCCTTTTAGTCGTCTTTCAATTCTTTGCTTTATTTTGGTCAATCTTTTCATGATGTCCATAATATTAGAATCCTTATTTTCTTTGTAAATTTCATTTAAGCTTAAGATCAAATCTTTTGCTTCTCTAGCGGCCATTATTCGGTCGCTTGTGGTAGGAAATCTCATTTTCCTAGTTTCAAATTCTAGTGCTTTTGTAATTAATTCCATAGTTAATATTTTAGTGTGTTTTGTAATTCAGTAACCTTTTCTGGACTGTCAAATTTTCCACCAAAGTAGGATGTTACTGTTGCAGAAGTATCATCTTTAATACCTCTAGAAGAAACACATAGGTGTTTGGCGTCTATTATTACTGCAACATCTTCAGTATTTAAAATTGTTTTTAATTCCTCAGCAATTTGGTTTGTTAAGCGCTCTTGAACCTGAGGTCTTTTCGCATAATATTGTACAATTCTATTTAATTTTGACAATCCAATTACTCTTCCCGAAGAGATGTAAGCAACATGTGCTTTTCCCATTATGGGCACGAAATGATGTTCGCAGTTTGAGTAGAAGGTGATGTTTTTCTCCACCAACATCTGATTGTATTGGTATTTATTGTCAAACAATGCAACCTTTGGCTTGTTCGCAGGATTCAGACCTGAGAAAATTTCATCGATATACATTTTTGCTACTCTTTTCGGCGTTCCTTTGAGTGAGTCGTCTGTTAGGTCAAGGCCTATCACATCCATTATTTCTGAAAACAACTCTGCAATTTTTTCTTTTTTCTCAGTATCAGATATTGAAAATGCAGTAGCTTTCATCGGAGTTTTCAACCCTGTAAAGAGGTGATCGTCACCAATGTCTTCGTGTGAGAATCCGTTTAGTCCCTTTGTGTTTTCTGTAGTTCCTGTATCTTCAATCATAGTGTCTTTTTTAGTTGCTGTCTTTAAGTACTCTAATCTTAAAAGCAAAGCACGGTTTTTATCTTTTTGATATAGAGTTGTTAGATATTGAGCGCTGTCTGGTGCACTTGAATCTTCCTTTTGCAAAAGTTCTTAACTTTTCATGTTTGGTTTTTCTACCCTGTACGCGTTTTCTCCAGTTTTTGAAGCTTTTTAACTTCATTTCTCTTCGCATAAGATCAATAACCTCTTGTTCTTTTAAACCAAACTGAAACTCAATGGACTCAAAAGTGGTTCTGTCTTCCCAAGCCATTT
>CATITK010000006.1 GCA_949545755.1 Polaribacter sejongensis | reverse complement strand
TATGTAACTAGAGAAATCTAATCCATTGGTATTTAATGCTACCTCTGCCTGAACTGGGTCCGTTATTTTATCTAATTCGTTGTTTACATCACAAGACGCAACGCTAAATGACAAAAGTAACAATCCTATATATTTATAATTTTTCATAAAATGTCTTTGTTTATATTAGTTATTAATTGTCCAAGAAAGGTAGTACTGAGAACCTATTGCACCCACACCTGGAGCACTTAAATATTCTTTACCTGATAAGTTAGCGCCTCCTAATTTAAATACAGACTTCATACTTGGTACCGAATAATTTATTTGAGCGTCTAAAACTGTCCTCGCGTTTATCGTACCGTCTACGAAAGTAGATTCCCATCTGTATTTATCTTGCCATCTTGCATTGAAGTTAAAACCGAAATTTTTAAATAAATTGGTTTTACCAAACTGTAATTTTACTTTGTGTGCTGGTGTGTTGAAACCTGCTTCAAAATCGGGATCTGATGCTTGGTCAAACTCAAATTCAGCATAGGTATAATTTAATCCTAAATCGAACCCTTTCAATATTTTTGTATTCAAACCAGCAGTGGCTCCATAAGAATTAATATCTGTTGAGGTATTCGAATACAATTGAAAGATTTTAAAACCACCTGTTAAATTGTAAGGTACAATTACATTTCTATTTGCAATAAAATCTTCATATTGATTGTAATACACACTTACATCTAACGTTACTCTTTTCGTTCCTGCTTTTACCAAACCTCTATACCCTATTTCGTAAGCGGTTACTTTTTCTGGTTTCACCAAAGATACATCCGCTTTTACCGTACCTCCACTTGCAACAGTATACGAATTTTCATAAGCATCTCTACCAGTTACAGTGTAAGTATTTCCATCATCATTATCTACAAAAGTTGTTGTGAATCTATCTAAATTGTCTTCAACACCCCCTAATAAGATAGCACTCCCTACATCTAAACCAATATATTGATCTTGCGTTGTTGGATTTCTAAAACCTGTTTGAAAAGAGGCTCTAAAATTATTGTTTTTATTTTCTCCTCCTGCGAATGCAAATGAAACTCTTGGAGAAAAATTACCTTCAAAATTTTGAGCTTTGTCATAACGGATAGAAGCGGTTACTTTTAAACGGTCTTCATCAAGAAAACTCTTTTGTGCTTGCGTATATACACCGTATTCATCATAATTTATTGCGCCATTAGCAGGTCCATCTGTAAAAATATTTCCAAAAGAATTTAAAGCATATCTTCTGTAAGAACCTCCTACTTGAATTTCTGCAAAATCTACTACATCTCGAAAATTGTAATTCCCGTCTGCATGGTATAATTTTGTTTCATCTCTAAACTTTGCGCCTGTTTTTAAATCTGGATCAGAAATTACCGTATTAAAAGCAGTTTCAAATTCAGTGCTACCGGGCAAGAACCTTCCAGTATCTGCAACAGCTCTTGCTGCTGCATGAGAACTTGCGTCAACCCCAGGAATCGCTCCTAAATAAGCAGCTGCATATTGACGAAACCAATCTTCATCAGATTTCCATGCTCTGTTAATATTTAATGCGGCAAATAATGTATTGTAAGAATCTCCTGCGTTTTCTCTAGTCGTATATCCTCTTACAAAAAAGTTTTTCCCTTTAACCTCCAGTCTGTGTTGGTCTAAGTAAAAGTTTTTGATACTATATTTCTGTCCACCTAAGTATTGTGTGTCACCAGTACCTATTTTTGAATTCCAGATAACTTCCAAACGATCATCACCAAAAGGGCGGTAATTTAATGAGGTGCCAAATTTTATACTTTTAACTCCGTAATCGATTAAATCTTTTTCATCGTATCCAGTTCTACTAACTTCACCGATTGCACCTCCTAAATCTGTAGAAGCAACATCTCCGAAAACATTCACACCATTATAGTTTGGATCAGAACTTCTGTCTCCAGAAATATACTCGTCTCCGTCTGTATTTCTATCGTCAGTTGCATACCAATCTGTTCCTTCTAAATAGGATAAGGTTGCTTTTGCTGCAAACTTATCAGAAAAGGCATAGGCCATTCTTATGTTTACGTCATGAAAATTATTATCTCCAGCTGCTTCTTGACTTGTAATTCCTTGTTTGTAAGAAAAACTAATTCCTTGATCGTCAAAAGGACTTTTACTGGTCATAAACAAAATCCCATTAAAGGCATTTGCTCCGTACAACGCAGAAGAGGCTCCTGGCAATAATTCTACTGTTTTTACGTCTAATTCAGACATTCCTAGTAAATTACCAATAGCAAAGTTCAATCCAGGTGCAGCATTGTCCATACCGTCTACCAATTGCATAAAACGGGTATTTGAAAAGGTTGCAAAACCACGCGTGTTTACAGATTTAAATGTTAAACTGTTGGTGTTTACATCTACTCCTTTTAAATTTTCTAAACCATCATAAAAAGAAGGTGCAGAAGTATTTTTTATAGCTCTCGTGTCCATTCGTTCAATAGATACTGGAGATTCCATAATTCGTTCTGGAGTTCTAGAAGCAGAAACGACAATCTCATCTAGAGAGGTTTCGTTTTCAGTTAAACCAATATCTAGTTTTTGGTTGTTATTTAAAATTTCGACTTTTTCTGTTTTGAATCCTAATACAGAAATTTCAATGGTAAAGGGTGGCTTGTCAGCGACATTTAATACAAAGTTCCCATCAAAGTCTGTCGTTGTTCCTACTGCTTTTCTAGAAATTTTTATATTTGCTCCTGGAAGCGTATCACCTTTCTTTAGGTCTGTAACTGTTCCTGTAACGATCGTTTGAGCAACCATTGCAACACTACTAAAAGCTATAAGCCCAAGAAGTAAAATCTTTTTTATCATAATTTATAGGGGTTAAGTTAATCACTTGCAAAGTACAATTTTTTTTGAATAAAATAATATTTAACATTATATTTTAAATTTTTGCCAAAATTTAGTTAAAATTTTTATGATATCAATAGTCTAAAAATCCCGCTTTGTGATATCAAAAAAAAACATTAGTTATTGTACATTTGTACTTCTAATTAATTTTTCCATTCTTGAAAGTAATTGAAAACATTGTTAATTTTTCTACAAACGAAAAAACTTTTGTCACCATTGGTACTTTTGATGGGGTACATTTTGGGCATCAAAAAATTATTGAAAAATTAGTTTTAGAAGCAAAAAAAGCAAAAAGAAAGTCCGTGTTACTTACTTTTTTTCCGCATCCAAGAATGGTGCTTCAGAAAGAAGCTTCTATTGCATTGATCAATACCATTGATGAACGTGCAAACCTTTTAGAAAAAACAGGTTTGGATTATTTAGTAATTCATCCTTTTAGCAAAGATTTTTCTAGAATGACGGCGCTAGAATTTGTTCGTGATTTTTTAGTAAATCAACTGAATATTTCTAAATTAATTATTGGTTATGATCATCATTTTGGTAAAAATAGAGAAGGAAATATTGTTCAACTAACCGAATACAGTCATTTATATGATTTTACGGTGGAAGAAATTCCAGCGCAAGATATTGATGATGTTTCTGTCAGTTCTACTAAAATTAGACGCGCTTTAGCAACAGGAAATTTGAACACTGCCAACAGTTATTTGGGGTATCATTTTATGCTAATAGGCAGGGTTGTTAACGGAAAAAAATTAGGCGGAAAAATTGGCTACCCTACAGCAAATATTGATATAAAAGAGAGTTATAAACTGATTCCTAAAACGGGGGTTTATGTTGTAAAATCAACCCTTGAAAATTCGGTCGTTTTTGGAATGATGAACATTGGAAACAGACCAACTGTGAATGGTAATCATCAAACGATTGAAGTTCATTTTTTTGATTTTAATCAAGACCTATACCATCAAAAATTGACCATAGAACTGCTTTACTTTTTACGTGATGAAAAGAAATTTGAGACGGTTGATCTGTTAATTATTCAATTGAAGAAGGATGAAAAAATTGCACGAGATTATATTGAAAGTACTCCCCTTTTTTAATTCCTCAAAAGGAACAACTCACTTGTTGTAACCTGGTATCATTTGAATAAAAACTTCCTTTTTTAGGATTGCAATACGCGTTAAGGATTGCAGTAAAAAGCCCACAGAGAGGAACGAACGAGGACTTGAAACGAAAAGCCTGACCCTTGTGGTAACGCCCAAAAAAACAGCATATTTATTGTTTTTAGGATACCTCTGATGTGATTGAATTATTTATTATTGATTTAAGGGCAAATCAAAAACACAAATTATATCTTTGCATTTCTAAATTTCTAGACCAATGTTACAAGTACAATTTATTAGAGATCACAAAGAAGCTGTTTTACAAGGATTAGCAAAACGTAATTTTGCGAATGCTGAACGTATCATTGAACAAGTTTTAACTGCTGATGAAAATCGAAGAGGAACGCAAGTTCAGCTAGACAATACATTGTCTGAGTCTAATAAAATGTCTAAAGAAATTGGCGCTTTCTTTAAATCTGGAAAAGCACAAAAAGCAACATTATTAAAAGAAAAGACAGGTCAGTTAAAAGAAAAATCGAAAGCGCTTGCAGAAAAATTACAGGAGTATGCATACGAATTACAAACCTTATTGTTTCAAATTCCAAACATTCCTCATACTTCGGTAAATGCTGGAACCTCTGAAGAAGATAATGAGCAAATTTTTAAAGAAGGACTGGTTCCTAATTTGGGAGAAAACGCACTTCCTCATTGGGAACTAGCAAAGAAATATGACATCATCGATTTTGAATTAGGAAACAAAATTACGGGTGCTGGTTTTCCTGTTTATAAAGGAAAAGGTGCAAAATTACAACGTGCATTAATCAATTATTTTTTAGATAAAAACACAAAAGCTGGGTATACTGAAGTGCAAGTTCCACATTTAGTAAATGAAGCTTCTGCAACCGCTACAGGTCAATTGCCAGATAAAGATGGGCAAATGTATCATTGTACGGAAGACGATTTGTACTTGATTCCTACTGCAGAAATTCCAATTACAAATATGTTTCGTGGCAATTTAATGCACGAAGCAGACTTCCCCATAAAAGTTACGGGATATACACCTTGTTTTAGAAGAGAAGCAGGCAGCTATGGCGCCCATGTTCGTGGTTTAAATAGGTTGCATCAATTTGACAAAGTAGAGATTGTAAGAATTGAACATCCTGAGACTTCTTATGCTGCTTTAAACGGCATGGTAGAACACATTAAAGATATTTTAAGAGAATTAAAGTTGCCTTATAGAATTTTACGCTTATGTGGTGGAGACACTGGTTTTACGGCTGCATTAACTTTCGACTTTGAATTATTTTCTGCAGGACAAGACCGATGGTTAGAAATTAGTTCTGCCTCAAATTTTGAAACATTTCAAGCAAATAGGTTGAAACTTCGTTTTAAAAACAAGGAAGGAAATAGCGAATTGGCGCACACCTTAAATGGAAGTTCTTTAGCTTTACCGAGGGTTTTAGCTGGAATCTTAGAAAATTATCAAACAAAAGAAGGAATTAAAATACCAGAAGTATTAGTACCTTATTGTGGGTTTGATTTTATTGGTTAATCCTTTTTTATTGTTGGTTTTTGGTAGATCATTTTACCAAAAAACATCAACTAAAATTAATTAGCAACAACAACGACCATTAGTCTTTTGTATTTATTCATTATTAAAAGCGCCTTCAAATAAGCACTAATTTGTCCGTTTTTCATAAAAAATTTTGAATTGTGTTTTGCAATTTCGTATTGGTTTTTAAAATCTCTCATCATCTTAATTTGTTAGTTCACTTATAGTGTAGTCAATTTTTGTGCCAGAACCTTTCAAAGGAACCGCTCAAAATTGATAGATTTAATAATATTTTAAACTTTTTCTTACTTATCTTTGAATTAGATGAAAAAACTTTGTTTGCTTATTTTTCTTACGATTACTAGCTTTAGCTACGCTCAAAATGATTATTTATTGGGAGAAAGCTACTATAGAGAAGGGGACTATAAAAAAGCAACAGAAGTTTTTAAAAAATTATATTCCAAGAGCACATTTAATACGACTTATTTAAGCCGATTAATTTCTTGCTATCAAGAGACTCAACAATTTTTAGAGGCCGAAAAGCTATTAAAATCTAAATTGAAGAAAAATCCACATCAAAGTTATTTATATGTCTATTTAGGCTATAATTATGAGCGACAACAACGCATGGAATTGGCTAAGAAGAATTATGATTTCGCATTGGCATCTATTGACAAGAGAAGCACCTATGGCGGAACAATAGGGCTTATTTTTAAAAACTACAGCCTTTTAGACAAAGCTATTTTAGCTTATGAAAAAGTAATGGCAAAAAATGAAAATGCTAATTATAGTTTTCAAATTGCACAGATTTATGGAGAAAAAGGCGCGCTTAGAAAAATGTTTGAATCCTATGTTGAACTGGTAGATAAAAAAGAAGGAAATTTAAATATCGTTCAAAGATATACGAGTAAATATATTACTGATAATGCAGAAAATGAAGCCAATATCATCTTCAGAAAAACACTGTTAAGAAAATCTGCGAGTAACCCAAAAGATGTTTGGAACGTCTTGTTAAGCTGGTTGTTTACGCAACAAAAAAGCTACCAAAAAGCGTTGGTACAAGAAAAAGCATTGTATCAAAGAAATCCAACAGATTTGAGTGCTATTTATAGCTTAGGGAAAATAGCTTTTGAAAATAAAGATTATACTACCTCGAAAGAATGTTTCTCTTTTATCACGCAAAAAACAACCTTAAAGGAAGAGAAAATTGAGGCTTTTTTATTCCTTACAAAAATTAGTGCTACCAATAATATCCCTGAAACAGAAAAATTGTTTCAATCATTATTTAACGAATTTGGTAAAAATAAACTAACGATAAAACTACAGGTAGCTTACGCTGATTTTTTAACGTTTCATCTAAACAAGCCTTATGAAGCCAAAGATGTTTTAGAAAAGGCATTGGTTTTTTCTCACTCAAAATTTGATAAAGCAAGGATAAAATTAAAGTTAGGAGATATTTTAGTTTTCATAGGAAAGTACAACAAGGCCTTACGGTATTTTTCTCAAATTCAAACCCAACTTAAAAACCATGAACTAGGGCAACAAGCGCGTTTTAAAGTGGCACAAACAAGTTACTTTAAAGGCGATTTTCCTTGGGCGAAAGCACAATTAAAAGTGCTAAAAAGTGCTACGACACAATTGATTGCTAATGATGCGCTAGCCTTGTTTTTAATCATAACAGACAATGAACCTGTAGATGAGATTCCTTCTGGGTTGATACAATATTCCAAAGCAGCACTATTATCTTTTCAGAACAAAACACAACAAGCCATTGACACTTTGAGTGTTATCAATAAAAATTTCAAAGGGCAGCCTATTGAAGATGAAGCCCTTTTTAAACAAGCAAAACTGTTCCTCAAAATAAACCAATATGAAGCTGCAATTATTAATTTTGAAAAAGTAATCTCGTTAAATCCAACAGGTATTTTAATTGATGATGCCTATTATGAATTAGCAGAATTGTACAAAAATCATTTAAAAAGTCCAGAAAAAGCATCAGAATACTATCAAAAGATTATTTTTGAACATTCTTCCAGTATTTATTTGGTAGATGCCCGGAAAAAATACAGAACAATCAGAGGAGACGAAATTTAGTTATTGCTTGTTTTTGGTTTCAATCACCCCCTAAAAAAACTTTTACCTACAACTAATGATCATAAACTAACAACCAATATGTACATATACAACGTAACGATCAATATTGATGAAGCTGTTCATAATGAATGGCTTACTTGGATGGAATCTCATATTTTAGACGTACTAAATACAGGAAGGTTTCTCTCTGCAAAACTCACAGAAGTTTTAGTAGAAGAAGAAATGGGAGGAAAGACCTACTCCATACAATATACTGCAAATACAAGAGAAGATTTAGACGATTATTACGCAAATGAAGCAGAAAAATTGCGCGGAGAAAGTAATAAAAAATTTAGTGATAAAATGTTAACTTTTAGAACGGAATTAAAGTTGATAAAAGAGTTTTACCCCACAAATACGAGTAATTAGAGATGTCAGTTAAAGCAAAAAAACATTTAGGTCAACACTTTTTAACGGATGAAAGCATTGCAAAAGATATTGCAGATGCTTTAACGGGAAACGGATATGAAGATATTTTAGAAATTGGCCCTGGAATGGGCGTTTTAACAAAATACTTATTGCCAAAAAAAGCGAAGATTACGGTGATGGAGTTAGACCGAGAATCTGTGGCCTATTTAAAAGATACTTTTCCATTAGAACATATTAAATTAGACACCTCTCAAGAACATTTTACGATTTTAGAAGGCGATTTTTTAAAGCACAACATACAAACCCTTTTCAATAAAAAGCAAGTAGCAATTATTGGTAATTTCCCTTATAATATTTCTACTCAAATTGTTTTTAAGGCCATCGAAAACAGAGCATTTGTGCCAGAATTTGCAGGCATGTTTCAAAAAGAAGTCGCCAAAAGAATTGCAGAAAAAGAAGGTTCTAAAGTCTATGGAATCTTATCTGTTTTAACACAAGCATTTTTTGATGTTACGTATTTGTTTACCGTTCCTCCCAACGTTTTTAACCCCCCTCCAAAAGTAGATTCTGGTGTAATTAGACTCATCAGGAAAAAAGATTTTTCGCTTCCTGTTGATGAAAAATTATTTTTTAGAGTGGTAAAAACCGCTTTTAATCAGCGAAGAAAAATGTTACGCTCAAGCTTAAAGTCTTTCAATCTTTCGGATTCTTTAAAAGAAGCGCCTATCTTTGCGAAAAGACCAGAACAACTATCTGTAAATGAATTTATAGAATTGACCAAAAAAATCGGAGAAAATGGCATTTGAAATCACAGAAAAATTTCTAGAAAACCTATCCAAACTCATAGATTCTAAAGATGACCGAGCAATTGCATCCTTATTTGAAGAGGTTCATTATGCTGATATTGCGGAAGTTTTAGACGAAGTTAATTTTGAGGATGCGATCTACATCATCAAACTTTTAGATAGTGAGAAAACGTCTGAAATTCTCATGGAATTAGACGAAGATATTCGAGAGAAAATTTTAGAGAACTTATCTGCAAAAGAAATTGCAGAAGAAGTTGAAGAAATGGATTCTGATGATGCCGCAGATATCATTGGTGAACTTTCTGAAGAACGCCAAAAGCGCGTAATTTCTGCTTTAGAAGATGATGATTTAGCCGCAGACATTAAAGAATTACTTTCCTATGAAGACGAAACTGCAGGTTCTTTAATGGCAAAAGAATTGGTAAAAGTCTATGAAACATGGACCGTTGCTGGTTGTATGCGTAGAATTCGAGGGCAGGCCAAAGAAGTGACCAGAGTGCATTCTATTTATGTCGTAGACAAAGAAGATAAATTGGTAGGGCGTTTGTCTTTAAAAGATTTAATTATTGCCAAATCAGATCAAAAAATCTCGGATATTTCTAAAGCAAAAGTAGATGCCGTAAATGTATCTGAAGACGATGAAGAGGTTGCTAAAATAATGGCTAAATACGATTTAGAGGCAATCCCTGTTGTAGATGATAACAACGTTTTAGTGGGGAGAATTACGATTGATGATATTGTAGATGTTTTAAAAGAAGAGGCGGATAAAGATTACCAATTGGCAGCAGGTTTAACGCAAGATGTAGATTCTGATGATAGTATTTTGGAACTTACAAGAGCTCGTTTACCTTGGTTATTTTTAGGGTTAATTGGAGGAATTGGCGCTTTTTTAATTATGGAACGTTTTCAAGATGTGTTTTCAAAATATACACTGTTATTCTTTTTTACACCTTTAATTGCTGCAATGGCAGGTAATGTGGGCGTTCAGTCTTCCGCAATTATTGTTCAAGGTTTGGCAAATGATGATGTAAAAGGAAGTATCAATAGCCGCCTTATAAAAGAGATGCTTCTAGCAAGTTTAAACGGTGCCATTCTTGCTGTTTTTCTTTTTCTTTTTATCTGGGTAACAAAAGGCAGTATAAACACTGCTATGGCAATTTCGGTTTCTCTAGTTATTGTCATAATTGTCGCTGGTTTGATTGGTACTTTTGTTCCTTTATTTTTAAACAAAAGAGGCATCGACCCCGCAATTGCAACGGGTCCTTTTATCACCACAAGCAATGATATTTTTGGAATCTTAATTTATTTTATGATTGCAAAAATGATTTTGGGAATTTAATTTATTTGAAGCTATTTCCTACTTTACGCTATTGGTTTGAATCAAGGAGAAACTGGTTCGCTAACAAATTGCAAAACCTTATAAATTCTTCATCTTTACAAACAAATCCCAAATGACAACACCCGTTGTTACAGCAATATTTAAGGAATGTTTGGTACCTAATTGCGGAATTTCAACACACAAATCAGCAGCATTTACCACTTCTTGCTGCACGCCTTTTACTTCATTTCCCATTACAATCGCGTACTTTTCATCTTTCTTTGGAAAAAAAGCATTTAATTTTGTGCTGTTTTCTGCTTGTTCTATCGCCAATATTTGAACCTTTTCTGCTTTCAATTTTTTAACAAGGGTAAGCGTATCTTCAACATATTCCCAATCTACAGAGGCGGTAGCGCCAAGAGCTGTCTTATGAATGTCTTTGTTTGGCGGTGTAGCACAAATACCACACAAATAAATTTTTTCTATCAAAAAAGCATCCGAAGTTCTAAAAACAGCACCAATATTATTTAAACTTCTAATATTATCCAAAACAACAATTAAAGGCGTTTTTTGGGTCGTTTTAAATTCATCAACGGTAATTCTACCCAGTTCGTTGTTTTTAAGTTTTCTCATATTCTAAATAGGCTTGTATTGGGTTTTTTGTTTGGCTAAAATACGTTTTCAAACTGTAAGGTTCGTTAGATTTTATCGACTTTGAAAAGACAATCTCTAGAAATTATGAAAAACTTTTCTCTTTTTTCTCTTTTAAGCTTTTGTTTTGTGGTGTTTTTTACATCCTGTAACATTGATGATGACATTATAAATGATTATCAAGAGCCTTCTATTACTATTGTTGAAAAGAATTCAGGCGTACCTATTCCATCTGAATTAACAATTTCAGAAAGCTATGACTTTTCGGAAGTCTATTCGATAAAATACCTTAACGATGTTGGAGAAGTAAAAAAAGAATTAATAACTTGGGAAAGCTCAAAGCCTTCTGTAATAACAATTAATAACCAAGGATTAGCAACTGCCGTAAACTCCGGAGAAGCCACAATTTCTGTATCCGCCACCAATGACAATCCGAATGGAGAAAACACTAAGATAACGAAAGAAGTTGCCACAATTACAATAACCTCTGCCGAAGTTTTAACAGTAACAAACCCTATAAAAAATTTATCAATAGATGAAAAATTTACTTTTAAAACAACCTATTTTAACAACGCAGGCAACCAAGATAATACGGTTTCATTAGTATGGGAAAGTACTGCCCCAGAGATTGCAAGCATTAGCAATACCGGTGAAATCACTGGAAAAAGTAAGGGAACATCAGAAATTAAAGTAAAAACAGCAACAAATTCTATTGCAACAACTTTTACGATAAAAGTAGATCAAAAAATTTCTGTCATTCGAATTAACAATCCATTAGTAGCAAATTTAAAAATTGGAAAAACACATCAATATGAATATTCTTATTTTGATGAAAATGGAGAAGAAAACACAAGTAATACCATTCATTGGGAAAGTTCCAACACCGCAATTGCAACGATTAGCAACAGCGGTTTAATAACCGTAATAAGCCCTGGGAGCACAGAAATTACGGCGACTACTATAGAAAATGGAACAACAATAACATCTCTACCAACAACAGTAACTACTTCTAACAATACACTTTCTATTAATGAAATTTCAAGTGTAAACATTGGTGACACTCGTCAATATACTGTGAATTTTGAAGGAACAACTCCAATAACGTGGAGCTCTTCAGACGTGTCAGTTGCAACGATAACTTCCAATGGTTTCGTAACTGCCATTGCTGCTGGAGATACGACGATAACCGCTACAACAGTAGAAGGCGGAAAAACAATAATGGCCACTACTAATCTAGAAATTAAAGGAGACGATTCGAAATCTGGCACATTAGAAACGATTTCTTATAGTGTAAAAGGTAAAGTAACCTTAACAAGCACAATGATGACAATTGCCAATTTTAATAGCACAGCGCCTGATACTCATGTTTACTTAACAAATAACCCAAACAGAAATCAAAATGACAGTAGCGATTATCATGTAACAACAAATGGCAAAATAACTTCAAATGCTTTGATTACAATAGCTTTAGATAATATTGATATTAATACTTATAGCCATGTGGTTATTACATGTAGATCTTTTGGAAACTTTATTATGGGTAAAGCCGAATTAAACTAAAACGTATATCTAATGACAAAGATTACTAAATATATCCTCTTTTTTTCTTTAATTTTCACAACTACCTTGACCGCCCAATGGTCTAAAGGGAAAGGAAAGGGTTATTATAAACTCTCTGCGTGGTCTTTAACAACAGACCAACACTATATAGCTTCAGGAGAAATTGTTGAAAATACGACGAGAAATACTCTTAATTTTAGTTTTTACGGAGAATACGGAGTTACAGATAAAATAGATTTAATTGCTTATGTTCCTTTTTTTACTAGAAATACTCAAAACAACGTAGTATCCAAAGTACGAGGAAATATTATTAATAATGGAGCTGCTTTAAATTCTTTTGGAGATACAGACATTGGTATTAGATACGGAATTTTGAAAAACAATTATTTAGCGCTTTCAACCTCTTTAAAATTAGGGTTACCAACAGGAGAAACTTCTGGAGGAAGTTCAGCTGCACTACTTCAAAGTGGAGACGGTGAATTTAACCAAAAATTACAAGTAGATTTAGGTATTCCTTTTAAGCTTGGTAAACTTTCTGCTTTTGGTAAAACATCTATTGGCTATAATCACAGAACCAAAGGCTTTTCTGATGAAATAAACTTTGGAGGCGAAATTGGTTTACATTTTTTTGATAAACTCTGGATTATTGGGAAACTCAATATTTTAAAATCTACAAAAAATGGCTCTTTATTAGATGAAAACAGCAATGGAAGTCTTTTTGCAAATAATATAGAATATACCAATCTTGGTCTTGGATTCGCTTATTATATCAATAAAAAAATAGGCCTTTCTTACGAGTATGGAAGCGCTATCAGCGGAAGAATTATTGCCGCTGCTCCAAGTCATTCTGTAGGTCTTTTTATAGACATAAAATAGCCTTTATATATATACTCAAAACAGCTAAAATGAGTTTATTAATGTGCGCTAGAAGGAGTGTTAAAAAAGTTTCTGCTAACTTTTTTAATGATTTTTTATTATTGGTAGTTTAACAAATAACTAAAAAGGAAACACTAACAACTATATTTTCTATCTTAGCAAAACGAATTGAAAATTTTCTAAGGCTTGGCAAAATCTACCGCTAAAAAAGTAACTCCTTTAATGAAACAATACAATGCAATCAAGACAAAGTATCCTGATGCAATGTTGCTTTTTCGTGTAGGAGATTTCTATGAAACTTTTGGAGAAGACGCTAAAAAAGCGGCAGGAGTTTTAGGAATTACATTAACAAAACGAGGGGCAGGAAGTGAAACAGAAACTGCGTTGGCGGGTTTTCCACACCATTCTTTAAATACCTATTTACCAAAACTAGTAAAAGCAGGAATGCGCGTTGCCATTTGTGATCAGTTAGAAGATCCAAAAATGACAAAAACTATTGTAAAACGTGGGGTTACAGAATTAATTACGCCAGGGGTTTCTCTAAATGATGAGGTTTTAAAAAGCAAAACAAACAACTTTTTAGCGGCTGTTCATTTTGACAAAAAACAACTCGGTATCTCTTTTTTAGATATTTCTACCGGGGAATATTTGGTAGCACAAGGAAATGCGGAATACATCGATAAGTTATTGCAAAATTTTAATCCGAGCGAAGTTTTAGTCCAAAAACAAAATAAACAGGAATTTTTAGCCCTTTTTGAAAACAGATATTATACCTTTTATCTCGACGATTGGGTTTTTCAAAAAGAGTACGCAATCGAAACGTTACAAAATCATTTTGAAGTAAAAACCTTAAAAGGTTTCGGAATTGAAGAGGTTAAAAACGGAATTATTGCTGCTGGTGCCGTGTTGTATTATTTATCAGAAACGCAACACAATGAACTAAAACATATACAAGCCATTCGTAGAATTTCGGAAGATAATTATGTTTGGATGGATCGCTTTACCGTCAGGAATTTGGAACTTTACAATCCAAATTCTGTGAATGCGGTAACTCTTTTAGGTGTTATTGACAAAACCATTTCACCAATGGGTGGAAGATTATTAAAACGCTGGTTAGCACTTCCTTTAAAAAATATTGATGCCATTAAAAAGCGCCATAAATTAGTCAAGTTTTTTATAGATTCAGATGATTTTTCTCAGACAGTAACCTATCAGATAAGACAAATTTCCGATTTAGAACGGTTGATTTCTAAAGTTGCAACAGGGAAAGCTTCGCCGAGAGAAATTGTCTTATTAAAAGATTCTTTAAAAGCCATATTACCTATAAAATCATCCGCAGAAAAAAGTAAAAATAGCACCGTAACAGGACTCGGAAGTCAACTGCATTCCTGTACAGATTTGATAGCTAAAATAGCTGAAACTTTATTTGATGACGCCCCAGTAAATATTCATAAAGGAAATGCAATTGCAACGGGGGTTCATCAAGAACTAGACGATTTACGCACAATTTCTAACACTGGAAAACAGTATTTAGACGATATGTTGGCACGTGAGACGGAACGTACAGGAATCTCAAGTTTAAAAATTTCGTTTAACAACGTTTTTGGATATTATATTGAAGTAAGAAATACGCATAAAGACAAAGTGCCAGAAGAATGGATCCGCAAACAAACTCTAGTAAGTGCTGAGCGTTATATTACTGAAGAATTAAAAGAATACGAAACCAAAATTTTAGGTGCGGAAGAAAAAATTCAGAAATTAGAACAAGAAATATTTTCTAAATTATTACAATATATTCTACAATTTGTAGAAATTGTACAAGAAAATGCAAAAATTATAGCAAAAATTGACTGTTTATTGTCTTTTTCGGTTTTAGCGATAGACCACAATTATGTGCGTCCAATTATGGATGAATCTACCGATTTGGAAATTAAAAATGGGCGGCATCCTGTAATTGAAAAACAATTACCAATTGGTGAAGATTATATTGCAAATGATGTGGTGCTCAATAGAAATCAGCAACAAATAATTATGATTACTGGACCAAACATGTCTGGTAAATCTGCTATTTTACGTCAAACAGCACTCATCGTATTATTAGCCCAAATGGGGAGTTATGTCCCTGCTCAGCACGCTAGAATAGGTCTTGTAGATAAGATTTTTACACGAGTTGGCGCAAGTGATAACATTTCTATGGGAGAATCTACTTTTATGGTAGAAATGAATGAAACGGCCTCTATCTTAAATAATGTTTCTGATAGAAGTTTGATTTTGTTAGATGAAATTGGAAGAGGAACCTCAACGTATGATGGGATTTCTATTGCTTGGGCAATTACTGAATTCTTACATGAACATCCAACCAAAGCAAAAACCTTGTTTGCCACGCATTACCATGAATTGAATGAAATGACGACTACTTTTGAACGCATTAAAAACTTTAATGTCTCTGTAAAAGAATTGAAAGACACCATTATTTTCTTGCGTAAATTAGTTTCTGGAGGCTCTAATCATAGTTTTGGAATTCATGTAGCAAAATTAGCTGGTATGCCAAGTATGGTCATTCATAGAGCGAACAAAATACTTGAAAAATTAGAAAAAAACAACAAAAGTAAAGCCGTTAAAGAAGCCTTAAAGCAGACCCAAGAAGAAGAAATGCAACTGAGCTTTTTTCAGTTAGACGATCCTTTATTAGAGAATATCAAAGAAGAAATTCTAGCGACTAATATTGATACATTAACGCCAATTGAAGCGCTAATGAAATTGAACGAGATTAAACGAATGTTGATTAAAAAGTAATTATCTTTGCAATATGTATACACTACTTTTATTTATTAGTGGACCAGAAATTATGATTATCATGTTGATTGTGGTAATGGTTTTTGGTGCAGATAAAATTCCTGAAATTGCGAGAGGACTCGGCAAAGGGATGCGCCAAATAAAAGATGCTACAAATGATATTAAAAGAGAAATAAAAGATAGTTCAGAGAAGCATTCTATTGATACAGACATCACCAAAGACATCAACAAAGAAATTAGTGCTGTAAAAGATAGTATTGATGACTTAACAGGTCCTATAAAAAGGAACATGTAATTTTATTTTACTCGACTAATCGTCAAACCATCTCTAATTGGCAGTAAAACGGTTTCTACTCTCGCATCTTCATTCATTAACTTATTGTATTCTAAAAGCACTTTTGTATCGGTATCTTTTGGGTCTAATTCTTCTATAACTTTACCGCTCCAAAGAACATTGTCAGATAAAATAATTCCGCCCGAATTCATTTTATCAATGATTAAATGAAAGTAATTAATGTAGTTTGACTTGTCCGCATCTATAAAAACCAAATCGAACTTTTTATCTATGGTCGGTATTATTTCAGAGGCATTCCCAACAAATTGCTGAATTTGATCTCTAAAACCAGATTTCTCAAAGAATTTATTTTGAAGCGTTTCTAATTCTTCATTTTTATCTATGGTTATTATTTTTCCTTCAGAAGAAATCCCTTCCGCTAAACACAAAGCAGAATAACCAGTATAAGTGCCTATCTCTAAAATATTTTCTGGTTGCATTAATTTTGAAATCATAGACAATAGCCTACCCTGAAAAGCACCACTTAACATCCTGGGGTTCAATACTTTTTGCCATGTTTCTTTGGTTAACTCTTGTAATATCTTTGGCTCTTCTTGTGAATGAGCTACAACGTAATTATCTATTTCTTCTGGTAAAAAATGCATTCTAATAAAAATGTTTGGTTCTTTAGAATTTACTAGATCGTTAGACGTTATTAACTCTCTAAATTCAATTGTATTGTTTTTCTTATGAGAATCAAAAGTACAAAAAAACGGAACTTAAATTCTTAAGTTCCGTTTTAATAATAAGTCTATCTTGTTTAGCTCTTTAGTTTAAAAGTTTTTTTTAAAGCCTCTTTGTCTTCTGATGATAGGGTATGTTTTTCGCCTTTACAACTATGAGAATATCCTTTATAAAGGTCTGTTAACTTTACATTTTGTTTTGTGTATAAAATGCACTTTTTACATCCAATAAAATGAATATTTAATTTTAACCTATTTAATAAAGTAGAAGCTCCATACTGACTTTTGTCACAAATCATTGTAGCTTCATCGCAAGTAATTCTTAAATTTTTAAACATTTCTTAATTATTAAACCAGTTATCTTCCATGCATTTTCTAAGCTGTGTTCTAGCTCTATGAATAATTACCCATAAATTTGACGAAGTAATGTCTAACTCCTTACAAATTTCTTCTGTCTCAAATTCTTGTATTGTTTTCATTCTAAAAACCATGGCGTATTTTTCAGGTAAAGCCTCTATACAAGAGCTTAACTGCTTTTTTAACTCATCATTTTCAACTGATTTTTCCGATTGGTTTTCCCAACTTTGAGGCACTCTTTCTTCTAACCAATTTCCTTCATTTTCTCCATCATCATAAAAATTCATTCGAACTTCAGCTTGTCCTTTTTTAGAATTTATTTTTCTGTAATGATCTATTATTTTTCTTTTTAAAATAGAAATCAACCAAGTTCTTTCTGTAGACTTCCCTTGAAAATTTTTTGCTGATTTTAGACCCGCAAAAAAAGTATCTTGAACTAAGTCTTTTGCTAGGTCACTATCGTTTACACGTACAATTGCATAATTATACATATAATCTGCATAATTATCTATCCATTTGTCTACATTCAATAAAAGTTTTTCTTCTGCCATTCTTAAAATAATAACCAAATATAAGACTATTTTTTTTTATTAAAAGTTTTGCAGTTTTTGCAAGTATAAAAATAATCAAAAAAAACAGTTGATAATTTTCATTCATTTAAGATTAACGAAAAATTAACTTGTCTTATATCAGATGATATTTATTACATTTACAAGATACTAAAAAATAAAAAAGATGTCAGCATCAAAAAAAGAATATAAAAAAGTTACTGTAAAATCTCTGGTAGATATGAAGAAGCATGGAGAGAAAATTTCCATGTTAACTGCCTATGATTTTACCATGGCAAAAATTTTAGATGGAGCTGGTATTGATGTCCTCTTAGTAGGAGACTCTGCCTCCAATGTGATGGCAGGTAATGAAACTACGTTGCCAATTACATTAGATCAGATGATTTACCATGCAAGCTCGGTTGTCAAAGGAATAGACAGGTGTTTGGTCGTGGTAGATTTACCTTTTGGAAGTTACCAATCTGACCCAAAAGAAGCGTTGCGTTCTGCAATAAGAATTATGAAAGAGAGCGGTGGGCACTCTATAAAATTAGAAGGTGGAAAAGAAATTAAAGAGTCTATTAAACGGATTTTGAATGCGGGAATTCCAGTGATGGGTCATTTAGGTTTAACGCCACAATCTATCTATAAATTTGGAACCTATACCGTAAGAGCAAAAGAGGAGCAAGAAGCAGAAAAACTTATGGAAGACGCACTACTGCTCGAAAGAATTGGTTGTTTTGCATTGGTTTTAGAAAAAGTACCTGCAAAATTAGCTCAAAAAATTGCTGAGGCTTTAACAATTCCTGTAATAGGAATTGGTGCCGGAAATGGCGTGGATGGACAAGTGTTAGTTACCCATGATATGATTGGAATGACACATGAATTTCAGCCCCGTTTTTTAAGAAGATATTTAGACTTATATAAAGATATGACGGGTGCTTTTGAAGCTTATATAGAAAACGTAAAAAGCGGCGATTTCCCTAATGAAAAAGAACAGTATTAAAAGTCTAGAGATTTACAAACGCTAAAATGAAAATACTCCATTTAGATACAAACCACCCTCTTTTACTCAATCAACTCTGTGAGTTGGGGTATCAAAATGATGAAGACTACACTTCCTCAAAATCTGAAATTGAAAATAAGATTCATCTGTATGACGGTTTCATCATCAGAAGTCGTTTTTCTATAGACAAATCTTTCCTAGACAAAGCGACTCGTTTAAAGTTTATAGGAAGAGTTGGAGCTGGTCTAGAAAATATCGATTGTGAATATGCTGTTGCGAACAACATCCAATTAATTGCCGCTCCTGAAGGAAACAGAAACGCCGTTGGAGAACACTCTTTAGGAATGTTACTATCTCTTTTTAACAAGCTAAATAAAGCCGATAAAGAAGTTAGAAATGGAAAATGGTTGCGTGAAGAAAATCGTGGTATTGAACTCGACGGAAGTATTATTGGCTTAATTGGTTATGGAAATATGGGGAAGTCTTTCGCTAAAAAACTACGTGGTTTTGATGTTCAAGTGTTGTGTTATGACATCAAACCAAACGTTGGTGATGAGAATTGTAAGCAAGTCTCTTTATCAGAATTACAAGAAAAGACAGAGGTATTAAGCTTACACACTCCACAAACTTTACGTACTCAGAATATGATAAATACTAAATTTATCAATGCCTTTAAAAAGAATTTTTGGTTGATAAATACTGCTCGCGGGAAATCTGTTGTGACAAATGATTTGGTTTCTGGTTTAAAATCTGGTAAAATTTTAGGAGCAGGATTGGATGTTTTGGAATATGAAAAAGCATCTTTCGAAAATCTTTTTTCTAAGGATAAAATGCCCGAAGCTTTTCAATATTTAATCAAATCTGAAAAAGTGCTTTTATCTCCCCATGTTGCTGGTTGGACCATAGAAAGTAAAGAAAGATTAGCGCAAACAATCGTTGATAAAATCAAAACAACCTTTGGTAAGTGATACTAATTTGAGTCTTCAGTTTTGTACTAAAAAATTTGAAAGAGCATATCGAACACTACTTTAAAGAAGCTTTAACTCAATATTATAAAACACAAAGGAACAGTATTTTCAGCATCAGAGACAGTTGCAAATAAAAAATTAATTTGAAAAACCATAAAATGAAATTATTATCCAATAACCCAACAGAAGTATTAATTTTACTTTTTTTAATTGTTACATTTATACAATCTGGAATAGACAAAATTTTGGACTGGAAAGGAAATTTAAATTTTATTAAAGATCATTTTAAAAACACTCCTTTTAAAAATAGTGTACCACTACTCTTAAGCATTATTTTAATTATAGAAATTATTGCAGGTATTTTAATGCTGATTGGGGTCTATCAAATTTATACTTCAGAAACAAAAGAAATTGCCTTATTAGGAGTAACGCTTTCTGCGATTACTTTAATTTTCTTGCTTATTGGTCAGCGTTTGGCAAAAGATTATGCAGGAGCAATGTCTTTGGCCGTCTATTTTATTATTACTCTTTTGGGAGTGTACTTACTAAATAATTAAAATTGATGATAAATAATTATTAATAATTATTTTCTATAATAAAACCCCTTAAAATAGATGTTTTAAGGGGTTTTATTGTTTTCCTGAACATCAGGCAAGGCCAAGAATGTGAAAACAGACTTACAGTAGCTTAAAACTGTTTTTAATACTTTTTTAGCACATAGATTAAAGAAGAATACTCCGTAGTTGTTCTCGCTTTAAAATTTGAAATAAACCCTCGATAAAAGGCGCTCATCAAATTCATTTTTCCTGTCTTATATTTTTCACTTAAAAGAGAAACATAATAAGCGTCAAATTTCATTGGTATTATTTTTTCTACAACCATCTTCTCTTTAGAGAAAATTTTGTGAATGGCACTTTGAGAAAAATGCCAGAGATGTCTTGGAACATCAAAGGCAGCCCAAAACTCTTTATAATATTTTGCATCATCACTTTTATAATTAGGAACCGCAATTATTAATCTACCCTCATCAGAAAGCAACTCTTTAAATTTTAAAATAGATTCAGATAATTTTTCAACGTGTTCTAAAACATGCCAAAGTGTAATAATATCAAATTTTCTGTTTTCTACTTTCAGGAGTTCCGCTGTTAAAAAAACATCTTTACCTTTCGCAATTTTTCTAGCAACTAAACTTGGTTCAACCCCAAAAACCTTCCATGAATCATTTTGACAAACTTTTAGAAAATCACCAGTTCCTGCACCCACATCTAAAATATTTTTCGAAAGGGTACTGAAGGAGTTTACAAGTTTTAATTTTTTCTTTAATGTGATGTTTTTTACAAATTGGTATACTTTATCTAAAAGTGTTTTTTTAGAATCTGTGTGGGAAATATAAGCTTCACTTTTGTAGTAATCGGCTAGGTTTTCAGGAACTGGATTTGTAACTAACATTTCGTACTCTTTATTTATCATTACTTGATAAACTTCTTTAGAAACCGAAGCATCTATACACCTTAAAAAAGGTTTCAAATTTTGATAAAAATCTTTTTCTTTTTTCATTTATTTTGAATTGTTCCTCGTGGAACATCTTAGAAAATACAAACAACTATCTTCCCATATAAACTAAAAGGACAGAAATATCACTCGGAGAAACACCACTAATTCTACTCGCTTGGGAAATTGAAATTGGTTGAATTTTACTCAACTTTTCTCTGGCCTCGAAAGAAAGGGACTTTACTTTTTGATAGTTAAATCTAGAAGGGATCTTAACGTTTTCAAGCCTATTTAGTTTATCAGCATTGTTCTTTTCCTTCTCAATGTAACCGGAATATTTTAAATGGATTACAGCTTGCTCAATGACCTCTTTATCAATAAAATTGGCTGCAAGAAAAGCCGTCAATTTTTTTATGTTTTTAAAGTCAGAAAACTCTAATTGAGGTCTTGCAGCAATTTTATAAAGCTTCATCGATTGATGAATCAATGCTAAATTCTTTGCTTCTAAAATAGGGTTTATCTCTTCTTGCTTGACACTCGTCTCTTGTAAAAATTTAATTAACAAGTCTGCTTTAGATTGCTTTTCTAACACACGATCCATCCTTTCTTTAGACGCTAAACCTAATTCAAAACCTAATGGTGTTAATCTTAAATCGGCATTGTCTTGTCTTAACAAAGTTCTATACTCTGCCCTGGAAGTAAACATTCGATAGGGCTCTTCTGTTCCTTTTGTAATTAGATCATCAATCAAAACACCAATGTAAGCTTCATTTCTTTTTAGGATAAAAGGATCTTTTTTCTGGGTCTTTAAGGCAGCATTTACTCCTGCCATTAATCCTTGTGCGGCAGCTTCTTCATATCCAGTAGTACCATTAATTTGGCCTGCAAAAAACAAGTTTTTGATTAACTTTGTTTCTAAGGAATGAGTAAGCTGTGTAGGAGGGAAATAATCATACTCTATAGCATATCCATATCTTAAAAACTTTACGTTTTCAAATCCAGCAACTGCTCTAATTGCTTTGTCTTGAATATCTTCTGGAAGTGAAGTTGAAAATCCATTTACATACATCTCAACTGTTGTCCAACCTTCTGGCTCGACAAAAATTTGATGCCTATCCTTGGTCGCAAAACGATCTATCTTGTCCTCCACAGAAGGACAATACCTAGGACCTGTAGATTTAATTCTACCATTAAACATTGGGGACCTATCGAAACCCTCACGGAGCAAATCATGGACAGCAAGATTAGTATAAGTCAAATAGCAGGAACGTTGTTTTTGCAATGATTTAGTAGTTGGCAAATAAGAAAATTTCTCAGTAATTTCATCTCCAGGTTGTTCTATCATTTTAGAATAATCTAAAGAACGACCATCAACTCTTGGCGGTGTTCCTGTTTTCATTCTACCTGACTCAAAACCCTTTGAAACCAAACTCTCTGTAATTCCTGTCGAAGCTCCTTCTCCAGCCCTACCTCCACCAAAGCTTTTATCACCTATGTGAATCAAACCATTTAAAAAAGTACCTGCTGTGATGATAACTGTCTTTGCTTTTATCTCTAAGCCTAGTGCTGTTTTGACCCCAATGATCACATTCTTATCGAACAATAAATCATTTACAGCATCTTGATAAAAGTCAACATTGGCTGTCTCCTCTAGCATGGTTCTCCAACAATCTGCAAACTGCATTCTATCAGACTGAACTCTTGGACTCCACATTGCAGGTCCTTTTGACTTATTCAACATCTTAAACTGGATTGCTGTTTTATCAGTAACGATTCCACTATAGCCACCCAACGCATCAATCTCTCGTACAATTTGTCCTTTTGCGATTCCTCCCATTGCTGGATTGCAACTCATCTGAGCAATATTCTGCAAATTCATTGTAATTAATAAGGTGTGCGCGCCCATGTTTGCAGCAGCTGCAGCGGCTTCGCTTCCCGCATGCCCTCCTCCTACTACAATTACATCATATGTTGTTGAAAATAAACTCATTATATTACCGTTCCACGTGAAACTTATTAGTTATTAAACTGACTGTCATTTACTTATCATAAGAATTGCCTTGTCTTCAGCGATTCTCATTTCCTTTTTATCTGCATCAGACTTATCTGTATAACCCATAAAATGTAATACACCATGAATCAGTACCCGATGAAACTCTTCGATAAAAGGGACCTTATAATCTAACGCATTATCAATGACTCTTTCTACAGAAATAAAAATATCTCCACTAATGACCTTCCCTAAAGTAGTATCAAAACTAATGATATCGGTTAGGGTATCATGCTGTAAAAATTCTACATTTAACTTGTGCAGATAATCATCATCACAAAAAACATAGCTGATATCACCAAGCTCAAACCCTTGTGCTAAAACAACGGCTGAGACCCAATCTTCCAAAAGGGATTCATTATCAATTTGAAATGATGTTTCATAATTGAATGTAATCATACTTTGTATTTACTTAATGTCAGAAAAATATGCTCTGACTTTATTTTTATAATTTTGCTGCAAAGGTAATGATTGTCTGTTTAATATTTCTGTTTGATTGAAAAACTGCTTTTTGAACTCGATTACTTTAATATTTCTCTTTTGCAGTACTTTAAAGTTGGTATTTGATTTTCGCTTGTTATCTTTACCCTGCTCTAAAACGGCTTGACTTAATTTTAGTAATTCATAGTTAAGGGCATTCATTTTTTGTAATGTGCCAAGATTATGTCCTTTTTCTAAAATTTCATTTTCTAAATCTTCCATCTTTTTCAACGCTCTTTTTACTGCTGAATTTGTACCATTACCTTCAGCTTCAGACTGACTAATTTGTTTTTGTAATTCTTGTCTTAACAGACTTTGCTCTTTATATATTTCATAGATATCTGCATCTGAATTATCGTTAGATTCACCTGTGCCCTTCTTTGCTTTCACTCCACCTTCTCCTGGTTTCTTACCTTGTTTGCCTAATTTATTTCCTTTCCCATCCTTTTCACCATCTTTTTCTTCTCCAGACTTGCCCTCTTTTTTTAAACCTTCTTTCATCTTCTCGGACAAATCACCTTGCTTCTTAATCAAATCAGGTAAGCTAAAACCACTACCCTTCTCTTTTTTCCCTTTACCTTTATTCATTGACATTGAATTTTTCATATCGCTTAAAATGTTGCTTAAATAATCAGCCAAATCATTAACCGCAGTCATGACATACCGTTGATTTGAAATCCCTTTTGAAAAATTATTTTCTGAAAAATTATCAAGTGACAGCGCTAAGTTATAATGCGTTGTAGATAAATCATCTTTGATCTTAACAGAAATTTTAGGCAACCTTAGGGACAACACATAAAGGCTATCGTCTATATGTTCAAAATACGTTTTTAACTGATTTTGGAACTTTAGGTCATTACCAAAATCCGGATGAGAAGTTGAAGTCTCATCAAATTTATTCATTAATTGCTCTTGCTTAAATGAAAAAATAAGTAAATTTTCTAGGATTTTTCGAAGGTCGTCCACGTTCTCTTCCATGGACTCTCCTTCCATCTCAAGCATTTCTTTTTGCATTTTTACACTCATCTCTTTCATCTTTTTTGATGAATTTTTCTGGTTCTTTTTTGCAGCAGCTGAACGATCTCTAAAAAGGTTGTCTTCAAAACTTTTTAATTCCGCATCAATCTCTTCTTGTTCCTTTTCCACATCAGGGAGCCCCATGGGTTCTTTTAAATTCTCATTGTCCTTGTTAAGCTCCTTTAATTCCTCTTTAATTTCTTCAAAGGATTTTAAAATCTCTTTTTGAGCGATTGCATCATTGGCTTCATTTTGAGCTAAACGCTCTTGTTTTTGGGATAACTTTTCAATTTTATTGGCAATTTGCATTGCTTTTTGCTCAACATAAAAACGTTTTGTCAACTCTAAAATACGGGTTAGGCTTCTCTCCTGTTGTTGGTTTTGTTGCGCTAACTCTTTGGCTTTTTTTAATAAATCTTCCTTGTTGAGTTTCTCCGCAATTTTCTGAATCTCAGCCAACAACTTTTGTTGTTTTTCTAACTTGTTAAGTTCAGCTATTCGTCTTTTTAATACTTCTTTTTTTTGTTGAATTTGCTCGTTTACTGATACCTTCTCTTCTAGGTTTTCTTGCAACTTTTCTGTTTGACGTTGCATCATTTTATGATATTGATTCTGACGTTTTACAAACTTTTTGATTTTCTTCTGATCGTTCCAATTAATCTTCTTCTTTACCTGCAAATCCTTTTGAACCTCTTCTAATTTTTTACGTTGCTGTTGTTGTTTCTGAATAGAATTCTCGATATTATTGATGGTATTTCTTTGCTCTTGCAAAAGTTCTTGCTCTAATTCTTCTTCCGTTTGTTTCCGATAATTGAAAATTTTACTCTTTGACTTTTTACTTCCATGAACACCATCGTTATCAAAAACTTGGAAAAACAAATTATAATTAACTCCTTTTTCAATTGATAAACCACCAGGGAATTCGTAATAAAAAGTTTGAATATTTTCATTCGTAATTTCTAAATCGAGAATGTTTTGAAGTTGTGGGGTGGTGTCAACATAATAAACAAGTTGCAATTTCTTGATTCCATAATCATCAGAAACCTGGCCAGCAAACACTGCTGTTCCTCGAGAAATACTGTCAATATTAGATTGAACAGAAATTAATGGGGCTTCATCTTTAACAACAGACACTGAAAAATGTAAATTCTCAAAATTACTTAAATTTGTATTGGAGGAAGAAATCTGATAATCAATTGGTGTGTTTATTTTTTTTGAAAAAATAAAATTATTAATGGATGTCGGTTCAAAAAAAACGCGCTTTCCATTGTTAGTAAAAGCCACAGAGTCAGTTTGACTTGCAAAAACATTCCAGGTAACTTTTGTACCTTCTGGAACCACAATATTTCCAGCGTTTTGAATTCTTTCATTTCTTTTACCAATATAACTTGGATAGTTGAGACCCAATGAAATGTTATTAATTGTAGGTGTCTTTAATACTTCAATTTGGTATTTTTGAGATTGAACTCCATTTGCTTCCACATAGAAATCAACTGTTTTTTTAACATCCAAAAACGTATATGAAAAAGTTGCATTACTTGAGTTTTGTAGATAATAATGTTGATTTTCAAAATGAATTTTTGCCTCAACAGGCAATACTTTTCCTTTTACACCAATAAAAACAGTAATAGATTTTCCTTGAATAACTTGTAATTTCTTTTCTTTTAAAGAAAATGAAAATGGTGCTGGCGGAATATAGCTAGTTCGATGATTAACAATTCGCTCGAGACTTGATGTAAACACCTGTCTGTTTCCAGAAAAAAGGGTGACCAACAAAATTAAAACTGGAATTATGGCATACTTTAAAAACTTTTTGTTCTGTGTGAAGTCAACCGCTTTCACAAACGGAACTGACTGTAATTCATGTGCTTTTTGATCAATACTTGCCGCTAATAAATCGGACTTATTTGCGTTTTGTTTAAGCTGTAAAACATTGAGTAATTTATCTTGTACCTCAGGAAAATGGCGCCCAATAATCTTGGAAGAATGAACCGCCGTAATTCCAGCTCGTAAACCAATCAACTTAAAAACAGGAAGAACGATAAAGCGAATCAGTAAAAACAATTCAACCCCTAAAAAGAACCAAAACAAAAGGGTTCTTGCTGTGGTTTTGAGCCATAAAAAATATTCTAAAAAAAGGGTGAAGAAAAAATACAAACAGCCTAAAGAAAGAAATAAAATAGTTCCTTTTATCAATTCACTTGTGTAGTACTTGCGTGTAAATTGATGTAATTTTTGTTCTATATTTTTAAATCCATTAACCATAAAAATACTGTTTTACATTAATCCAAAACCAAATAATCGTTAAAACGCTTTTAACAAGTTTTTAAAATTATTAAAAAAATTAGACGGCTGCTGCCCCTGTTTTCTTTGAACGAATGTACTCAATTTTTATGTTTTTTTGATTTCTCCTTGCGCAAGAACGAAAAAAGTTTAATAATTAGCGAATTCATGGCAGGGTTTTTCATTAAAAACTATCTTTGCAACTTCACAAAAACAGAAAAAATGGAATCTAATGTTCGTGTTCGCTTTGCGCCAAGTCCTACAGGACCTCTACATATTGGTGGTGTAAGAACTGCTTTATACAATTATTTATTTGCTAAAAAACACAACGGGACTTTTGTCCTGAGAATAGAAGACACAGACCAAACTCGTTATGTTGCAAATGCAGAACAATATATAATAGATGCTTTAGCATGGTGTAACATTCCTTTTGACGAAGGCCCTGGAAGGAATGAAAAATTAGGTCCTTACAGACAATCTGAACGCAAAGAAATTTACAAAAAACATGCAACATTATTAGTTGAAACAGGTTGGGCATACTATGCCTTTGACACTTCAGAGCAATTGGATGCTGAAAGAAAGGGGCACGAAGCAAAAGGGAAAAACTTTATTTATAATTGGCATAATAGGGAAAAAGGACGTTTGGTAAATTCATTAGTTTTGAGTGACGAAGAAGTAGAAACGAAAATGAAAGCTGGCGAAAATTATGTCATCCGTTTTAAAACTCCTCAAGACGAAATCTTACGAATGGAAGACGAAATCCGGGGAAACATAACGATAGACACCAATACGCTGGACGATAAAATTCTATTTAAAGGAGACGGAATGCCAACGTATCATTTAGCAAATATTGTGGATGATCATTTGATGGAAATTAGCCATGTAATTCGTGGTGAAGAATGGTTACCGTCAATGCCTTTGCACATATTGCTGTACAAAGCTTTTGGGTGGGACGCTCCTAAATTTGCCCATTTACCCTTAATCTTAAAACCCATAGGAAAGGGGAAATTAAGCAAACGTGATGGGGATAAATTAGGGTTTCCTGTGTTTCCTTTAGCCTATACAAACGAAATATCTGGCGACCTTTCTCCCGGCTACAAAGAGGACGGTTATTTTGCTGATGGGTTTATAAATATGCTTGCTTTCTTGGGCTGGAACCCCGGGACTGAACAAGAGCTTTTCTCTTTAGAGGAATTAATAAGCTCTTTTAAATTAAAACGTGTTAGTAAATCTGGAGCAAAATTTAGTCCTGAAAAAGCAAGTTGGTTTAATCAACAATACATGCAAACAAAAGAGAATTCGGAACTAACAGATTTATACATTCCAATTCTTGAAGAAAAGGGGATTTATCAAAGTAAAGATTTTATTTTAAAAGTAGTTTCTTCAATCAAGGAAAGAGCTGTTTTTATAAAAGACTTTTGGGAATTGTCTTCTTTCTTTTTTGAGAATCCACAAGAATACGACGCAAAAGCCAGTAAAAAGAATTGGAAGGAAGGAACCCCTGAATTAATGAATGAGTTAATTTGTCTTCTTGAAACAATTCAAGATTTTTCATCAGAAAACACTGAGAAGGAAATTAAAAAATGGATTACTGATAAAGAAATTGGTTTTGGTAAAGTAATGCAGCCCCTTAGGCTCTCTTTGGTTGGTGCCTTAAAAGGACCTCATTTATTTGACATCATAGAACTAATCGGAAAGGAATCGTGTATTAAAAGACTTGAAAACGCTATCGCAAAACTATAATTATGAAAAATATAATCTTTTTTTTAGTTTTGGGTAGTGCATTTACTGTTCATGCTCAGTATGGCTACGGAAACGGGCAAAGACAACAACAAAGGCAGACAGTACAAGCTCCTCAGAGAGCTCCAAAACCTAATTTTGATGTAAGAAAACATGTAGGAATTATAGTCTACGAAACAGAAAAAGCAGCAAAGAAGTCGGGTATAAAATTAAAATCTAAACAAGGGGATAAATTTTATAAAATAGTAACGGATTACAATAAGTCTATTAAAGACATTACTAGAATTAATAGTTTTTTACTAAGAAGCACGAAAGATATGGTTGAAGGTTTTCAGAAAAAAGCTCTTAAAAGCGGAGATTTTTCTGAACAACTGAAAGTTATAAAAAAAATGAATGAGGATCTAAAACCAATTTCTGAAACACTGAAATTAGAAAAAGAAAAACTAGATACATCCATGAAAGGATTGCTTTCAGAAAAACTATATAAAAAATGGGTTAAGTATAATAAAAAACGTCAAAACTTTTTTAAAACAAAAGCGTAATCCCCATTAAAAAAAATCTTTTTTTTGAACTTGTCCCTAATAATTAATTCCTAAAATTTAGTATCTTTACAATAAATCGATTTTAACATCAAAAACAAAAGACTATGTTTCCAATTATTATCATTGTACTTATTATACTTATCCTTTTTGCTTCCTTATTCACTGTCAAGCAACAAACTGCCGCTATATTAGAGCGCTTTGGGAAATTTAACATCATTAGACAATCTGGATTACATTTAAAAATTCCTTTGATAGATAAAGTTGCCGGAAGGTTAAGTCTAAAAATTCAACAATTAGATGTTATCATTGAAACAAAAACACTAGATGATGTTTTTGTAAAATTAAAGGTATCTGTTCAATACAAAGTTATTTATGACAAGGTATATGACGCCTTTTATAAATTAGATTATCCCCATGACCAAATTACCTCCTACGTATTTGACGTTGTAAGAGCGGAAGTTCCAAAAATGAAATTGGACGATGTTTTTGTAAAGAAAGATGATGTTGCAATTGCCGTAAAATCAGAATTGAACGAAGCAATGATGACCTATGGTTATGATATTATAAAAACGCTAGTAACAGACATTGACCCAGATGCGCAAGTAAAAGAAGCAATGAATAGAATTAATGCTGCAGATAGAGAAAAAACAGCGGCACAATATGAAGGAGATGCACAACGTATTTTAATTGTAGAACGCGCTAAAGCAGAAGCAGAAAGCAAACGCTTACAAGGTAAAGGTATTGCAGATCAACGACGAGAAATTGCACGAGGATTAGAAGAAAGTGTAGAGGTTTTGAACCGTGCTGGAATTAATAGTCAAGAAGCATCTGCTTTAATTGTAATTACGCAACATTATGATACTTTGCAGTCTATTGGGTCAGATACAAACAGTAATTTAATTTTACTACCAAATAACCCAAATGCGGCAAGTTCAATGTTAAATGACATGGTAGCAAGCTTTGCAGCTACGAATCAAGTTGGAGAGGCTATGAAAAAAACAAAACCTAAAAAGTTAGATTCATAAAATTTAAATAAATTAATAACAAAACCCGAAACTAATTCAGTTTCGGGTTTTCTTTTGGTATAGGTGTTATAAATAAATTTTACTTTTTTTCTTCTCTTTTTTCCTCATTGTCTTCTTCTTTTGCTGCATTTTTAAATTCTTTAATTCCACTTCCTAAACCTTTCATTAGTTCTGGTATTTTTTTACCTCCAAAAAAAAGTAAAACGACCACAACAATTATGGCTATTTGCATTCCTCCAATCATCACAAAATATACAGCTAAACTATTCATTTTTTAATTTTTTAATACAACAAAGATACAAAAAAGGTTAGTATTCCTTCATTTTTGGTGACTACTAATTTCTTTTCTGAATAATACCTCCGATTACTGTTTTATTTTTTAGAAGCTTTGGAGTTCCCTTATAAAATATAGAACCTCCGAAGTTCACTTTTGCACTTAGGGTGTCTCCTGCATAAACTTCTGCTTTTGCTCCTGTACCGGCAAATACGTCAGAATTCCCTGATACTTTCATCGCAAAACCTTTGTAAACTCCATATAAATCTACATTTACTTCTTGGTTTTCTGTTGTACCAGTCAGCTTTACAATTCCGCCAGAGGAAGCTCTGACTTTTAAATAACGAACTTTGGAAGTGATATTTATAAAAGATTTTTCTTGTGAATTTACTTCTAAGACATCTTGATTAAAATTCTTGCTGGTAATTGTTGCTCCTTCATTCGCATCAATAATATCAATGTTTGTATTGTAAAATACTTTTATTAAAACCTGTCCATTTGCCGCATTATTTTCTGGTTTTAATGAAAAAGGCAACGATAATTTTAAGATATTATTTACATTCTTAATTTTTACCCTTTCAGACTTTTCTCCTGTAATTTCTAGTCTTTGCACATCTGATTTAATCAATTCTACTGCAATTCCGTTAAAAACTTTTAGAGCACTATAATCTCCTAAGTTCTTTGTTACGACTGTTTGTGCAGAGAACACATAACTGAACATTAGCGCGCAAATAAATATTGTCTTTTTTTTCATTTTTACTTTTTTTTAACAACTTGATTCAACAGGAACAATATAATACTATTTTTTTTATTTTTATTTAAATAAAAAAACCAAGAATATTTAGTCTTCTATCAAATTAAAATCTAGATGTTTCCTTTCTAAATCCGCTTTTTTAACTTGAATTTTGACGTCGTCACCCAATTGATATTTCTTTTTTGTTGATTGCCCAACAATAGCGTATTGCTTTTCATCAAAAACATAATAATCACTTTTGATGTCTCTGATTCGAACCATTCCTTCACATTTGTTACTAGAGATCTCTACATAAATTCCCCACTCTGTAACCCCTGTGATTACTCCTTCAAAAAAGGCCTCTTTGTGGTCTTGCATGTATTTAACTTGCATGTATTTAATAGACGACCGTTCTGCTTTTGAAGCTAATTCTTCCCTCTTGGATGCATGTTTGCTTTTTTCTTCGTATTTATCTGATTTGGGCGTGTCTCCGCCATCTAAATAATGCTGTAGCAATCGGTGTGTCATCACATCGGGATAACGTCTTATTGGTGATGTAAAATGGCTGTAATAGTCAAAAGCCAATCCGTAATGACCAATGTTTTGAGTTGTGTATACTGCCTTAGACATGGTTCTGATTGTTAATGTTTCAATCATGTTTGCTTCTGCTTTTCCATGCACATCACTTAATAGCTGATTTAAAGATTCTGAAGTCGTTTCTTTTGTAGCTGTATTAATTTTGTAGCCAAATTTGTGAATCATATTTTGTAAAGAAGCTAATTTATCTACGTTTGGTTCGTCGTGAACTCTGTAAATAAATGTTTTATTTGTTGCTTTTCCTTTAGAAAAACCAATAAATTCTGCCACTTTTCTGTTTGCAAGCAACATAAACTCTTCAATAAGTTTATTAGCATCTTTAGATTCTTTAAAAAAGACACCAACAGGGTTTGCTGCTTCGTCTAAGTTGAATTTTACCTCTACTCTATCAAAAGAAATTGCGCCATCTTTCATTCGTTTTTTGCGAAGAATTTTAGCCAAAATATCTAATTTTAATGTTGCTTCTACAATTTCTGGAGCTACTTCATACGCAGAATCTGTAATTGAGATATCTGCAGGAATCTTACATTTTAACTCAGCTTTTCCTGCCTGAAAATAATTGATAGACTTAGAATTGTCTTGTTTATTTACTGTTGACTCCTGATTCTCTTCTATTAAATATTGTGCCTCTTCATAAGCAAAACGTTGATCTGAATACGTAACTGTTCTACCAAACCATTCACTTATAATTTGTGCTTTTTCATTGAGTTCAAACACAGCAGAAAAAGTTAATTTCTCTTCTTTTGGTCTTAAAGAACAAACACCATTTGAGAGCATTTCTGGCAACATCGGTACAACTCTGTCGACTAGATATACTGAGGTTGCTCTTTTGTAAGCTTCGTCATCTAAAATTGTTTTTGGTGCTAAATAATGCGAAACATCTGCAATATGAATTCCTATTTCATAATTACCGTTTTCTAATTTTGTAAAAGAAAGTGCATCATCAAAATCTTTTGCATCTTTTGGATCAATAGTAAAAGTTAAATCTTTACGCATGTCTCTACGCTTAGAAATTTCTTCTTTGGTAATTTCTATTGGTAATTTTTCTGCTGCTGCTTCTATCTCTTTTTCAAATTCAAAAGGCAAATCATATTCTAATAAAATTGAATGCATTTCAGTATTATGGTCTCCTGGTCTACCAAGAACTGTACTAATTTTTCCAAACGGATTTTTAGAGTTTTTTGGCCAATCTATAATTTTTGCTTGTACCTTGTCTCCATCTTCAGCACCGTTCATTTTGTTTTCAGAAACAAAAATATCTGCATACATTTTATTATTATCTGCTATAACAAAACCAAAATTCTTGTTTTTATTTTTTTGTAAAACACCAACGAACTCTGTCTTTGCACGTGCTAATATTTCTACAACATCTGCCTCGTATTTCTTTCCGTTTCTTCTTTTATATACATACGCTTTTACAGTATCATTATGCATTCCTTTTCCAAGATTAATGTTTGGAATAAAGATGTCATCTTCATAATCGTCTGTAACAAAATATCCGTTACCAGTAGAGGTTACATCTAATATTCCAATAGAATATTTTTTATCTATATTTATTTGAAATTTTCCTCTTTCTATTTCTTTTATTTCTTTGGTTGCGGTTAATTCTGCTAATTTCTTTATGATTTGGTTTTTACCATCTGTATCAGCAATTTTTATTTTTTCAGCAATTTGTTTGTAATTAAAAGACTTTTCATTGTCTTCTTTTAAAACTCTAAATATATTTTTGGTTAGGTCTTTTACAACATTCCCTTTCTTTTTATATATTTTTTTTTTCTTTTTTGTCATTAATCTGTTTGTTAATTTTATGTATTTAGAATACATCACACAAAAGGCGGGATTCTCTAGATTACATTATTTGCAAATTACAATTATTTATTAAGATTGTTTATTAAAAAAAGTTATCAATCTATTATTGTAATTTAGTTTATTATTATTTATTTTGCTTATGTCTCAAACCTACAAATCCCCTATAAAATATTCTTGGTTTATAATTGTAAATCCTATTGCGGGAAATCGGAATTTTTCTAAACAATGGAGGAAAATTCAACAATTATTAAACAATAAGAAAATATCCTTTTCTTTTGCTTTTACACAGTTTTCTAAACACGAAATTAAATTGGTTGATATTGCAATTCAACAAGGTTTTAGAAATATTATTTCGATTGGTGGAGATGGAACACTACATCATGTAGTTAACGGAATAATGCTGCAAAGATATGTAAAAACTTCTGATATATCTATTGCAGTGATTCCTTTA
>CATITK010000005.1 GCA_949545755.1 Polaribacter sejongensis | reverse complement strand
GAACAGAAAATTATGGCAATTATAATAACAGATGAATGTATAAATTGTGGGGCATGTGAACCAGAATGTCCTAATACTGCAATTTATGAAGGAGCAGATGATTGGAAGTATTCACAAGGTACAGATTTAAAAGGAAATGTTGTGTTGCCAGACGGTAAGTCTGTAAACGCAGACGATGACCAAGAACCTATTTCAGATGAAATTTATTACATTGTACCAGACAAGTGTACGGAGTGTAAAGGTTTTCATGATGAGCCACAATGTGCTGCAGTTTGTCCTGTAGATTGTTGTGTGCCAGATGAAGATGTTGTTGAAACAGAAGAAGCATTGTTAGAAAAACAGCGCTTTATGCATAATGAGTAAGGCAAACATCGCTTTGATTATCAGCGTAAAGAATTCATAGAAAACCCCAAGTAAAACTTGGGGTTTTTAATATTGAAAAAATCGTGTATACTTCTTTTTAGAAGCTTTCACTAATTTTATAATTTAATGTTGAATTATGAATTTTTGAGGTATAAGGCTGAACGATGTCTTAAATAGTGAGCATCAACAAATTTTAAAAAAAAAAGATATTTTAATACTATTCTAAATAATTTTTTAGACAGCATGTTTATGTGCTTTGTAAGAAGAACGAACCAAAGGACCACTTTCTACATACATAAAGCCCATTTCTAAGCCTAAAGTTTCATATTTCTTAAATTGCTCTGGTGTAATGAATTCTTTGACAGGGAGATGTTTTTTTGTAGGTTGTAGGTACTGACCAATAGTTAAAACGTCTAACCCAACACCTTGTAAGTCATTCATTGTTTGTATCACTTCCTCTTCCGTTTCTCCTAAACCAAGCATTAAACCTGTTTTGGTTCGCATTCCGTTTTCCTTTAGATATTTTAAAACTTCTAAACTTCTATCGTATTTTGCTTGTATTCGAACTTCACGTGTGAGTCTTCTAACAGTTTCCATATTATGAGAAACTACTTCTGGATGCACTGCTATAATTCGATCTATTTGTTTTGTATTTCCTTGAAAATCAGGAATTAAAGTTTCTAAAGTTGTTTTTGGGTTTGCTCTGCGAATTGCCTCTACAGTTTCTGCCCAAATAATAGAACCACCATCTTTTAAATCATCTCTATCAACAGAGGTAATTACCGCATGTTTTATACTCATGATTTTTATTGAACGCGCTACTTTTTCTGGTTCATCCCATTCAACCGTATCTGGTCTTCCTGTTTTTACACCGCAAAATCCACAGGAACGCGTACAGATATTTCCTAAAATCATAAACGTTGCCGTTCCCTCTCCCCAACATTCACCCATGTTTGGGCAGCTACCACTTGTGCAAATGGTGTTTAATTTATATTTATCGACTAAACCTCTTAGTTCCGTGTATTTTTTACCAACGGGTAGTTTTACACGTAACCATTTTGGCTTTTGAGGTCTTTCTTGAAGTGCTACAGCTGCTGTTGCCATTTTTATTGAGTTTAAAATGCAAAGATACAAAGGAAATTTTTAAATACTCATCAAAAACCAAGTACTAAATCCTATTAAAAAAACAATTCCAACAACACTCAAAATTCGCAAGGAAGTTCCAGGTTGATGTTCTTTTGGGGTATGCTTTCCTGTGATCAATTTATAATTTAAAATGGCATAAAATGGTGCTGTTAAAAAAGATAAAATGGTAGCAAATTTAACGAGTAGTCCCATATTATCCATAAAGTAATTTAAGATTAAATATGTACCTAAAAATAAAAGAAGAATCCAAAACCAATACCCAAATTTAAGTTCTTTATTCCATAAGAGTTTCGTGGTTCTGTTCATTGCTCTTGGAGAAGCATCCATGGTTGTAATTGTTGTACTGAACATCGTTGTAAATGCAGCAATAGCGATAAGTAAATGAGAAAACTCACCTAAATTCTTAGTGTACAGATTTATTAATTGTGTCGCAAAAAGACCTCCTTTATTAGAAAATGTTTCTCCAGATTTATACATAACCAAAGCACCTAATAGTAAGAAGCAAATACCAAGACATAGGGTACTGATATATCCCACATTAAAATCAAAAATTGCCGCTGTTCTTTTCGTCTTTATAACCGTGGTTTTGTCTTTTTCTACAGACCAAATAGAATGCCAAATTGAAACATCTAAAGGCGCTGGCATCCAACCTAAAAAAGCAATCAAAAAGGTAAGTTCGACTGTGCCAGAAGGAATAATTTGAGTAACATCAAAAGATTCTTTTGTACTAAATATAGCAATCCCGACAGCAAGAATAGTACTAATTGTTAAAATAACAATAATGTATTTCATTAAATTATCTAGCAGTTTATACTTACCAACAACTAAAAAAACAACACTGATAAACATCAAAAGTGTCGCCCATAAAACCAAATCATTTGTCAATCCAAAAAGTTGTGAAGCTAAACCAGCAGTAACAATTGTTACGGCTGCTTGTATGGTAAACATGGTTGCGAAATTGAGAATATAATAGGCAATTAAAACGCCTTTGCCTAGTTTACGATATCCATCTAATAACGTTTCTCCTGTTGCAGCTGCATAACGGGGTCCAAATTGAAAAAAAGGATATTTAAATAAATGAACCAATAACAACGCCCAAATTAAGCCAAAACCAAATTCTGCACCCGCTCTTGTCGATTGAACCAAATGTGAAACTCCAATTGCTGCTCCTGCAAATAGTAAACCTGGACCTAAAGATTGTAAAAATGTTTTTTTCAAAATTAGGTCCTCTTAAGAATTTCAGATAATAATTTTTTTGCACGTAATAATTTTACTTTTACGTTGTTCATTGGTTCATTAATTTGGATTGAAATTTCTTTATAACTTAGTTCTTGAAAATAACGCAACTGAATAACTTCTTGATATTTAGGTTTTATTTTCTTGATATCTCTTAGGAGTTTTGCTAAATTTTGTTCGGTAATAATTTTGTCTTCTGGAGTGGGGTTTTCGTCTGCAATTAAATATGCTTTTTCTTCTTGCTCTTTCGATGTATCTGCTGCAATAGAAATGTTTTTTTTACGAAATAAATCGATGTGAATATTTTTTGAAATAGTAATTAGCCAAGTATTAAAAAGGTATTTTTCATCATAAGTATCAATTTTATCAAAAGCTTTAGAAAATGTTTGTATCGTAATATCTTCTGCATCATTTTCACTTTGGGTTCTTTTTAATTGATAATTATAAACATTTGCCCAAAATGTATCTAATAAATATCTAAAAGCAGCTTGATTTCCATTTTTAGCCTTGGAAATATTTAAATGAAGTTTTTTATCGATTTTATCCAATGAAGTTGGTTTTGATGACAAATTAGTGATAAATATCTAAAAGATGAGACAGTAGCATACTAATTTATAAAATGGTAAAGAAAAGGAAATTAGCGGTTGAATGAATTTGATTGTTTTTTTTCCTCAGTAAATCACAAGTATTACTTATCGTAAAAGAACTCACTGGATCGATTACTCGTGTTCAGGAGCTGCACAAGATTCAAATTGCTCTGGAGTTTTTCCACAAAAACCACAAGATTCACCTGTTTCATTTAACATGGGGTTTTGGCTAGCGCAAGTTCCTGCAAATTTACCATCCTTTTTTGCCCAAATTTTAATGGCGATTCCAGCTACACCAAGTGCTAATAAACCTAAAGTAAGTAATAATAATTTCATAAAAATTGTTTATAATGCAAAGATACAAATTCTAATTTCTTCTTTAAATTTCTACTTTTAAAATTTTTTGTGACTTTTCTTTTTTCTAGTGTCAAAAACATTAGTAAGACGAAGTTAATTAATTAAAAATTTACATTATGAAAAAGTATTTTGCTGAATTATTCGGAACTTTTTGGTTGGTATTTGGAGGTTGTGGTAGCGCGATTTTTGCTGCCGGTTTTCCAGAATTAGGAATTGGTTTTGTGGGAGTTTCACTCGCTTTTGGTTTCACTGTTTTAACAATGGCGTATGCGGTAGGTCATATTTCTGGAGGGCATTTTAATCCTGCGGTTTCTTTTGGTCTTTGGGCTGGAGGGAAATTTTCTACGAAAGAATTAATCCCTTACATTATTTTTCAATTAATAGGTGCAATTTTAGCAGCCGCTGTTTTATTTTTAATTGTTTCTGGTAAATCTGGTTTTGAATCTGTCGGTGGTTTTGCCGCTAATGGATACGGAGCGTTATCTCCAGATAAATATTCGATGCAATCTGCTTTTATAGCAGAATTTATACTGACCCTGTTTTTTTTATTAATTATTTTAGGTAGTACAAATGAAAGAGCTCCTAAAGGATTTGCTCCAATAGCAATAGGTTTAGGATTAACATTAATTCATTTAATTAGTATCCCCATTACAAATACTTCTGTAAATCCTGCACGTTCTATGAGTCAAGCTCTTTTTGCTGGAGGTGAATATCTAACTCAATCTTGGTTGTTTTGGGTTGCACCAATTGCTGGTGCACTAGTTGCAGGATGTATACACAGAGTGTTATTTGAAAACGAATAAGGTATAAATGACTTTTTCTCAAACCAGATGAATGAAAATTCATCTGTTTTTTTTTCAAGGATTAATTACTAAATAATGGTTTTACAGAATATATAACATTTCAAAATACTTCTAACATAACAAATAGAAGAATTAGAGGCGTTTATAATGGAACTTTAAAGTTAGATATTCAACGACTAAAACGTCATACAGCATTACTAAAAAAAGAAAATTAAATTACATTTACTTCTATTTCTAAAGAAATTTCAAATTTTTTAAAAATACTTTTTTGAATTTTTTTTGCAAGTAGATAAATTTCTTTTCCAGAAGCATTTCCATAATTAACGAGTACTAAAGCTTGTTTTTCATGTATCCCAAATTCACCAAAACGTTTTCCTTTAAAACCAGCCTGTTCAATTAACCAACCAGCGGGAACTTTAACTTCAGTATCCGATTTTTTGGTATCACTGGAAATGACAGGATAACTTGGAATATTTGGGTGTTTTTTTTGAAGATTTAAGAAATGAGATTTTTGAATTACAGGGTTTTTAAAAAAACTACCACTATTTCCTATTTCTTTTGGATCAGGAAGTTTGGATTTTCTAATGGCAATTACGGCTTCTGAAATATCTCTTAAAGTTGGTTTTTTTATTTTTTTTGAAGCTAGTTCTGATTCAATAGCTCCATAAGAAGAGTTTAAATTATGCGTATTTTTTGTCAATTGAAAACTAACAGATGTAATTATATACTTCCCTTTTACATCATTTTTAAAAATGGAATTTCTATACCCAAATTTACATGCTGCATTAGAAAATTGAACCATTTTACCTGTTTCAATATTTAAAGTTTCTACTTTTGTAATGGTGTCTTTTACTTCCGCCCCATAAGCACCAATATTTTGGATAGGGCAGGTGCCCACATTTCCAGGAATTAAAGAGAGATTTTCTAATCCACCATAATTTTCAGAAACACACCATAAAACAAATTCGTGCCAATCTTCACCAGCATTTACAGTAATGTATACAGCATCATTATTTTCTTGGTCAATAGAAATTCCTTTAATATCAATATGAACCACCAATTTTTCAATATCTTTTGTTAGCAATATATTAGATCCACCAGAAATTAAAAACACGTCTTTTTCTATTTTTAAAAGTTGTTGTAGTTCGTACACAGAAGTGACTGAAATAAAACGTTTGGCATAGACAGAGATACCAAATGTATTATAACTTTTAAGCGATATGTTTTGTTGGATATTCATACATTTTCTACAAGGTCAGAAAACCGTGTAGTTTTCAATTAATTAGGATATTGCTTTAATGCTACAGCTAAAATTTCTACAGATTTAATTAAATCTTTTTTATTTAAAACGTATGCAATTCTTACTTGGCTTTTCCCCTCACCTTTAGTGGAGTAGAATCCACTTGCAGGAGCAATCATGACCGTTTCATTATTGTAATTGAACGCTTCTAAAAGCCATTGTGCAAAATGATCTGTGTCTTTTACGGGCAATTCAGCAACACAATAAAACGCTCCTTTTGGGTTGGCTACTTTTACGCCTTCAATGTTTTTTAAAGCTGCAACTAATGTATTTCTTCTTTCAACATATTCTTCTATAACATCATCAAAATACTTTTGTGGGGTATCTAAAGCAGCTTCACTTGCAATCAAAGCATATGTTGGTGGACTTAAACGTGCTTGTGCAAATTTAATAGCAGTCTTTATAAATTCGCTGTTTTTTGATACAAGACAACCAATTCTTGCGCCACACATACTATAACGCTTAGAAACAGAGTCTATTACAATAGCGTTTTGTTCTAAACCATCTATTGCCATAACAGACGTATGCTGCAGTCCATCATAGGTAAATTCTCTATAAACTTCATCAGCAATCAAAAACAAATCATATTTTAAAACGAGTGCTTTTAATTTTTGTAATTCTTTTTTTGAATACAAATAGCCAGTAGGGTTCCCAGGATTACAAATTAATATTGCTTTTGTTTTTTTGGTAATTAATTGCTCAAAATCTTCAATTTTTGGCAAGGAAAAATTATCTTCAATTTTAGAAATTACAGGAACAACTGCTACTCCAGAAGCAGTAGTGAATCCATTGTAATTTGCATAAAATGGCTCAGGAATAATAATTTCATCTCCAGGATCAGTAATACTTCCAATGGCAAAAAACAAGGCTTCAGAACCACCAGTTGTTACTACAATATTGTTTGGTGATAAATTAATATGATGTTTTTTATAATAGTTAACAAGTTTCTTTCGATAAGTTTCTGTCCCCTCAGAACGCGCGTATGCCAATGTTTTAATGTCATTGTTTTTTACTGCATCTAAAGCTATTTGTGGTGTTTTTATATCGGGTTGCCCAATATTTAAATGAAATACCTTAGTGCCTCTTTTCTTAGCATCTTCAGCATAAGGAACCAATTTTCTTATGGGAGATTCTGGCATTTTTAATCCTTTCTTAGATAGTAGCGGCATGTTGTTGTTTTAAATATTTGTGTGTGCTAATTTCCGAAATATATTTTAGTTAAATCGTTTTATTAAGTAAACTTTAAAAGGTTAAATGTTTTCATAATTTAAAGGACACAATCTTATGTTGTCTATTTTAGTAGTATAAATGTTTTTTAGTTTGAAAATAATGCATACTAATTTGCCATTAGATTTTCTTTTAAATGAAGCGTTCTTTCAAAATAAAAGAAGTCATTAAAAACTCACCAGCACACGCTGCAGATTTATTAAAAGAGGATGTAATTTTAAGAATAAAAGGAAAACCAGCCACGATTTTACAATTGCAGAGAACCTTCAGAAATCCCAGGAAAAGATATAAATAAAATTAAAATAACGATAAGAAAAGATGAAGCTAAAATGAAGTTCAAATTTAGACTTCATAACAGAATCTAATTATCTCTTAAAAGACTTTTTTCTTTTTCTAAAGAAATTTCTTTATTTACAAAACCTTTAATTTTAATTATTTTTTTAGGAATCTTTGCATTTGAAGAAATCGTAATAGATTTAGAAAAACCACCCACTCTTTTGGTATCGTAAGAAACTTTAATTTCACCTTTTTCCCCAGGCATAATTGGTGCTTCTGGTTTTTTAGGAACAGTACAACCACAAGAAGATTTAATAGTTTCTATAATTAGAGGTTGGTTACCAACATTTGTAAAAACAAAAACTCTTGCTCCTTCTGATGCTTTTTCAATTTTCCCATAATCAATAGTTTCCTGTTCAAATTTAAATTCTTGAGAATATAAAGAAAGGCTGCTAAAAATGATCACTAAAAATAATCCGATTTTTTTCATAACTAAAAATTTATTTTGTAAAAATAATACTAATAATTTGTTTTAAAAAATCAACTACTAATTTTTTCCACAAAATAGATAATTGTATTTTTGCAAATTATATTTCAAAAACTATTCCAAAGTATGACAATTCCATCTAAATATAATGCAAGTCAAGTAGAAGGTAAATGGTATGAATACTGGATGAAAAATAATTATTTTCATTCAACGCCAGATGAAAGAGAGCCTTATACTATTGTAATTCCTCCACCAAACGTAACAGGAGTATTGCATATGGGACACATGCTAAATAATACGATTCAAGATGTATTAATTAGACGCGCTCGTTTGTTGGGTAAAAATGCCTGTTGGGTTCCTGGAACAGATCATGCATCTATTGCTACAGAAGCAAAAGTAGTTGCGAAATTAAAAGAACAAGGAATTCATAAAAGCGACTTAACGCGTGAAGAATTTTTACAACACGCATTTGATTGGAAAGATGAATATGGAGGGAAAATTTTAGAACAATTAAAAAAGTTAGGTGCCTCATGTGATTGGGAAAGAACGGCGTTTACAATGGATCCAGAAATGTCTGAATCTGTGATTAAAGTTTTTGTTGATTTATATAACAAAGGACTGATATACAGAGGTTATAGAATGGTTAACTGGGATCCTGAAGCGAAAACGACCTTGTCTGATGAAGAGGTAATTCACGAAGAAAGACAAGGGAATTTATACTATTTAAAATATAAAATTGTATCCCCAATCCTTTCCGAAGGAAAGGGAGCTGAGAAAGAAATTCTTCACAATAATGAGACTTCTTCTCTTTTGGATGGGGCAGGAGTGGATGAGTATTTAACAATTGCAACCACACGCCCAGAAACTATTTTTGGAGATACTGCAATTTGTATCAACCCAAATGATGAGCGTTTTATACATTTAAAAGGAAAGAAAGTAATTGTACCGTTATGTAATAGAGTAATTCCTATTATTGAAGATGAATATGTTGATTTAGAGTTCGGTACAGGCTGTTTGAAAGTAACGCCTGCTCACGATGAAAATGATAAAAATTTAGGCGACAAACACCAATTAGAAGTCATTGATATTTTTAATGAGGATGCTTCCTTAAATTCCTACGGACTCCATTATCAAGGAAAAGATAGATTTGTAGTAAGAAAAGAAATTGCAAAAGAGTTAGAAGAAAAAGGGGTTTTAGTGAAGACTGAATCACACATTAATAAAGTAGGAACTTCAGAAAGAACCAAAGCGGTCATAGAACCAAGATTGTCTGATCAATGGTTTTTAAAGATGAAAGATTTAGCGAAACCTGCAATAGAAGCCGTTTTAGGTGAAGATGCTGCAATTAATTTATATCCAAAGAAGTTTGAAAACACCTATCGTCATTGGATGGAAAATGTGCGTGATTGGAATATTTCTCGTCAATTGTGGTGGGGACAACAAATTCCTGCGTATTTCTACGGAGATGGAAAAGAAGACTTTGTCGTTGCAGAGAACATTGCAGATGCATTAATTCTTGCTAAAGAAAGAACAGGTAACACTTCGCTTTCGGTGTCCGACCTTACCCAAGACGAAGACGCACTAGATACATGGTTTTCTTCTTGGTTGTGGCCCATGTCTGTTTTTGATGGAATTCGGAATCCTGAAAACGAAGAAATTAAATATTATTATCCAACAAACGATTTAGTTACTGGTCCAGATATTTTATTTTTCTGGGTGGCAAGAATGATCGTTGCTGGATATGAGTATAAAGATAAAAAACCTTTTCAAAATGTTTATTTAACGGGTTTAGTAAGAGACAAGCAAAGACGTAAAATGTCTAAATCTTTAGGAAACTCACCAGATGCTTTAAAATTAATTGAAGATTATGGAGCAGATGGGGTTAGAGTGGGGCTTTTATTAAGTTCTGCTGCTGGTAACGATTTAATGTTTGAGGAAGATTTATGTCAGCAAGGAAAAGGATTTGCAAATAAAATTTGGAATGCTTTCCGTTTGATAAAAGGTTGGGAAGTTGATACGACTATAGAGCAACCAGCAACTGCGAGTATTGGTTTAGTTTGGTATGAAGCGAAATTTCAAAAAACGCTTGCAGAAATAGAAGACCATTTTTCTAAATACCGTTTATCAGATGCTTTAATGGCAATTTATAAATTGATTAATGATGATTTTTCTTCTTGGTTATTAGAAATTGTTAAACCGGCATACCAACATCCCATTGATACAAAGACATTTGATGCGATTATTAGAGTTTTAGAGAATAATTTAAAAGTGCTACATCCTTTTATGCCTTTTTTATCGGAAGACATTTGGCAATATATAACAGATAGAACTCCTGAGGAAGCATTAATTATTGCGAAATATCCAATAATTAAAGATTTTGACCCTAAAATTATTACTGATTTTGAGTTTGCAACTGATGTTGTGTCAGGAATCAGAACCATTAGAAAAGATAAAAACATTTCTTTTAAAGACACTGTAGAATTATTTGTTGTTGATACTGAGAAAAATACAAAAGAATTCAATGCTGTGATTCAGAAATTAACAAATGTATCTGCAATTAATTACGTTTCAAAAAAAGTAGAAGGAACTTCATTTAGAGTAAAATCTAACGAGTATTTTATTCCTGTTTCTATAGAAAATATTGATGTAGAAGCAGAAATTAAGAAGCTAGAAGGCGAACTTAAAAGAGCAGAAGGTTTCTTATTTGGAGTGACAAAAAAGCTTTCTAACGAGCGTTTTGTTTCTAATGCACCAGAACAAGTACTTGCTTTAGAACGTAAAAAAGAAGCCGATACAGTTGCAAAAATTGAAACGATTAAAAGTAGTTTAGCAAGTTTGAAGTAAAACTTTGATACCTCACTGGTTTTAAAACTGGTGAGGTTTTTAAATACTAATATTATTAATATTTCAGATGTGAAATAGTTGTCTTTTTAAAGTCTTACGATTGCACTCTAATTAAAGTAAAACAGCATTGATATTCGTCAATTCTTCCTCAGAAAAACGAGTATTTTCAGTGGCTTTTACACTGTCTAAAATTTGCTCTGTTTTACTGGCTCCAATCAAAACAGAGGTAATTCTATCATCTTTTAAAATCCAAGAAATAGCCATTTGTGCTAAGTTCTGATTTCTATTTTCGGCAATTTCATTCAACTCTTTAATCTTTGGAAGCATCTCAAAAACGGTATCCGTATTTAAAAACGGGCTTTCTTTTACAGCTCTAGAATCTTTTGGTAATCCATTGATGTATTTATCGGTCAACATCCCCTGAGCCAAGGGAGAAAAACAAATTGTTCCAACTCCAGATTTTTTTAATATATCTAACAATCCATCTTCAATCCAACGATCAAATAAATTATATTTTGGTTGATGAATCAAACAAGGGGTTCCTAAGTTTTTCAATATTTTAAATGCTTTTTCTGCTTCTTTTGGATGATAATTAGAAATTCCAACATACAGCGCTTTTCCTTGTTTTACCATTAAATCTAGCGCACCCATGGTTTCCTCTAAAGGGGTTTCATAATCAGGTCTGTGATGATAAAAAATATCTACATACTCCAAACCCATTCTTCGTAGACTTTGGTCTAAACTCGAAATTAAATACTTCTTAGACCCATTATCTCCATAAGGTCCAGGCCACATTCCATAACCAGCTTTTGATGAAATGATCAATTCATCTCGATAGTTCTTAAAGTCTTTCTTTAAAATTTTACCAAAATTTTCTTCGGCAGCACCAGGAGAAGGTCCATAATTATTGGCCAAATCAAAATGCGTAATTCCATTGTCAAAAGCACATTTTAAAAGATTCCTTGCATTTTTGAAATTGTCATTGTCTCCGAAATTATGCCATAAACCTAAAGAGAGTTCGGGTAATAACAAACCGCTATTTCCCGTCCTTCTATAATTCATTTTTTGATAGCGATTCTCAGCGGCATTATAATTGTTGTTTTTAGTCATCATTATTAAAGCAAGGCTTCTTTTAATAATGTAATTGGGTGTTTTGCAATTCGCTTTGTCCCATCAAAAATTTGATGTCTACAACTTGTTCCTGACGCTGCTATTTCAGTATCTGAACTACAATTTCTTATTTTTGGAAATAATGTATCTTCTCCAACTTGCATAGAAACTTTGTAATGTTCTTTTTCATACCCAAAAGAACCTGCCATTCCGCAACAACCAGAATTAATAATAGTTACCGAATAATTTGTTGGAATATTTAAAACTTGAAAACTTGCATGTGTTCCAGACAACGCTTTTTGATGGCAATGTCCGTGAATTTTCAATGTTTTAGCTTCTGATGTAAAAAGAGAACCATCTACATTTCCTTTTTCTAATTCTTGTGCTAAAAACTCTTCGAACATAAAACTGTTTTTTGCTATCTTTTCTGCGGATGCTTTGTCATCTGCTAAGCGAATATATTCATCTCTAAACCCTAAAATTGCAGAAGGTTCTATTCCTATTAACGGAGTTTCATTTGTGATAATATCTTTAAAAATAGTAACATTATTATTACAAATTTCTTTAGCTTCCTTCAAAAATCCTTTAGAAATATGACTTCTACCACTTTCATCATGCGCAATGGTTTTTACCTGGTATCCTAGTTTTTCTAATAATACAACGGCATCTTTTCCAATTTCAGCATCATAAAAATTAGTAAATTCATCATTAAATAAATAAACTACTTTTTTAGATGTTCTTGAGTGATGTTTCTTCAACCAACTCTTTAAAGTCTGATTTGCTAATTTAGGTACTGAACGTTCAACAGCAACTCCTAAAACTTTTTTTGCAAGGATTGAATTAGTGAAAAAGTTAGTAATTCTAGGTAAATAACTTCCTAATTTATTGTATTTGGCATTGTTTGCAAATAATTTATTTCTAAAAGAATAACCGTTTGCTTCTTGATACTGATATAAAAACTCGGCTTTCATTGTTGCAATATCAACATTACTTGGACATTCGGATGCACAAGCTTTACAACTTAAACAGAGGTCAAAAACCTCTTTTAATTCTTCATGATTAAATTTATTAGCTTCCTTTGAATTTGTTAAAAACTCTCGTAATGTATTTGCTCTTGCCCGGGTAGTATCTTTTTCATTTTTTGTAGCTCTATAACTTGGACACATCGTACCACCAGCTTCTACAGGTTTTCTGCAATCTCCAGAGCCATTGCATTTTTCTGCTAATTTTAGAATTCCTTCACTGTCAGAAAAATCTTGAATCGTTGCTATTTTTGGTTCTTTCCGATCTACTTCATACCGCAAATTTTCATCCATTGAAAAAGCATCTGTAATTTTCCCTTGGTTAAAAACATTATTGGGATCAAATGCTTTTTTTATACGTCTTAACAATTGGTAGTTTTGTTCACCTATCATCAACGGAATAAATTCTGCACGCACAATTCCATCTCCATGCTCTCCACTAAAAGAGCCCTTGTATTTTTTTACTAATTCTGCAGTTTCAGTTGTAATTTTTCTAAATAAAATAACATCTTCTTTTTTCTTTAAATTCAATATGGGGCGCAAATGCAATTCACCAGCACCAGCATGTGCATAATACACCGCGTTTTGCTGATATTTATCCATGATTTTAGTGAATTCTTCTATGTAGCTTGGCAAGTCTTCTAAAGCAACGGCAGTATCTTCGATACAGGCAACTGCTTTTTTGTCGCCAATAATATTTGCCAAAGCACCCAAACCTGCTTTTCGTAAATAATGCACTTTTGCAAGGTCTTTTCCGTATACTTTTGGATGGTGGTAGCCAAAATTATTTTTTTCTAAATCAGCAATTAAATTATCAGCGATTATTTCAGCTTCTTCTAGTGAATTTGCAGAAACTTCTAACATTAATACCGCTTCTGGGTCTCCTTGTAAAAAGAACCTGTTTTTTGCCAACTCACGATTGTTTTTTGTACAGTCTAAAATGGTTTTGTCCATTAACTCACAATTGTATAAATTGTGGTTCATTGCTATTACAGTCGCTTTTAAACTCTCATTGATGCTTTTGAAATGGGTACAAATCATAATGCTTTCTGATGGAGGTAAAGCATCTAATTGTAAGGTGATTGAAGTTGAAAAAGCTAAGGTTCCTTCACTTCCAGACAAGAGTTTTGCAACATTTATGGTTGGTGAAGTTCCTCCAAATAAATCAGATTTTAAAAATTCGTCTACAGCGTAGCCTGTACATCTTCTGTGAATGGTTTCTTTCGGAAACTCCTTCTTTATTTCTTGTTGGTTTTCTACCGAAGAAAGTTCTTCAAAAATTGCTTTATAGATACTTCCTTCCTGCGTCTTTTCTTTGGTCTTATTGATGAATTCTGTAGAAGTAATTTCTTTGAAAGTTGCAGCACTACCATCACTTAGAATAGCTTCAATTTCTAATACTTTATCACGGGTAACTCCATACTTTATAGACGTACTTCCAGAAGAGTTGTTACCAACCATTCCCCCCATCATACATCTGTTTGATGTTGAGGTATTTGGACCAAAAAACAAACCATGAGGTTTTAAGTACACATTTAAAGAATCTCTTACAATTCCCGGTTCTAGTTTTATAGTTTTCGCTTTTTTGTTAAAAGAAATAATATTGGTAAAATGTTTCGCAACATCTACTACAATTCCATCACCAACACATTGCCCAGCTAACGATGTCCCTGCAGTTCTGGGTATTAAAGTAATCGTGTTTAAAGTAGCAAATTCAATTAAGGTTTTAATGTCTTTCTGATCCTTTGGGAAAGCTACTGCTAAGGGGATTTTACGATACACAGATGCGTCTGTAGCATACAATGTTTTGTGTAAATTATCAAACAAAACATCACCTGAAAGTGAATTGTGTAAGTTTTTTAAAGTCGAATTATCTATCATTAATTTACTGTTAAAAAAGTAAGAATATATTTTGCAAATATCCGAATAAAAATATTATTCAAAGAAGATAGAAAAGAGTTTGTTAATTTTTATGGAATGAATAATTTAAAGCGGGGTGAAGTAAGGGTTGAAAATTGTCTAAAGAAGGGGATTTATTCTTGATTTTTAGAGGTCATTTTGTTTTCAAAAAAAACTTTTATTATTTTATAGAATACTTTTTGAAGTTGTGTTTTTTAATTATAAAATAAATACAAAGTTGAATTAGAAAGGCTTAGTAATTCAATTTTTTATGAAAAGCGAGTTTTAATATGAATGATTTTGGTGCTCTTTTTTGACAAAATAAATTTCAAAAACGCGAAGTACTAGTTTTATTTATGTGCAATTGCAGCTGCCTAAAGTAAGTTGTCTCTTTTTTATGTGAATAATAGTCTGTAGTTGTTCTAAAAAAGCAACAACTACAGACTTGTTGTTAATGTATTTACAATTTTATCAGCGGCAAGTACTTTTCTTGATTGGTAATTAAAAGCAGGATATTTAAAACCAACCCAATAATAGCAAATAGAATACCTGCTGGATCAAGTGAAAGATGAAAAAGAACGGCACAAACTAGAATTGGAAAAATGATTATTAGCACAAGGGGAACTGCCTTGTTAACGATTAATAAGGCTCCTACAATAATTTCTACAACGGAAATTACTGGAAAAAACAATTTTGTACTTGCTAGAGCTCCTAAAAAAGCACCTGCTTGAGGACCTACTTCTGGCATCGGCATAAACTGTAAAAATCCATTTAAGCCAAAAAATAATAAGAATACTCCGAAAAAGATACGCATCAATGTTTTAAAATTTTTCATAATTTTTTGTATTTATAATATTAAGTTACCATACAAAGGTGCAAGTTGATTGGATATATTCTTGGTAAAAATTTGTTTAAAAATGGTATTATTGTGTAAGTTTATTATTTCTACGAAACTCTTTTGGAGTGATTTTTGTTAATTTTTTAAAAAATTTAGTAAAATATGAGTTGTCTTCAAACTTTAAGTCGTAGGCTATTTGACCTATGTTTTCTGTCGAATAAATTAGTCTTCTTTTAATTTCAATGAGCAATCTTTTTGCAATAATATTTTCGGTAGTATCGTTCATTATTGATTTAATGGTTTCTCCTAGTTTCCTTGGGATAACGTTCAGTTTATTAGAATAAAAAGTGATTTTCCGGTGTTGGGTAATGTATTTGTCTAGAAGTATTTGAAAGCGATCAAACAAATCTATAGAATAAATATGTGTTTTTTGATACGGAAATTGTTGTTGCTTAATTTGATTTAGTTTGTAAAGAATGGTCTTGAGTAAATAGGTAATGATAGGCGATTTTTTTTTATTGTGATTATACTCCAGTTCAAATGCTTTGAAGAGTAGTGTAAGACTAATATTATCAGGGTCATTAATAATTACTTCAGAAATTTGATTGAATTTACTAAAAAGTAAACGTGGAAAATGATCTATGCTGCTTTCGGAAAACCGAATTACTTGGCCTTCTACTAATTTATTCGGCAGGAACTGATGGTATCTTCCCTTTGGAAAAATAAAGAATGAATTTGACATAACGCTATGCTGATCCCCATCAATAATAAAATTGGCACTTCCTTTTTGGATCCAAACGATTTCGTGGTAATCACTCTGTCTGGGTGCAATAGGATTTGAAATCATTATTTCTGCCTCCTGTTTATCTATAATAAAATACTGTAGCATTTTTTGTAGAGGTATTATAAGCTTTCCGACTATTTTTGATAAAAATTCTTAGCACATTATGCATCACTCCATAGCGAAGTTATATTTTTAAAGTCTAAAATAGATTAAACTATAAAAAATTAACATTTTTTTGAGAATCAAAGTTGCGCATGAAGTTGCTTCTAATGGAAGAAGATTCAAGTAAAAATGTTTTGCCACTTCATTAGAATCTTTATCTTTGAAACGGATGAAAAAAGTAAAAATAATAGAATGTCCTCGGGATGCAATGCAAGGAATAAAATCGCATTTTATTTCGACAGAAAAAAAGGCATTGTATATCAATTCTTTACTAAAAGTGGGTTTTGATACCATTGATTTTGGTAGCTTTGTTTCTCCAAAAGCAATACCACAAATGCGAGATACTGCTGCTGTTTTATCAAAATTAGACTTGTCTAAAACGCAAAGTAAATTGTTAGCGATTATTGCCAATGTTAGGGGAGCAAATGATGCTTCTCAATTTGAGGAAATTAATTATTTGGGATATCCTTTTTCAATTTCAGAAAATTTTCAAATGCGTAATACGCATAAAACAATCCAAGAATCTATCGCAACTTTAGATGCAATTTTAAACATTGCAGATAAAACCAATAAAGAAGTGGTAACCTATTTGTCGATGGGTTTTGGAAATCCTTATGGAGACCCTTGGAATGTTGAATTAGTAGGAGAGTGGACCGAAAAACTTTCTACAATGGGTGTAAAAATCATCTCACTTTCCGATACAATTGGGAGTGCTACTCCAGAAGTAATTGCCTATTTATTTTCGAATTTGATTCCAGCGTATCCAGCACTTGAATTTGGTGCACATTTACACACCACACCTGACAGATGGTTCGATAAAGTGGATGCAGCTTATAAAGCTGGCTGTAATCGTTTTGATGGTGCAATCAAAGGATATGGTGGTTGTCCAATGGCAAAAGATGAATTAACGGGCAATATGCCTACGGAGAAATTGCTAAGTTATTTTACCACTCAAAAAGTAGATACTAATTTAAAGCCAATGAGTTTTGAAAGTGCTTATAATAAAGCCTTAGAGGTGTTTTTGTAAGTTTGAAGTTGCATCGTTTGTTAAGCTATCCTTTTTTTCGCTTTCCAGATAGTTTTAAAAGTTAAACCGAAAACTGTCATTGCTGTGCAGTCAAGAATCTATAAAATCAATTTTAAAGAAACCAAACCCTAATTCTAGTCACTTATTATACCTATCTAAAGGTATTCACAAATCCTTCATACCAAATATAATCTACCAATTGAAATTGCTTTGTTGCTTTGAAACTATTTTTAATTTATAATGAAGATTGCTAATACTCCCATCTTACCTACACAAAATTAGTATTCCTTATTTTTATTTAAATTAAATCTAAATAAGACTTGTGGATTTGAAACTGTGTCGTATATTTGCACGAAAATTAACAAAACTATTTATAATTAATCTAAATAACATGAGAGTATTTTTAAGTTTAATGATTGCTGTAGCTTTCACAATTAACATTTCAGCACAAAATTCAAGAAGAGATTCAATTAACAACCCCAATTATCAAGTAAATACTGCACAACGACTTTTGAATGGAAACATTAACACAAAAGGAGTAACTGTAGGAGGATATGCAGAATTAACATACAATAGAAAAGAAGCCAAAAACGCTGAGTTAGATGTACAGCGTCTCGTTTTATTATTCGGTTATAAGTTTGATGACAGAACTCAGTTTATTACTGAAATAGAGTTTGAACATGTAAATGAAGTGTATGTAGAACAAGCTTTTTTGCAATATTCAGTAAGTGATAATGTGAATTTAAGAGCAGGTTTAATGCTAGTTCCTATGGGAATTATAAATGAATACCACGAACCCACAACCTTTAATGGAGTAGAAAGACCAAGTATTGATGGCGCAATAATACCTACAACCTGGAGAGAAATAGGAGTTGGAGTTTCTGGAAGATATAATGAAGCTTCATTGCGTTACCAAGCCTATATTTTTAATGGGTTTGAATCTACCACTTTTGATGCTGACGGAACCACCATTGTTGGTAATTTGGGTGGAAGTAAAGGGTTAAGAGGAGGAAGACAAAAAGGTGCTAAATCTACGATGAATAACATTAATTTTTCAGGTAAAGTAGATTATTATGGCATCCCAGGTTTGCGTCTAGGGTTGTCTGGCTATTTTGGAAGAACACAATCTCCAGTAGAACTTGAAGCTACTGCTGGTGCAGATGTAGGATTGGCGATGCTTGGTTTTGATGCACGCTATGCTTACAAACGCTTTACAGCTAGAGGCCAATTTATTAATGGAAACATTTCAGATTCAGAAGCTTATAATAACCTTACAGGGAAAGATTTAGGAAGTCAAATTCAAGGATATTATTTAGAAGCCGCTTATAATTTATTGCCTCAAAATAAAAGACAACAATTATTTGGTTTTGTACGTTTTGAAGATTTTGATACACATGCTGCCACAGAAGGAAGTTTGTTAAGAAAAGAAAGTTATGATAGACAAGAATGGACCTTGGGTTTAAGTTATAAAATTGCACGAGGAGCTGTTGTAAAAGCAGATTATCAATTTAAAGATAACGCTGTAGTAGGTTCTGAAACTGTTGGGCAATTAAACTTTGGAGTAGGAGTTTGGTTCTAAGAACAGCGCATACATAAAGAAAGTTGAGATCAACTTCGTTTTGTCTCAACTTTCTTTTTATTATGGTTAATTCTATTTATTTTTGCAATATGATTTTAAAAAGATTTCTTTCTTTATCAATAATCGGGCTAAGCTTTTTATTAGTTTCTTTTACTTTGCCAAATAAACTTCTTAAAAAAGTAAATAAGGAAGTAACAACTGTTTTTGAAATTACTAATTTTCAATTGAAGTTAATTTCTATTGAAGATTCAATTAACAATCAATTAGTAAAAAAAATTGGAAACGATCATCTTTATAAAATTGAAAGTGATTCAGAAATTATAGGTTTTGCTTATATCGATAAAGCACCAAGTCATACCGCAGAATTTGATTATTTAATTTTATTAGACCCCAACTTAATTGTCGCAAAAACCAAAATCTTGATTTACAGAGAAGATTATGGTGGTGAAATAGGCAGTAAAAGATGGTTAAAACAATTCATAGGTAAAAAACCTTCAGATAAATTACGATACGAAGAAGACATTATCGCTATTTCTGGCGCAACAATCTCTGCGAATTCGATGACTAATGCGATGAATCAGTTTTTACAAAATTTAGAAATTCTACAGACTAATAACGTGCTATAATGAATTTAAAAGGGCTTATTTATCAATTTCCAAAGGAGATAAAGTTAGTAATCATTGCATTTGTTTGTACGCTAAGTATTGGCTTTTACAGTGGAATTTCTTTTGTAAGATCTACTACGAATGCAAATCCTAATGGAATAGAGCAGCGTTATCTCGGTAATGAAGAGGATGAAAATGCCACAAAAATGATGTTTAAAAAATCTGAAGGCGAAATTATGACAACCATTCACAGTCATATTTTATCACTATCCGTAATTTTCTTTTTGATTTCATTGTTATTATCGACAACAGATATTCCAAGAAAATTGAAACTTTTTTTAATGATTGAACCTTTCTTTTCTCTGGTATTTACTTTTGGAGGAATCTATTTATTATGGAAAGAAATTCACTTTATGAAATATGTTATTATGATTTCTGGGTTCTTTATGACAGTAACTTATACCGTATCGATCTTTATTATTTTAAAACAAGCTTTGAATAGAAGTAAATCTAACACTCATTTAACCTAAAAATTCATTTATTAGTTGTAAATTTGCACGCAATTATACCTTAATTGCAACATGATAGCACACAACGACAAAATTTTAGGAGAAGGGTTAACATATGACGACGTTTTATTAGTCCCAGCCTTTTCAGATATCCTTCCAAGAGAAGTAAGTATTCAAACAAAATTCACTAAAAACATTACGATTAACGTACCAATTGCATCCGCAGCAATGGATACTGTTACAGAATCTTCTTTAGCAATTGCGATTGCAAGAGAAGGTGGTATTGGTGTTTTACATAAAAATATGACAATTGCGCAACAAGCGGAAGAAGTTAGAAAAGTAAAACGTGCTGAGAGCGGAATGATTTTAGATCCTGTTACTTTGCCTTTAACAGCAATCGTTTTAGATGCAAAAGCCTACATGAAAGAACACAGTATTGGAGGAATTCCAATTGTTGATGACCATGGAACCTTAAAAGGAATTGTTACCAATAGAGATTTACGTTTTGAGCATGATACTCAAAGACCAATTGTAGAGGTAATGACTAGCGAAAATCTAGTAACTGCTGCTGTTGGGACTTCTTTAAACGATGCAGAAAAAATTCTTCAGAATTATAAAATCGAAAAACTTTTAATTGTTGATGAAGATTTCAAGTTAAAAGGATTGATCACTTTTAGAGACATTACGAAAGTAACTCAGAAACCAATTGCAAACAAAGATTCTTTTGGAAGATTAAGAGTTGCAGCTGCACTAGGTGTTACAGCAGATGCTGTAGAAAGAGCAGCAGCACTAGTGAAATCTGGAGTAGATGCTGTTATTATTGATACAGCTCATGGTCATACAAAAGGAGTCGTAACCATATTAAAAGAAGTAAAAGCTGAATTTCCCGAACTGGATGTTGTTGTAGGGAATATTGCCACTGCAGAAGCGGCAAAATATTTAGTTGAAGCGGGTGCAGATGCTGTCAAAGTAGGAATTGGACCTGGTTCTATTTGTACAACGAGAATTGTTGCAGGTGTTGGTTTTCCACAATTTTCTGCAGTTTTAGAAGTTGCCGCAGCCATAAAAGGAAGTGGAGTTCCTGTAATTGCAGATGGTGGTATTCGTTATACAGGAGACATACCAAAGGCAATTGCTGCAGGTGCTGACTGTGTTATGTTAGGTTCTTTATTGGCAGGAACAAAGGAATCTCCAGGAGAAACTATTATTTATGAAGGAAGAAAATTTAAATCTTACAGAGGTATGGGTTCTGTAGAAGCGATGAAAAAAGGTTCTAAAGACAGATATTTTCAAGATGTAGAAGACGATATTAAAAAATTAGTTCCAGAAGGAATTGTAGGTCGTGTACCTTATAAAGGTGAATTGTCTGAAAGTATTCACCAATTTATTGGAGGTTTACGTGCAGGAATGGGATATTGTGGTGCAAAGGATGTGGAAACACTAAAAGAGACTGGAAAATTTGTGAGAATTACCGCAAGTGGTATTAATGAAAGTCACCCTCATGATGTAGTAATTACGAAAGAATCTCCTAATTACAGTAGGAGGTAAGTCCTTTTTTGAGGCTTAAATAAACTTAGATTAAAAACGTAAAAAAGGCTCTTGAGATTTCTCAAGAGCCTTTTTAATAAACGTTTTTTTAACTTTATAATTTGATTGATAAACCAAATATAATTTGATCTACTCTGGTATCAAAATTAATATTTTGAGTATTTACAAGAGTAGTACTTTTTATTCCTGATAAACCTTTTTCCCAACGAACATCAATCCCAAATTTACCCAATTCGATGCCTCCACCAAATTGTAAACCAACAGTAAAATTATCTGTTTTAACATTTGGAATATCATTCAGACTAAAATCAGCATTTAAGACATATTGAAAAGAAGGTCCCACATAAAGATTGCCAACACCAAAAATTTTCTTCCCTAACAAAATAGGAATATCTATTTTTTGGAAACTATACGTAGTGTTTTGTATCGTACCGTTATTATTAAAAGTTATTTCATTTTCTAAATTAGTGTACACCAATTCTGGTCTAATATACCAACCCAAAACAGGTAATTTTGTACGGACCCAAATACCTGCGTGATATCCAGTTTTACTTTTTGAGTCTTCAATATTAAATGTGTTAATTTCTTTAATAGAATTTGAGTTGTAGTTTACACCACCTTTTATTCCAAAAGCTATTTGTGCATTTGAAAACTGAATAAAACCAATCGTCAAACAGAGTATTAAAATTACTTTTTTCATTGTTTTATTTTGAATTATTGGGGGACTATTTGTGAAAATTTAAAAAAGTATTATTTTCTTGACATTACTTTTTTAACAGCTTTGATAACTGCGTTTGCGTCTAAACCATACTTTTTCATCAATTGTTCTGGCGTTCCAGACTCTCCAAAAGTATCATTTGTAGCTACAAATTCTTGTGGAGTAGGAGCATTTAAAGCCAATGTTCTAGAAACACTTTCACCCAAACCACCTAGTTTATTATGTTCTTCAGCAGTGACAATACAACCTGTTTTTGCAACAGATTTTAAAATAATATCTTCGTCTAAAGGTTTAATGGTATGGATGTTAATTACTTCAACAGAAATTCCTGCTGCTGCTAACTGTTCTGCAGCTTGTAAAGATTCCCAAACCAAATGACCTGTTGCAACAATTGTTACATCAGTTCCTTCGGTTAATTGAATTCCTTTACCAATTTCAAACTTTTCATCTTTATAGTCTGGCATAAATACAGGTACTTTTGGACGACCAAATCGTAAATACACAGGGCCATCAAAATCTGCAATTGCAATTGTTGCCGCTTTTGTTTGATTGTAATCACAGGTGTTGATTACAGTCATCCCAGGTAACATTTTCATCAAACCAATATCTTCAAGTATTTGATGTGTTGCACCGTCTTCTCCTAGAGTAATACCAGCATGAGAGGCACAAATTTTTACGTTTTTACCTGAATAGGCAACAGACTGACGAATTTGGTCATACACTCTACCAGTTGAAAAGTTAGCAAACGTTCCTGTAAATGGAATTTTGCCACCAATGGTTAATCCTGCAGCAATACCAATCATATTTGCTTCAGCAATACCAATTTGGAAAAATCTTTCAGGATTTTCTTTAATAAATTGATCCATTTTTAAAGAACCAATTAAATCGGCACATAAGGCAACTACGTTTGGGTTGGTTCTTCCTAATTCTGTTAAACCATCACCAAAACCAGAACGTGTGTCTTTTTTTTCTGTGTACGTGTATTTTTTCATTATATAATTGTTGTT
>CATITK010000004.1 GCA_949545755.1 Polaribacter sejongensis | reverse complement strand
TTTGATTGTTATCCCATGGATTAACGGCACTTTTTGTTACTTTTCCAACAAAACAAGAACTGTTTACTGTATTATCAAAATCTGGATTTGCTACATACTCAAAAGTAGCATTATCGTTTATTATGTTTGCTGTTTGATCTGACATAAAAGTCATGTTTAGATCTGTTGCACTAATAGATTCAGCTGCGTCTGCAGTACAAAGTCCAACAACAACAGTATTTACGTTTACAGTTCTTATTACTTCAACCGCTGCATTGTCCGCTGCATCAGAGACATTGTATGTAATTACATACGTGCCTGCAGTTGTTGTATCTACAATATCTCCTCCAACCACAATGTCTTCAGAAATATCACCATCTACTGCGTCAGTAGCAGTTGCCCCTTGATCTGTATAGCTCTCATTGATATCAATCTCAATAATTACCAGTCCCGTTAGGGTAATTACTGGTATTGTCGTATCAGGACCAACCTGAATAGGACCAACAACAATAACAGCATCAAAGTAAGCTACAGCACCTGCTGAATTTGATACTTTTAATGTAACGGTATACGTCCCAGGAAGGTAGGTATTAATAGGGTTTATATCTGTAGAAATTGAAAGTTGTGCTGGAACTGCTGCTGCAGTATCCGTAGCAGGTATTGCTGCTACTCCGTCTCCAAAATTCCACTCAAAAGAAGTTGCCCCTTTTGAAGTATTGGTAAATTGTACTGTACCTGTAGCTTGGTTTAATGTATAAGTAAACCCTGAACTAATTGTTGGCAATACAATATCGTCTTCTGAACATCCTGCAAAGGATAAGGTCAAAAGCAAGATAGCAAGCAACTTTATGTTTTTAAAAAATGTTTTCATAATTTTAATGTTTAGTGTTTAGTGTTTATTTTTTATAGACTTTCACGTAATCTACAAGCATCGTTTGTGGAAAAACAGTTTCATTATTTGGAGCACCAACAAAATTTCCCCCTACTGCGAGGTTAATTATAATAAAGAAAGGCTGGTCAAAAACCCAAACTCCTTTTTCTTCGACTTGCTCACGTGTAATTTGATTGTATAGAACATCATCTACATAATAATTGATATAGGATGCTGTCCATTCTATTCCAAAAATATGGAAGTCATTATCAAAGCGATCATTTTCCAAAGCATAGCTTTTAGTAATCGGATTTGCAGCAGAATATCCAGGACCATGAAGACTTCCATGAATAATGGTTGGAGCTTGTCCACGGTATTCCATAATGTCTATTTCACCAGAATTTGGCCATATTTCTGTACCATTGGTTCCATCTCCATTATTAGCACCTAAAAGCCAAAATGCTGGCCAAATACCTTGTCCAGTAGGTAGCTTTATACGTGCCTCAAAACGTCCGTATTTTTGCTCTTTCAAACCTTTGGTAGAAAGACGTGCAGATGTATAAGCAGCACCACTATAGTCTTCTTCGACCGCTTTAATGGTTAGAATTCCTTTTCTTACAGAAGCATTTTCTGTACGATCTGTATAATATTGTAATTCATTATTACCCCATCCATCTGTACCAGTACCATCACTCAAACCCCATATATCTGGGTTTATCAAACCATCTGTATCAAATTCATCGTAAAACACAAGGTCTTGAAATTCTGTAACAACTTGTGTTTCGTCTGGAGTACAACTAAAAGCGATAAGAAGACCTACTAAGCTGAACGTTTTCAACAAAATTGTTGTCATACGCATGCTCTTTTTATTTTTTTTATCCATTTTTCTTGTTTTAATATTTTTCTTTATTATTCTTTATATAAATATAAATTATCGATATGAAGTTCAGTCACATTAGAATTTTTTATATTTTCGATAACAATAAGATTGACTGTTGTCTTATCCAAACCAGTTTCTGATGTAGGCCTAATAGGAATTTTTATAGTTTTCCATACACCTCCTGTTTCAAAGGTTGCATTGCTTTCCGTATCATTGACATCTCCTGTTCGGGGATCCCATGCGTATGTTTGACCACCAATACGTTGTTGTTGGAAAGTGTTCGGATCAGTATTATCACTCTTTAATTGAACAAGCATATCAATATCAGTTGGCAAGACCTCAGGCATTAATATATCAATACTAAGATGGGTCATTTCCGAAATATCTATAGGTGTGGTCAATTGAGTACCCACAAAATTGAAGTTCGTATAGTTAAGCACGTTTTGTCCATCTATGGTAGTTTCGCCCCCTAAAGTTGTTTGGTATGGCTCCCAGAATCCATTGTAGAAATTTACTGGTTCATCTGTATACGCATCACTAAATATTGAAATCACATTACTTGCTGCCAATGTAGGAGTAGGAGCAACAGGAAAAGCTCCTGCAACATTAATTGTTAAAGAACCAGCAACTGCAATCCCAGCAATAGAAGCTGTTATTTTTGCTGTCCCATTACCAACGAGACTTACAATACCTGCATCACTCACTCTTGCTACTTCAATATCAGAAGAAGTAAAAGAAAAATAAGAAGGCGCAGCAGTTACCGTTTGATTTATTCCAGAAGCCAAATTAAATGTTTGCGTCAAACCATAATCAGCCATACTGAATTGATCTCCTAAAAATTTAGTTTCTACTTTATCTTCCTTATTTGCCATAGTAGGTTGAGGCTGACCAAGGGTTCCTAATTTTTCAAATTTCAATTCATCCATCCAAAAGGTATATCCCATTTCAGGAAAAGCGCCAATTCCTCCAGCAGAAAAAATAAACATTCCTTTTTCTTGTATCAGTTTAGAAGCATCTGGAATTGGAATCGTATATTTTCTCCAATCGGTAGAAAGTTTTATATTTTCTAAACCGACTGCATATTTGTTTTCAATAAAATCAGTTCCAAAACCAACCAATCCAATTGTAGCTGTTGTAGATCCTTTTGCCCAAAATGTTAACGCATCATAACCCGTTAAGTTTCTTCCAGTACCACGGTCTACAAAAATACCGCCAATAAATCCACCGTTAAAATCGTCTCCAGCGGGTACATCTATACGGATAGCACTCGCACCTTGATAGGTAACGCTCTCGTCGGTTCCAAAACCTTCGGTATTTGCTCCTCCAGCGGGATCAAAAGAAACAAAAAATTGATCGGTAAGACCTACTGGAGCATCTATAAAGATATTACCAGTTGTTCCATAAGTAGCAAATTCAGCTTTGTCTGAAAGCTCTCTTTCGCAACTAGTAATACTGAGCGCCAACAGGAATAAGAATGTGGCTTTTATGTATTTATATTTTGTTGTTTTCATCTTATCTTTTTTTATATTATTTACCAATGTTGATATGAATGTAAGTTCTAATTTCCCATTCTGAACCATTCGGAAACCCTACCGGACTTATGGTTGGTGCTGTCGCAAATTCTATCGCGTTATTCGGGCTAAATCTTGGAGAGTTTTCATCAAGAGATCTCCACGTTCCACGAATACCCACTTTAGTGCTTGGTAACACAAACCATCCTGGCTTTCCTAAAGTAGTAGATACATCTAACATTAATTGTGCTGGGTATGTCAAGTTAAAATCTCTGTGATAATCAAAAGGACCCCAATCGTTAAATTTTGCTTGTGCGGTTACTTTTAGGTTGTTGATGATCATTCTTACATCTCCACCAAAACGTTTTACCAACCTGGCATTGTCACCATTTGCTTGTCCATTTCCATAGAAGAAGTTCCCTATAAATCCAAATTCTGGACTCACTTTAGAAACTACTCTAGAGCTAACTTCCCATAAATCTTCTGCCGGAGCCGCATTTGGAAATGCAAAAAATTGACGATTTGCTAAAAATCCGATGTGTGCATCTTGAGTTGTAGGTAAATGACGATAAACAAAACCTAAATTCATAGCAAACTTCGCATCTTCTGCGCTATCGTTGTCCCATTCATACATCCAAGTTCCTGGGGTTGGGTCATAAGTAAACAACCATTCTGCTCCCATCGTCTCTCTATTTCCTCTCACTGCAAACGGATCATCGATCACATTTCTTAATCTTCCTGCACCTGTTACATCGTTTGGCATTGCTGCAATCAATGGTTTTTGATACAAGAAATTAGGTGCAATTTGTATGTTTCCAGCGGTAAAAGTAGCGCCCGTTAAAACGTTTACTTGATTTCCACTTCCGTTGTCTTTTAATTTCCAACCTGCAAAAGTCTGTGTTTGATCTGAACCGCCACTCGCGACCAAGCCCATATACCCCCCTTGAGCATACCAATTAAAAAGTCCATTTTGGTAGGTAACTTTCGCTTTACCACCCCAATTGTCTTTTGAGTTAATTTTGTCATTATAGATAATATAGTTCCCAGAGGTTCCTCTAGCCTCTTGGTAAGAACTCCCGTTTAAAGGACTACCTGCCCAAATAGCGCCAAGGTCAATTTTAAATTTTCCAAAGTTTTTTTCTAATGCAAGCGCAAATCTTTCCGTTGGAAATGCTGGAATAATACCACTACGCAATTGATTCGCATCTAAAACTCTACGACCTGTTAAAGGGTCAACATTGATGTCTGTTTCTAAATCTCTGTGGTAAATTCCTGTTACGCCCCAATCACCAATTTTTCTACTGTATTTCAGTAAGACAGTTGGATTTGCTCCCCACCAAAGTTGTGGTCCAAAAGCAGCTTTTAAGCCTTTTAAAGCGCCTTTACCATCCACTTCTATTCCTAAAATTTCACCACCATAAATATCTAAATTTGGCCCGTAATTTGCTTCTCTATATAAATTGAAGAAATCTCCTTCGTATGCCCAATGATAATGACCTGTTCTATAAAAACCTCTCAAATCAAAATCTTTGGCAGCCCATTCAAATTCTGCATTGTATACATTCAATCGATTTACATCGTTTAAGGTAACATTCCCATTGTCTGAATTTAAAGTTACTGGTCTTCCTCTATTTTCGTAAAAGATTTCATCGATCGGATTTGCAGCAACATTCCCTAAAATATTGAAGTTTACATTCGCTCTCATATTTGGAGCTGGATTTCCTTCTACACCAATGTAATAAGACTCCATGTGATCAAATCCTAATTGATTTGGAAAAGCACCTCCATTTGGGTCTGCAGTATCAGGAGTTGTTAATAAACTACCTCCTGTGTTAAATGTTGAAAACTCTGCACGTAAATTACTTAATTTAATTTTTTCACTTCCACCTAAGGCTGCTTTGTCTCCTCGTGCTTTTAAAACACCTTCCATTAAACTAATCTTAGAAAAATGATCAGCAACTGCCTCGGCAGTAATTCCTTTTCCTAAAGGATTGATGCGATGTGCTTCTTTTAAAGAATAATAAGCTGCTCTTGGATATAAAGTATACAATCCTTTTGAGTTGGTTGGTCCTTTCGCACAAATACCAAACCACTCTTCATTCATGTTATTGTTATTCCCTTCTAGATCAAGATAATACCCTCCATTAGACCAAGAGGCATTGTTATCATGAACCTCTAAGTTTTTTGTCTGGCCATATTTCCACCATCCGTCTGAAAATTGAAATGTAAAACCACCAATTGCGTTTTCTGATTTCCCTAAACCTGCAGCATTTTGATAGATCTCTTTCCAGTTTTCAACCATAAAAAATGATTGCATTTTTTGGTCTTCTTGGTTGCTAACAGCATTGAATGCATCTGCTCCAAACTCTGTAAATAGAATGGGCATGTTTAATTCTTTTTTTACTCTCTCAAAAGCATCTGTAAATGATTTTCCACGATACATATTTGTTCCGTAGATATCAACATCTTTACATTCTTCAGCAACAATTTCTGAAAATAATAAATCTCCATTACAAATCGCAACAGGTAAGTTACCATCGATAGATTTCATTTTAAGAGCCGCCTCATTCATTAATTTATACATGGGTCTCCCACGGGTTTCACCAATAAACTTTCTCTTTTCTTCTTCTTCTGGAAAATCTTCTGTTTCGGCTCCTGCCCAAAAAAGACCGTAATTATTTTCATTTCCTAATAAATATAATAATAGCCCTGGCGTATTGTTATACTCATTTACCATTGTTGTTATCTCGGAAAGTAATAAGTTTTTTGTCTTTTCTTCACTGTAGTCAGTTACAGGTGTCCAAACACCATTTATAGTCAAACCATATCTACCGAAGGTATGATTTAACATGGTATAGATACCATATGTTTCATAAACATACGTAATCCATTTTGGTTGCATTCCTGTATAAACACGAATCGTATTTACCCCCATGTTCTTTAGAAGCCCCATTTCGGCATCTAAAGCTGCTTTAATCAATTCATCTGATTGCTTCCACAAACTATAAGCATAATTTGTTCCAATTGGAACATAATCCCAATTCATTCCATTGACCATAAAAGGTTTCCCCTTTACCTCCAACCTCATTCCTTGATCATCACTTACTACAGAAACTTTGTCTGCTTGTGCAAAAAGATGCATTGTAAATAATAAAAGGGCTAGCCTTAAAAAACTTTTTTTCATAATTTAAATTAGTTAAATTGATAATTTAGTTAAATTGTTAATAATGTAGACTCTTAAACGGAATACGTTTGGAATCAAAAATGTGATAGTTAATTGTTAAGGTAAATCTATTGATTATTATTAAATTAAAAAGGATATAAAACCACTACAAAAAACATACACCAATTAAAAAAACAAGAATTCCTAGTTAGCAAAGGGTTGAAAGCGCTCCATACAAAGAGATAATAGGGTAGTTCAAAAAATAATGTTGTATCAATGTTGTGTTCTATTCAAGTACTGAATGGGTGGTTTATTTTAAATTCACAAATTGTTGTATTCAGCTGCCACGATCAACACAAGGGTTTAAAGGGTTTTTAGAAGTATTTCATAGCGTCTCCCTAGATCTCAAAAAAATGTAATTTCTGTTAACGTACCCTCTTTATAATAACGTCCTTACCACAAGAAATAAATTAAAACGGAAAAAACTATTGATCAAAAAAACAGGCAATCTTATAATTCAATATCATGTTCTAAATTTTAAGGGTATCAATACAGCGCGCTCTTTTAGTGAGCTATTATTCTGGTTGCTGAGAAACGGTAATAAGAAAAATCAGAACACCCACCTGTATGGATCTATCAAGAGAAGACTGCCATTTAGAAAAGGAATCAAGCAAGAAGATCAAATAAAAGTAGCTACGGATTTTTACGAATACTGGACTTTCTAGACAAAGTTTAAAATGAATTATTTTTCAAGGTAAAAAAAGGAGCGTATTTAAGCAAAATTTAAAACACTGTAAATAAGTAGGACAAACTTTTTTTTAAAAAAGTATGAATATTTTTTCCGATACAAGAAAAAAAGGACACTCCTTTTATAATTTAAGGATGTCATCTGGGTTTTACGGAATCGTGTAGCAGGGATTGCTAGAATGGTTAATGGGATATCTATAACAAGAAGGAATGTTTTGGAAAGAAAAAAACCAGAAGATGTAACATCTTCTGGTTTTTAATATAAAAGTTAGATACCTTTTTTAAGGTACTATTAATTTACTCTCTTACTAATTTATATGACCAGAAACCGCCGTCTCCAACTTCGATATCAATATCTAAAACATCACCGTTTAAAACTGCTATATAAGTAATCTCATCTGGTGCATCTGCTGGAGCTGTTAATTCTGCTAAATTAACGACTTTAGCCAAACCTAAATAAGCACCTTTACCTTCAATCTTAATTGTACCCGCTGTTTCATCATAAGTATAGGTTGCTGTCGCAGTTCCATCATGAGGAAATACTGCCGTTCCACATGCATCTGCCGCTACTCCTTGCCATTTTTCTACAAATGTTTCTGTTCCGACAACATTTTGAAAAGTACCGTCTGAATTAAAGACATATTCATCATCAAATATACAAGCTCTATCAGTTACATCTGCAATTCCACTAGAAAACCAACCCACATTCTCTTTTTCTGGACCAACACCAAATGCCCCTGCTTCTGGTGCAAATTTCCATACCCCTAATAAAGGATTTCCTCCTCCTACTGGTGGAGCTACAACAACTGAATAGGTTACAGTATGTTCTTTTGTTATCGAAACATCTGAAACACCGTCTAAAGAACCAGTTACAGTAATCGTATACGTTGCCGTTTCTTCTGGATAGTCATACGTTACTAAAGGTCCGCTTGTACGGAATTCATCTGTGTCATC
>CATITK010000003.1 GCA_949545755.1 Polaribacter sejongensis | reverse complement strand
TTGATAAAAATGAGTTTCAAATATAAAACTCTCTTTAAGAGTACAAAAATAGTATATTTAGCATTATGGCAAAAGTAAAATATTATTACGATGCAGACACCCTTTCTTACAGGAAAATTAAGGTTAAGAAGGGCGATTATTACAAGAAAACTGTTTTTGGAGTATTAGCGACCTTTTTGACGGCATTTATTGGCTTTATCGTTTTTAGCCAATTTATAATGTCGCCAAATGAACGTGCTCAAAACAGAGAATTAGAAAATTTAAAATTTCACTATGAATTACTTTCTAAAAGAATGGAAGAAGGTACCTCAATTTTAAGACAACTTCAAGAAAGAGATAACAATATTTATAGAACTTATTTTGAAGCAAACCCAATTTCTGATGAACAAAGAAGAGCTGGTTTTGGGGGTGTAAATAAGTATAAATATTTAGAAGGTTTTGATAACTCTATCGTGATAACCAAGTTGACGAAAGACATCGATGTGCTGTCTAAGCAGCTGGTTGTGCAGTCAAAATCCTTAGATGAAATTGTATCGCTGGCAAAAGAAAAATCAAAAATGCTGGCTTCAATACCAGCTATTTTACCTGTTAAATTAGAAGACTTAACAAGAATGGCTTCTGGTTATAAATGGAGAATGCATCCGATTTTAAAAATTAGAAAATTCCACAAAGGAATGGATTTTACAGCCCCTCCAGGAACGCCTATTTACGCTTCTGGAAACGGAACGGTTATTAGAGCACAACGAAGTGCTACCTACGGAAATGTCGTTTACATAGATCATGGTTATGGATATAAAACGGTTTATGCACACATGAGCAAAATAAAAACGAAAAGATGGAGAAAAGTAAAGCGTGGAGATTTAATTGGTTACGTTGGTAATACGGGTCGTTCTGTTTCTGCCCACTTACATTATGAGGTTCACAAGAATAATAGACCTTTAAACCCTATTAATTTTTACTATGGAGATTTAACAGCGGAAGAATTTGCAGCAATGCAAATAGCGGCGGAAGAAGAAGGTCAGTCTTATGATTAATTATAGTACGAAGTTTTAGTTGAACTAGGTTTTACTAACACCCAATTGCGAACAACTAATTACTAAAAAATGCATGTAGATTTACCCGAAAAAAAGTATTATAAAATAGGTGAAGTAGCCTCGGCTTTTAATGTAAATACATCTTTGGTTCGTTTTTGGGAAAAAGAGTTTGATATTATCAAGCCTAAAAAAAATGCGAAGGGAAACCGTTTGTTTACCCAAGAAGATATTAAAAACTTTAAATTAATCTTTAATCTTGTTAAAGAAAGAGGTTTTACGTTGGATGGCGCAAAACAAAAACTGAAAAATAATCCTGAAGCGATCATTCACAACCACGAAATTATTAGCCGATTAGAAGGAGTTAAAGCCGAATTGGTTAAAATTAAAGACAAGTTGTAACCACTTTTTTTCCCTTTATTGATTACCAAATAAACGCTACAAAATTGAATTTTTATAGTGCTTTAAGTCTTCTTGGGTATCGATATCAAAAAAATTTGTTGTTAATTTTGGAGAGAGAATTTCGTTTTTTCTTTGATGGATAAATTCTTTTGCGCCTTTGTCTCCTAAAATCAATAGTAATTCTGAAAAATGTTTTTTGGGAAAAATAACAGGAACCCCTAGTTTGTTTCCGTAATTAGAAGCAATAATTTTAGTCTTGTTTTCTTGAAATAAATCCAACATAGATCTTAAATACCGAGTTTCAACAGCTGGTTGATCTGCAAGTAAAATAAAAAGACCATCAAAATTGAGTTTGTGTTCATTAAAATAATTGATTCCTGAAATGATGCTAGCGCTTAATCCATTTCTGAAATTAGGATTGTCGATAAATTGAATATTTTTGGTAGCAATTTCTGCTTTGATTTTATCAGCATTTGCGCCAACAACACAAAAAATATTTTCAAAAAAAACTTCTTTCACTTTTTCTAAAGTGATGTCTAAAAGTGTTTTGTTATTAATTTTTTCCAGCTGTTTAATGCGTTTCATTCTTGATGATTTTCCCGCAGCTAAAACTAAAATAGCAATATTTTTCATCAATTAGTTGTCAATTTTTCCAGTTAACTCTCGCAAAGAGAATGGCGTTTTTTTTCTAATCACGGAAAGAATTTCAGCAACAATAGAAAGGGCGATTTCTTCTGGTGTTTGTGCGCCAATATGCAAGCCTGCAGGCGTATAAATAGCCTCTAGAAATTCATCAGAAACACCAGGAGCAAACTCAAAAAGTTCGTTAAACAAACGTTCTCTCCTGTTTGGTGCGCCTAAAATTCCGATATATTTAGGGAGATGCCCAGAAAGTTTTACTACATATTTTAAATCTTGCACATAACTATGATTCATAATTACAATGGCCGTGTTTTCTTCAATATTCGTAAATTGAATTGTCTCTGGAGAATTGCCTTCAACAGAATTTGCCCCAGGAAAATCGCAAAGCTGTTTGCTGTCTTTCACTGAGATAATTACATTAATTTCCCAACCTAAATTAGCCCCTAATTTACATAATTTTACAGCATCATGTTCGCCTCCAATTATAATCAATTTAAAACTTGGTGGTACTGTTTGATGAAAAATGGCGACTTCTTTATCCCTTTGATTGTTAAAGGATTTTGAAAACGTACATTGTACTTTATTTTCAAAAGTAAGTATAGATCCAAAATTACCAAAAGCTTCATCTTCTTTTACAAAATGACTCTCAATTTTTAAAGATTCCTTTTTGAGATTGGCATCAGAAAGATGAGTGAGCAATTTATCAGAAATAAAAAAAGGTTCTATTAATACGTACAAAGTACCTTCGCAGCCTACTTTGTATCTTCCATCATACGTGATTACTTTTGGTTTGTTGTCATCAAAAACACTTTTTGATCTGTGAATAATTTCTTTTTCTACACAACCTCCACTGACAGCTCCCGTAGTGCTATAATCTTCAGAAATCAACATTCTTACTCCTGGCTTTCTGTAGGAAGAACCTTCCAAATGTACTACGGTAGCCAATACATTTTGCATCCCTTTCTGTTGGTTGATGAGGGCCTGATTGATGATTTCTCTTAGTTCGTGCATCATACTGCTTTGTGTTTTAAATGCAGAGATAACGCCTTCTTAAGATAGCGTTCGGCAATAGGTCTTGAAAATTTATAGTAGGACATTAAATTATCAAATAGGTGTCATATATTAAATAAAATTTTTGGTTTAAATATAAAACTTTTAAAGTTAATCAGGGTCGTTTTCTTTCAAGTTTCATATTCAGAGGGATCTATCATTGTAGTAATTCTAATCCGATTACTTACTGTCGTTATAGAAATGAAATTTTTTTGAGGCTTGATTACTGCCAACCATTTTTTATTTTAGTAGAATTGATCTTTTTTTCTGTGGTTTAAAAATAACGTTCAACCCAAGTTCCAATTATATTTCCAACATAAATACTGTCTGAAGATTTTGACAATAAATGATCTGCATCGTCTATCTAATTTAACCCTATTCCTCCTTTTGCTTTCTTATAGATTAGAAATAAGATGATTGACTTTACGTTGGTTAACGTTCTTTGAGAATTTTTGTAATAAAAAATTTAATTTTGGGTTGATGTAATTTTGACAGAATGGTTTTTTAGGATTGGATTGATAATAATTTTGAAACTTTTCTGACGAAGGTTTAAAATTTTTAAAGGCTACTATTTGAGTAATGATTGTGTCTTTGAATTTTAATTGTAAATCCGCTTTTATTTTTTGACTTTTCTTTTTCTGCTGTTCGGAAAAATAATAGATAGCAGAGCGATATTTATTTCTCATTGAATGATTACTTGTACTTTTATGAGTCAATAAATGAATTTCAATTAAAACTTTTAAATCAGTTTTTTTAGCATTAAAATGTACAATAACTGCTTCGGAAAACGTGTCATTTTCCTTCACAGACCTTACCCATCCTTGTTGTACTTTTACGACGCCAATTAAAATTTGAAAGACCGCTTCTGTACACCAATGGCAACCCCCACCAAATGCAATTTTAGTCAATTCCATTGTAGCTGTTTTCTTTCGCTCCAGTATAACTCTGGAGAGGTCTTAACAGAGTTTAAGTTTTTAATGTCTTCATTCGTAAGAGAAAATGAATTCATTTTTAAATTTTCTTTCAATTGTTTAGAGTTACTTGCACCACTCAAAACAATGCTATTAGCAATTGTTTGTTCACAATATTTTAATGAAATAGCATCCACACCGACGTTGTATTTCTCAGATAAATTTTCTAAAACTGAATACATTTTAGCATAAAGAGGGTATTTTTCATTTCTAAAAATGCGACCATTTGCCATCGCTTCTTTAATCACAATCGATTTATTTTGAAGGATTAACTCGGCTGAAATTTCTTGTAAACTTTGTTCTAAAAAATTATAAGTCACCTGAAATAAATCAAATAGCTGTTCTCCATCAACGGAAACATCTAACGCTTTTTTAATGACCGAAATTTGATTTGTCCCGGTTGTAGTCAATCCTATTTTTAGGTGGTATTTTTTCTTTAAAAAGGCCAATTGTTCTAAAACCACTCTATTCTCTAAAACGCCCGTTTCTATAGTAGCGGAGTGAATTTGATATATTTTTAAATAGGGTAAAAGCTGTTTTGAGAAATTCCATTGTTCATTTAATTTTGATAAACTGTGTTCTTTTACTTCATGAACTGTTGCGTTTATATCAAAATTTGCAGTGTAAGTATATCCCCATTTTGTGGCAACTTCAATGGTTTTGTCGTCTTTCGTTTGCAGCCATTCTAGTAATAATTCTTCAGCCAATCCATAGCCAGGAGCCGTGTCAAAGTATCGAATTCCTAAATGATACGCCTCTTCTAAAACTGAAAAACTATGTTTTCTGAAAGTTTCTAAATTAGAGGTATCACTATTTTTCTGACGCACATTGATGTATTGTGGCCTTCCCAAAGCTGCTGTTCCTAATCCTAAACGCATGTTATTTTATATAAAAGATTCACTAAATCGTTCAAAATGACAGGTATATCCATTTGGGTTTCTTTGTAAATAATCTTGATGTTCCGTTTCTGCAGCCCAAAAATGAGTGTATTTTTCTAAAGTTGTTGCCACTTTTCCGTCCCATTTTCTAGTGTTATTTACAATTTCTATGATCTCTTGAGCGGTTTTTAATTCCGTTTCATTTTGATAAAATATTGCAGATCTATAGCTAGTACCCATATCATTTCCTTGTCTGTTTAAGGTTGTTGGATTGTGAATTCTAAAAAAATAATCTAAAATTTCTTTAAAATTAGTTACTTCCGGATTGTATGTAATTTCGATTCCTTCTGCGTGTCCGGGATGATTTCTATAGGTAGGGTTGTCATTTTCTCCACCAATATAACCCACTTCTGTGTCTATGATTCCTGGTTTTACTCTAAAAAGTGCTTCCATTCCCCAGAAACAACCGCCTGCGATATATGCTTTTTTATTTGTGCTCATTTTTTATGTATGAATTAATTCTATTTTTTGTTGTTGCAAATTCCTTTGGAAAATCCTTCATAAATTCGCAAAATATCTTGTAAAACGGTCATTAAGAGCTACAAGATAACATGGAACATCCTACTTTATTTCTTGCCCATTCTGGTCTTTTTGCAAACCATTTTTCATTTTCTGGTTGCGCATCATAAGGCCTTTTTAAAAGCTCAAATAATTCGTCAATTAAAGTGTAATTTCCTTTATCAGCTTCATCAATTGCCATTTGAGACATGTAGTTTCTCAGGACGTATTTCGGATTTACAGCATTCATCTTTTCTTCTCTTTCTGAGGATAAAGTGCTTTCTTGTTGAAGTCTTACTTCATAATTTAAAAACCAAAAAGCCCATTTATCCTTCACTTCTTTAGTAATGGCTTCCAAATTATAAAATGATTCTTCAATTAGTTTTAAACCTGATTTCTCATCGGTAAAGCGACTCAGGTTTCTGAAAAAAAGGGTCATGTCGGTTTCTACTAATTGCAAATTATCTTCCAAACTCTGAATCAATTCAAGATCATTGTCTTCCTCAGAAAACAACCCTATTTTCGATTTCATCATCTGTAAATATTGTTGTTCAAAATCTACTTTATGTTGTTCTAAAATCGCTTCTAAAGGAGCTGCTTCTTCAATTATTGGATACAAAGCATTTGCCAATTGATACAAATTCCATAGCCCAATATTGGATTGGTTTCCAAACCTGTAGCGTTTGTGTTCTCTGTCTGTTGTGTTTGGCGTCCACCCAAAATCAAACCCTTCTAGCCAGCCATAAGGACCAAAATCTATGGTCAAACCTAAAATAGACATATTATCTGTATTCATTACCCCATGAACAAAACCAACACGTTGCCAGTGAATAATCATTTCTAAAGTGCGTTCTGAGATTGCTTTAAAAAAGTGGATGTAATTTTCTTTTGATGGCGCTCCTAAATGTGAAAAATGATGTTTGAGGGCATAATCGACCAATCTTTTTAGATTTTTGATGTCTTTTCTAACTGAAAAAATTTCAAAATTTCCAAATCGCAAAAAGCTTGGAGAAATTCTAGTAACGATTGCTCCTTTTTCATAAGCGGGATTTCCATCATACAAAACATCTCGTAAAACTTCATCTCCAGAAATACTTAAAGAAAGAGCTCTTGTGGTTGGAACACCTAGATGAAACATTGCTTCACTGCATAAATACTCTCTAACAGAAGAACGTAAAACCGCCAAGCCATCTGCAGTTCTAGAATAAGGAGTTTCACCAGCACCTTTTAATTGTACTTTCCAGTTTTTATTTTGATGTTCAATTTCAAATAAATTGATAGCTCTTCCATCCCCTAATTGTCCTGCCCAATGACCAAATTGATGTCCACCATAACACATCGCAAAAGGGGTTGTGTTTGGATATACCTCATTTCCTGTAAAGATGTTTTTAAAGAGTTCGGATTCCGTTTCTTTTTCATCAATTCCTAAATCAGCAGCCATTTCTTGAGAAACGTGCACTACTTTTGGTGCCTTCGTTTTTTTTGGAGTGACAAAAGAAAATACGGCTTCAGTAACCTGCCTTCTTGTCGTATCAAGAATTGAATCTGCTAGATTTTCTGTTGTAAAGCTATTCTTTATATTTAGTTTCATTTTCAGTTAAAGCTTACTTCATTTTATCGGTGTGTAATTTTCTCAACTTCGCCAATTTCGGTGCAATTACTTTTTCTCTAATTGCATTGCTTCAGAATTTATGCAATAGCGCAATCCACTTGGTGCGGGCCCATCGGGGAAAACATGTCCTAAATGTCCGTCACAAGCGTTGCATAAGACTTCCACTCTAACAGTCCCCATAGAAGTGTCTTTATGATACTTAATTGCGTTTTCTTTAACAGGCTGTGTGAAACTTGGCCAACCCGTGCCAGAATCGAACTTTATTGTTGAATCAAACAAAGGAGTGTTGCAACAAATACAGTTGTATTGCCCTTCGTCATAAATAGTACATAAAGCACCACTATGGGGTCTTTCTGTTCCTTTTTGCCTTGTTATTCTGAATTGCTCTGGCGTTAATAACTCTTTCCATTCCGCATCTTTTTTCTCAACTTTTCTGTCTGGTATTGGGTTTCCTTTTACTGAAAAATTTATGACTTCTTTCCAAGTTAACATCGTTTTCTATGATTTTTCTAAATTAGTACGGTCTCTTTTTGACGAAAAAAGAGGAACAAACTTACGGTTATTAATAATTTTTAGACAGGTATTAAACCCACCTAAATTTATGAAGAAAATTAATCATATCATAAAAGATAACATCATTTCTTTTGATGCTTCCATAAGAAAATCTTACAATGAGTAAAAGAATGATGCTTTCAGTAGGAAGTATTTTAGCACCTTAAAGAAGTAATGTGTTACTTATTTTTGTCTAAAATAAATAGTAATTGGAACTCCAGAGAAATCATAGATATCTCTTAATTTGTTTTCAAGAAAACGGCTGTATGAGTCTCTAACATATTGAGGTAAGTTACAGAAAAACACAAATTGTGGTGTTTGTGTAGGCAATTGCATACAATATTTAATTTTTACAAACTTCCCTTTTATAGCTGGTGGTGGAGAATTCTTAATGATTTCCAACATTGTTTCATTAAACTTACTCGTTTGTATTTTCGTTTTCCTTTTTCCAAAAACTTCTACAGCTGTTTCAATCGCTTTAAGCAAACGTTGTTTTGTTAAGGCAGAAATAAAGACAATGGGCACATCAGTAAAAGGTTCAATTTGTTTTCTAACCATGGCTTCAAAATCGCGCATTGTATTGGTTTCTTTCTCAATCAAATCCCATTTATTGATTAAAATAACAACCCCTTTTCTGTTTTTCTCTGCCAGCCAAAAAATATTTTGATCTTGTCCTTCAAAACCACGAGTTGCATCTACCACTAAAACAATGACATCCGCATATTCAATAGAACGTACAGCACGCATTACAGAATAGAATTCTAAGTCTTCTTTTACACGAGATTTTTTACGGATTCCTGCGGTATCGACCAAGTTAAAATCGAATCCAAAACGATTGTATTTGGTATCAATAGAATCTCTTGTTGTACCTGCAATATTGGTAACAATATTTCTTTCTTCTCCAATTAAAGCATTTATAAAGGATGATTTTCCAGCATTTGGTCTACCAACAACGGCAAATCTTGGTAATGCTTCTTTTTCGATATCAATCTCTTCAGCTGCTGGCATTTTTTCTGCTAAAGCATCCAATAAATCTCCAGTTCCACTTCCATTAATGGAAGCAATCGTATAATATTCTCCCAAGCCGAGGTTGTAAAATTCTACAGCATCCGGTTCACGCATGGCATTGTCTACTTTATTGACTACGGTAAAAATCGGTTTTTTTACTTTACGTAAAAGTTTTGCAACTTCCGCATCCATCGGTGTAATGCCATCTTCGACATTCACTACAAAAACAATTAAATCGGCCTCTTCAATGGCAAGATTTACTTGTTTTCTAATTTCACCTTCAAAAATATCATCAGAACCTGTAATGTATCCACCCGTATCAATCACAGAAAATTCTTTTCCATTCCAATCAGATTTCCCATAATGTCTGTCTCTTGTAACGCCACTAACAGAATCTACAATTGCTTCTCTACGCTGGACTAATCTATTGAAAAGTGTTGATTTTCCAACATTTGGTCTTCCTACAATGGCAACAATACTATTCATTTGAATTGAAATTTTTTGCAAAGATACAATTTACTATAAGATAAGTAATTCTAATTTTACGGTTATAAATAAGAGTTTTATAATTAAAGAGGGCTTATCCTTGATTGTATCCAAAACGTTTGAGTTGCATTTTGTCATTTCGCCAATTTTTATTGACTTTTACATACAACTCGATAAATACTTTTTTCTCGAAAAACTTTTCCAAATCTTTTCTTGCTTCTGCGCCCACTCGTTTTAGTGCTGCTCCTTTATGACCAATAATAATTCCTTTTTGGGTCTCTCTTTCAACCATAATGATAGATCGAATTCTCACAATATTTTCTTCTTCAGTAAATTCTTCTGTTTCCACTTCAACGGAATACGGGATCTCTTTTTTGTAGTGAATTAGAATTTTTTCTCTAATTTTTTCATTCACAAAAAAGCGTTCTGGTTTGTCTGTTAATTGGTCTTTTGGATAAAAAGGAGCCCCTTCTGGTAAGAGTTCTTTTATTTTTTCGAAAACGGCAACAACATTAAATTTTTCAAGTGCAGAAATCACAAAAACATCGGCATTGGGTACTTTTTCTTTCCAATAGTCGACCTTTTCTTCTACTTCCTCTTGAGAAGATTTGTCAATTTTATTCAACAATAAGATAACGGGTATTTCACTGTGGATTATTTTTTTGAAGAAGGCCTCGTTTTTCAATTCTTTTTCGCCAACTTCTACCATATAAATCAATACATCTGCATCATCTAGCGCAGATTTTACAAAATCCATCATAGAAGATTGCAATTCATAGGCAGGTTTTATAATTCCAGGAGTATCAGAAAACACAATTTGATAATCTTCTTCATTGACAATGCCTAAGATGCGATGTCTTGTAGTCTGTGCCTTTGCAGTGATAATTGACAATTTTTCGCCCACCAAAGCATTCATTAATGTTGATTTACCTACGTTAGGATTTCCAATGATATTTACAAAACCAGCTTTATGTGTCATCCTGCAAAGATAATTCCTTTTTGTAGTTGATTAGAATTTAGAGCATTAAAAAATAATTTAAATAAAGCTTGCATACCAATTACATTACATTGTATCTTTGCAGCTCAAATCGCGGGATAGAGCAGTAGGTAGCTCGTCGGGCTCATAACCCGAAGGTCACTGGTTCGAGTCCAGTTCCCGCTACTAAGGAGTAATCAGAAATGGTTACTCCTTTTTTTGTAGTAAACTCAATGATAGGTCTATTCTTTGGAGTATCATTGGTTGGTGTTTACCTAACAAAAGATTGTTTAAAGCACTTTTCAGATACTTTAAACTGACGTTGTCAATACCTCAAATTTAAACAAATTGACACTAATAATTGCATCTACTGTTAATAAAACTGTCAATGAATTATCATTTTTTGATTTGATTTGAATAATCAATAGAAATTAACTATTAATACCTTCTTCAAAACATTTTTTGAAATAAGCGTCTCTTTGAGTTTTTTCAAGCATATCGTCTGGTATTGAAACTAAACTTGGTTTAAACAGTTTGTCTAAATTATGATGTTCAAGAATTACACCATCAAATAGTTTTCGGATTCTAACTTCTAATAGCTTTTTTACAAGTAAAACATCCTTTTCAGTAGTTAAAATACAATCGTGTATGATTAATGCAAATTTATCATCAGGAATACTCTTATAAACCTCAACAAATATATTAGCTTCTATACTTTGTCCTAAAAAACTTACTTCTTTGTATCCCGATTTCTCTTTAATCGCATTAACCCACATCATTACATTTGGGAATAATCTACTTAATTCTTCATTGGATTGTGTTGGCTTATTTTCTGCATTAATAGATGAAAGAATACTCTTTTTAAGTTTCTCATAACTTAAACTTTTAAAGAATTCAGAGTTCTCTTGAATGTATGCGTAGATACCTCCACTTAAAAGAAGTTTAAGGCATAATTGATATTCCTTATCAATATGTTTACTCTTGTTCTCTTGAGTGTATTTTAGCCATTCTAAAAAGATAATAGAGGGTTGTGCAGAACTCATATCAACTTCCCAAATTAACTCATTAGATTTGGTTCTAATACTTTCTCTTATAAGTTTTGGCATTGAAGCTATCACGTGATATATTCTTCCCGATTTAGCAATAGTAGGTGTGTAATTGATAGAGGAATCGAATAATACTTTTGGGTCTGTTATCTCGTTAAGTGCATAAAAGGAACTGTAAAATGCATCATATCTGTCAACCTTAAATTGGTTTACGGGTTCAGAGATATCTATTTGTCCATTTTCAGTTTCAACATATATTGAATTTGGTAATATTCTTTCAACATAATAAAACGGTTCTTCAACAACTAATAATTTTGCAGTATTATTTAGTAATTTTTTTAAAACGGGTTGCGATTCTATTTCACTATAGTTTAAGATTGAAAATGTCTTTAATTTTGTAATAAATTTCTTTGAGTATACCAATGTTTCTGTAATTCCTAATTGGATAGCTTTAGGACTTAATTTAAAAGATTTTGAGAAGTTGCTTGATGAGTATTTATCATTTATTATAATGATACCTAATCCTTTTAAACACTGTTCAATATCCTTATATGCTCTATCTCCCAAATACTTTTTTAATATTTGAGAATTAAGATTTACATATGTGCCATAGGTCTTGTCAGTTTTAATATTGTCTTTTACAATAGCAGAAATAAACCAATTACACCTATCAAGTAGGAGTAGTTTTTGTTCTCTCCTTTTAAGTTTACTAAACTGCGTTGAGGTAACAAGTATATCTGCAAAACCCTTTATAGTATATTGATTCATAAAACTGCACTACATATGATATGTTAGGTAACGAAAATAGTGTAATTATATGAGTTTTAAGTGGACTAACATATTAAGAAATACTATTTCAGTATTAAATTAGTTAACTAATTAATAATAATCTTTTTTGATTTATAATATCGTTACGTGAGATAATTAATAGTTAATTTGTATTAATCCCAACTTCATAAACTTTAATTAATTAAATTATATTAATCTGTTTTCATAAAATTAAAAGTCATTATATTTGAACTTGAAATCAATTACACTTTTAAAACACTAAGTTGAAAAAATTATACTAATAGAAAATACAGAAGAGCATAAATTCATATTCTTTACAGATAATGGTTCTTTCAAAGTAACAACAGTTAATCTTCCTTTACCGATAAGTTCAGTTGTTAAAAAGTAAAATATCTTTTTACTTAATATCGATAAACCAATTTTGAAAAAAAAAACTATATTTGAAAAAACTATTATATTTTATTTTTGCTTTTACTTTTATTGGATGTTCTAATTCTGATGAATACTCATCTTCTGATGAATACTCATCTTTTTCAGAAGAGTTAGAAAATAGTGTATATATCGAATCAGGAACACACGAAATAGATGGTGTTATGGAAAAATGGGAAAACCATCATACGTTTAAATTTTCGAGTTATGGGTTTAAACAGAATGGTTTTACAGTACAAGGTGATTTTAGGGCTACTTGCTATTCTACTTTTCACTCCTATCAAAATGGACAAATTACTTCTGATAACGAAAATTCATTAACTTATGTTCAAGGAGGAAATACTCTTACAATTACAAAAATAGATGATGAGACAATTAAGTTTAAAAGCCAAAGTTCAAAAGGTAGTAGTTGGGAATATAACTTGAAAAAATCAGATTTTCAAACTCTTGAGTCTTTAAAAGTTGGAAAGCGAAGTAGCAATACGTGTAATTAAAAAAATAAATAATATCAAGCGATTGCTGATGTTTTAAATTATGTTTTTGTCTTTAGCTTCTATAATATTTCTTTGTTGTGTTTGGTTTACTAATTTCTGTAAAATGACATCTTGCTTTTCAACTCGACCACGTAAATAATTTACTTGCTCTTTCTGAAAATCTACTTCAGACATAGTGCCGATAATATCTTCATATTCTTCTTCAGTAAAAATTTTGTGTTGAACATTCTTTTCCATCGCTTCTAAAGTAATTAACTGGATAGCTTCTTTTAACTTCTGTTGGTGTGGAATATCTTTATAGAGTTCTTTTTTTAGTTCTGCGACATCTGTGTCATATTTCTCCTTTAAATAATCTCTTTCATTTCGAAGATTTTCTATCTCTTTTTATATGGGCGTTTGAGACGCCCTTTTATTAAGTAGATATATTAATATGAAGAAGTAAATAAGGTATATTTGTAATAGGGTAAAGGTAATGTCTGTGATGAGTAAAGTCAAGGTTTTTAGGTAAAAGTTGTAGACAAAAAATGTTAACTATTCTCATCAACCATAGGCATATCCTCTTCCTTTAATTCAGCTATTTCTAAACCTCGTAAATAAGTTAAACTAACATTTATAGACGAATGCCCCATTGCTTTCTGTAGCTTGGGAGTATTTGTTAAAACCAAAGATAAATGTTACTTTTGTAAACTAACCAAATTTAAATAAATATGAAAACACCAATTAAAACAGTATTAGTATTATTATTAAGTGTAATAACATTTTTATCTTGTTCAAAAGATGATGATGATAATAATACTGGTAATATAAGAACTGAATTTGTAGGTACTTGGACAGGTTATTTAAATGATGCTGATGATGGTCCCTCATATATAATCATTACTTATAATTCAGATGGCACAGGAACTCTGCAAGAAGATTTGGAAACACTAGGATTTAACTGGGAAGCAACTTCCAATACCGCAACTTTATCCTTTATCGATACAGAAGATATCGTAATACTTACCTATAGTTTATCAGACAATAACAACACAGTAACTTTTACTGATGAAGAAGGGGATATTAGTACTTTATATAGATATACAGATTAAAAAAAAACTAAACAAGTTATGAATTACTCCCAATTAAAAGTAAGGCTATCAAATTAATGATAGCCTTTTTTTATTTAAATAAGAGGATTAAAATTATAGTTATTATAAGAGATAAGATTGGGAAATCAAGTATTTAAGCTGTAAAATAGGATAAAGTTATTGAACAATTATTAACGTCTTGTAGTGTTTTACTTATAAACTAAACAATAGGCATATCTTCTTCTTTTAATTCAGCTATTTCTAAACCTCGTAAATAGGTCAGACTAATATTGATAGAGGAATGTCCCATCGCCTTCTGTAGCTTTAATCTATTCCTTTTCGTTTAAACCTAAGAACAAAGGCTGTTCTATGAAGCCTTGATTATCATATGCTTATATTTCTTATCTTTGAAGTATAAGACAATTTAACTATGAAAAAGTTCTACGCCATTCTATGCCTAGCCATAGCATCACTTACACAATTGCAAGCCCAAGCGCCACAAGGCTTTAATTACCAAGCGACTGTGAGAGATGTCAATGCGGCATTGATTACAAAATCCAATGTATATTTCAAGTTTAATGTCTTTCAAGGCTCACAAACAACAGTGCCTGTTTTTACAGAAACGCACTATGTCCCAACAGATGATTTAGGGCAAGTCACTCTTGTGATAGGAGAAGGCACAGCCAATACAGGCGTATTTTCAG
>CATITK010000002.1 GCA_949545755.1 Polaribacter sejongensis | reverse complement strand
GCCCATCCTAAGATGATGTTCCATTTTTTAAAGTTTGCTGATGTCATAGTTGTTTCCTTATGTATGGCGAATTTACTAATAAATATGAATAAAATTAGTTGAGATTTGCTTTTATAAACGACAAATCAATCACAAATGTTTGTTAAGGTTAAAAATTATCAAAAAATGTTTGTGGATTTAAAACTTTCGGTTAAATTTGCACCCGCATAAAAGCATTGGCCTATGGTGTAATTGGTAACACACCGGTTTTTGGTACCGACATTCAAGGTTCGAGTCCTTGTAGGCCAACAAAAAACCCTCATAATCATCCGATTTTGAGGGTTTTAATTTTTTATAGGTGTCGTTTTGTCTAATCACCCTTCTTCAAGAAGTAAATTAAGACATTTTATTTTTGCTTCCTACTTCATTAAGAATGCTTTCAAGTCTTCGTAATTTGCTGCTCGAATCGCCACTTTTTTATTGTTGATGACTTTCTGAATTTGTGCTGGAATTTCAACTTTTACAGGCAAAGTAGCTTCAACAACATCTAAAAATTTCACTGGATGAGCCGTTTCAAGAAAAACACCAAACTCGGTTTCTTTTAGTCCGTGTTTTTTTAATCCCAAATACCCAACAGCCCCATGAGGATCGGCAACATAACCAGAATTGCTGTAGATTTTTTTCATCGTTTTACGTGTTTCTTCATCTGAAAAACTGTAAGAAGAAAAAGCGCTTTTCAAGGTTTCTAAATCGTTGTTAAACAATTCTTGTATTCTGATAAAGTTACTTGGATTTCCAACATCCATCGCATTAGAAATCGTTGTTTTTGATGGTTTTGGAGTATAAATTCCATTCACTAAATAATTAGGAACCGTATCATTTATATTTGTAGAAGCAATAAAATGTTTAATAGGTAAGCCTAGTTTTTGTGCCATAACTCCGGCACAAATATTTCCAAAATTTCCACTAGGAACAGAGAAAGTCAACGCTTTATGTTGTTTGTGTAATTCTTTATAAGCAAAGAAAAAATAGAACATTTGTGGCAACCAACGCGCAACGTTTATAGAATTTGCTGAGGTTAGTTTTTTAGTGATTTCTTGATCCAAAAAAGCAGTTTTTACCATTTCTTGACAATCATCAAAAACACCATCTACTTCTAAAGCTGTAATATTCTGACCTAAAGTTGTCAGTTGTTTTTCTTGAATATCACTTACTTTTCCTGAGGGATATAAAATAACAACATTTACTCCCTTTGCACCTAAAAAACCATTTGCAACAGCACCTCCCGTGTCTCCAGATGTGGCAACTAAAACCGTAATTTCTTCCGTATTTCCTTGGTTAAAATATTCTAAACATTGTGCCATAAATTTTGCACCAACATCTTTAAAAGCCATTGTTGGTCCATGAAATAATTCCAAAGAGGCAATATTATCATCTACTTTTACCAAAGGAAAATCAAAAGAAACAGTGGCTGCAATAATCTCTTTTAATTTTTCTGTAGGAATTTCGTCACCTACAAATTGTTTGATTACTTCATAGGCAATTTCATGATTTGTATACTCAGAAATATTTTCAATAAAGTCTTTAGAGAGCTGGGTAATATTGTCAGGAAAATAAATTCCCCTGTCTTTTGCTAATCCTTGAACAACGGCGTTTTTAAAACTTGTTTTTGGTGATTTATGGTGTAAACTGTAATAGTTCATTATTTTGGTTTTGGTTAATAGTTTTTGGTTTTTAGTAGCGGAGTAACCCAGCAACAATTAACCAAAAAGCAACAACTATTTTAATATTTTTATGCCTTCTTGATTCACTTTTGAAATAAACATTTCAAAATCAATTCCGGTTTTTTTATAACTTTCTTCAATACTTTTGTAAACATTTTTGGCAATCGTATCTCCTTTACAAAGCGCGAATATTGTAGGTCCAGAGCCACTAATTCCTGCACCCAAAGCGCCTGCTTTTTTCGCACTGTTTTTCACGTCATCAAAAAACGGAATTAAACCTTTACGAGCAGGTTCAACAATAACATCTACTAAAGAATTGCTAATTAAATTGTAATTGTCGGTATACAAACCGCTAATTAAACCCCCAACATTTGCCCATTGTGTAACGGCGTCTTTTAACGCAATTTTTTCCGGTAAAACGGCTCTAGCGTCTTTTGTTTTTATCGCTATTTGTGGGTGAATCGCCACAATTCTTAGTTCACTTGGAACGGGTAATTTTACAATATCTAAAGGATGGTAACTTCTTACCAGTACAAAGCCCCCATAAATTGCTGCGGAGACATTATCTGCAATTGGGGTTCCACACGCAACTTCTTCCCCAAACATGGCAAATTTCGTAAGTGCTAATTCAGAATAAATATTTCCTAAAAGTTGATTGGTGCCAAAAGCAGCTCCTGCGGCACTTGCAGCAGAACTTCCCAGTCCACTTCCAGGAGAGTATCCTTTGTGAATTGTTAAGGCTATTCCAAAATCTGCGTTTGCTTCCTTCAATATTTTTTGAACTACCGCACTTGCTGCGTTTTCATCAATATTATAAGTTAAATCTGCTCCCGTAATATTGGTGATTTTAACTCCTTTTTTAACTGTTTTTGTAAATGTCATCTCATCTCCAACAGCATCAACAGCAAACCCTAAAGAATCGAATCCGCAAGAAACATTGGCAACAGTTGCTGGAGCAAAAATTTTAATATATTCCATTTTTTTGGTTTTTAGTCTTTGGCTTTTAGTTGTTGGTTTTTAGTCCAGATGAGAACCATAAACCCACAACTAAAAACGAATAACTATTTATTCGCAATTCGAATTACATCGGCAAAAATACCAGAAGCAGTAACATCCGCTCCCGCTCCAGCTCCTTTTATGATTAAAGGGTTTTCAGGGTATCTATCAGTAAAGAATAACACAATATTATCACTTCCTTCTAAATTATAAAAAGGATGATCGGATGCAATGTGTTGTAAACCTACGTTCGCTTTTCCGTCAACAAATTCTGCCACATATTTTAAACGGCATTCTTTGTCATTTGCTTCTTTAAAGATGTTTTGAAAATGCCCTTCGTTCTTTGTTAATGAAGCGTAAAAGTCTTCATTGTTGGTTGTATTTAAACTATTTTCAGGTAAAAAAGCATTGTTTGCAATGTCTGATAATTCTAACTGATGACCACTTTCTCTGGCCAAAATTAAAATTTTTCTAGCCACATCAACGCCACTTAAATCAATTTTTGGATCGGGTTCTGTATATCCTTCTTTTTGAGCAGCGGCAACCACATCATGAAATGTTGCGTTTTTATCAAAATTGTTAAAAACAAAGTTCAAGCTTCCAGACAATACTGCTTGAATTTTATGAACTCGATCTCCAGAATTGATTAAATTTTTAAGGGTGTCTATAATTGGTAAACCTGCACCAACATTGGTTTCGAATAAGAATGAGGCATTGTATTTTCTTGAAACTTGTTTTAAGGTTTTGTAATTATCAAAGCTTGAAGCACACGCAATTTTGTTGCAAGTTACCACAGAAATACTCTCCCGTAAATACTTTTCATACACTTCAGAGACTTGCTGATTTGCAGTATTGTCTATAAAAACACTGTTTCTATGATTTGCTTCTTTTACTTTTTCATGAAAGCGCTCCAAAGTGGTTGGTGTTCCATTTTCTAAGGCTTCTTTCCAGTGCTCCAGGTTAATTCCGTTATTATCAAAAAACATTTTTCTAGAATTAGCAATTCCAATAACTCGAATGTTTAATTTCAAGTTTTCTTTTAAGAATTTCTTTTGCTGATGTAATTGCGCTAAAAAGCGTTCTCCAACATTACCAACACCTGTCACGAATAAGTTTAGTTGTTTTGTTCTTTCTTCAAAAAATTGTTCATGTAAAATGTTTAACGCCTTTTTTGCGTCTTTTTTATTGATTACAGCCGAAATGTTTTTTTCTGAAGAACCTTGTGCAATTGCTCTAACATTGACATTATTTCTTCCTAAGGCACTAAACATTTGTCCGCTTAAACCTTGGTAGTTCTTCATGCTTTCGCCAACAACAGCAATAATTGCCAAATTGTTTTCTGCAATAATTGGTTTTATTTTTTTCTTTTCTATTTCGATGTTAAACGTTTCGTCTAGAAGTTCTTTTGCTTTTGCCGCGTCATTTTCATAAACACCAACACAAATTGAATGTTCAGAGGAAGCTTGGGTGATAAAAACAATATTAATTTTTTGTTGAGATAGTGTTTCAAACAAGCGTTTAGAAAAACCAGGAATACCAATCATTCCTCCGCCTTCTAAAGTAATTAAGCTAATGTCCTCTATGTGTGAAATCCCTTTCACTTCATTGCTATTTGTAGGATGGTTACAGATTAATGTTCCCGCACTTTCTGGGTCAAAAGTGTTTTTAATTCTGATAGGAATCTCTTTTCTTAAAGAAGGTTGAATGGTCGGTGGATACAAAACTTTTGCACCAAAATGAGACAATTCCATAGCTTCTTCGTAAGAGATTTCTGAAATAGGAGATGCTTGTTTTACAACGCTAGGATTTGCCGTAAACATTCCGCTAACGTCTGTCCAAATTTGTAATTCATCAGCATCTAATGCCGCCGCATAAATGGAAGCAGAGAAGTCGGAACCACCTCTCCCCAATGTTGTAGTTTCTCCATCAATATTCGAAGAAATAAACCCGCCTAAAACGGTAACTTGGTGTTTGTTTTGCTCAAAAAAAGAAGCAATGTTATTATTTGTGATTTTAAAGTTTACTTGTGCATTTAAATATTCATTATTGGTAGCAATTAACGTGCTACTTTCTTTATGAGTTGCATCAAACAATTCTTTTGCAGCATTTGCAATGATGTAAGAAGAGAGTCTTTCTCCAAAACTAGAAATTTTAGCGAGTGTTTTATCAGACAATTCTTGTAATAAAAAGACCCCTTCATAAATAGACAATAAGCGATCAAATAAAGAAGTAACTTCTTTAGAAACCGTGCTGTTATTTTTAGGAATTAAGTTTTCAATTACCTCAAAATGAGTTTCTTTGATTGCTTTTAAAATCTCTTTTGCTGCATTGATATCTATTAAAGCTTCATTTGCAGTCGCTAAAAGTTTGTCTGTAGTTTTTCCAAAAGCAGAAACAACGACTACAATTTTCTCGTTTTTAGATGCTGCCTCAACAATTGCTAGGACTTTCTGTATTTTTACTGAACTCGAGACAGATGAACCGCCAAATTTTAATACTTTCATTTTTAATGAATAGTTTGTGTAATTTAATTTTTAGTGTGTTTATTTCGTCTTTATTCGAAACAATAGATAACCTTGGATGATATGAATATAGCGGAACCCCTAAAGGGTAATGGTTGTAGAAGTACGCGTAATATTCCCCATAGAAATACCAACTATAGAAATAGTTTTAGAGGTTTTTATGTTTAGTTTTGAAATACTCACGGAGCAAAAGTATTATTAATATTTAATTTGTGCTTAATTAATGTGGATTATTTTTCTTTTTAATTTAATTAATGCGATATTAATAGTTTGAGTAAATAAAAAAGGATAATTATTTACCGAATTGATTTGTTTTTTCTTTAATAATCAAAGCAATCGGTTTGTTTTGGATTTTACTTTCTAACCAAGATAAAATATCTAAATACAAGAAGGCTCTTTTTTCATACGGATGATTTTCAAACTTTTTCAATTTCGTATGAATTTTTTTAAATTCGTTTTTAATTTCATGCGGAAAAACATCACTCAAATCTCTAATGGAAGCTAGAAAAACTTTCTGAACTTCTTGCAAATTTTCCATTTTCAACAAAAATTTGTAGGTATCAACAAACTGTCTTTCTAAGTCGTAATCTAAACCACATTCATAATGCGCAATTAAATTTAAAATACGTGCAAAACACTGTAAATCTTCTGCTGCACTGATGTTTTTAGAGCGAATTATTTTTTGTAAATAAGCAATACATAACTTGTTTTTACCCATTCCAAAATACAAACAAGCAATCTTGTAATACAATAATACTACATAGTGATTGTCGAGTCTGTTTTTGTATTTTTCAATTTTATTATTAATCACATCGACCAAATATTCCCCTTTTTCAAAAGAGCCCTCTAAAAAGTGAAGGTGTAATTTGTTTGAATATAGATACAAGAAAATTAATAATTCTGTATTGGTATTCATTGGTATTTCTTTCTGATCTATTTCCGCTTCAAAAAAGGTCAATTCTTTTTTAAAAGTAGCTGCTTTTTTTACTAAAAAAGAGGCTTCTAATAAATAGTTTTTAGATTTTAAATAGAAAACAGGGTGTAAGTTGATCAACTTAGAGCTGTCAAATAAATCGACACATTTACGGGCATATTTATAGCTTAACAAAAAATCTTGTATTAAAAAACTATGCCAAAGATGTGCTTTAAACAACCATAATTTTTCCCTAAAACCTAATTCTTGATATTCATATTTTGGCATTCTATCATTAAAATAGGAATCAACAAATTGAAGTTCTTCTATATTTTTTACATACCCATTTTGTATTAAATGACTATACAATTGAAGCGATAAATTAGAAAGTTTACTGGCAATTACATTTTGCTGACTGAGCTCTTTTGCTTGAATGGAAAGTTGGTTTGCCCTGTTACTTAAACTCCTTGTAATATATTGTGTTTCAATTACCTTTTCGAGTTCTACAATTTCATAAGCAATGTTTTTTTCCTCATTATCCAAAGCCATATTCTTTGCTTTTTCTAATAATTTTAAACTTTGTTTGTACAATCCCTTTTGATATAAAACCGTAGCAAAATCTAATTGTTCTCTAATTTGAATTCGTACATTTTTATGTGCAGGATTCAAGCGTAAGCTAATTAAAATTTGTTTGTACAAATGTGCTTTTAAATTAGAAAGCTGTTGTTTGGAAACAATTCCACTACCAATAATCACCTTTTCATCATATATTTTTAGTTTCTCTAAAAATTTAAACAATGAGAAAAATTTAGCATCGATATTTCCACCTAATCGACCTACATATAAATTAAATTGTCTCTTTTCTGATTTAGTTAAAGATTTAATTAAAACAAAAAGAGCATCATTTTGATGATTGGCTGATGTAACACTTTTATTCATACTATACTGTTATACAACATTTTAGAGGTTTGTAATTTGCTTTAGAAATCGTGAATATTTAGATGTTAATAACTGAATTAGGAAGGCAAGATATATATTTGATTTATAATAAAGACAATCTTTACATAAATTATGCAAGACAACCAAGTACAAATTTTCGATACAACCCTTAGAGATGGAGAGCAAGTTCCAGGCTGTAAGCTAGATACAAAGCAAAAGTTAGTCATTGCTGAAAGGTTAGATTTGTTAGGTGTTAACATTATTGAAGCAGGTTTTCCTGTTTCTAGTCCCGGAGACTTTATTTCGGTTACAGAGATTTCAAAAATTGTAAAAAATGCCACAGTGTGTGGTTTAACAAGAGCTGTAGAAAACGATATTAAAGTCGCTGCAGAAGCTCTTAAATATGCTAAAATTCCAAGAATCCACACAGGTATCGGAACTAGTGATTCTCATATTCAATTTAAATTCAATTCTACAAGAGAAAAAGTAATAGAACGCGCTGTTAAGGCAGTTTCTTATGCAAAATCTTTTGTAGAGGATGTAGAGTTTTATGCAGAAGATGCTGGTAGAACTGACAACGCCTATTTGGCAAGAGTTTGTGAAGCTGTTATTAAGGCGGGCGCAACGGTTTTAAATATCCCTGATACAACCGGATATTGTTTGCCAGAAGAGTATGGAGCAAAAATAAAATACTTACGTGAAAACGTCAAAGGAATCGATCATGTAATTCTTTCTTGTCATTGTCATAACGACTTAGGACTCGCTACTGCAAATTCTATTGCGGGGGTCATCAACGGGGCGCGTCAAATAGAATGTACCATTAATGGAATCGGAGAAAGAGCGGGTAATACTGCCTTAGAAGAAGTTGTAATGGTCTTAAAGCAGCATCCCTATTTGAATCTGGAAACAAGTGTTAATACCAAATTATTGTATGATACAAGTATTATGGTTCGTGAAAGTATGGGAATGCCTGTGCAACCAAACAAGGCAATTGTTGGTGCAAATGCATTTGCGCACAGTTCTGGAATTCATCAAGATGGCGTTATAAAAAACAGAGAAACTTACGAAATTATGGACCCTGAAGATGTTGGGGTTACAGAAAGTGCTATTGTATTAACAGCAAGAAGCGGTAGAGCTGCTTTGGCGTATAGAGCCAAAAAGATTGGTTATGAATTAACGAAAGTGCAATTGGACCTTGCCTATGATGCTTTCCTAATTATAGCAGATCAACAAAAAGAAGTAAAAGATGAGGGCATACACGCGATTATGAAAAAAGTGAGTAAGATCTCTAAAATAGCAACGGCTTAAAAAAACGAAAAGGATTTTTTCTTTAGAATTTTGTGTAAGTTTTGATCAAAATAATTAAAAAAATAACTACTTTCGATAAGATAAGAACATAGCGATTACACAAAGAGCATGAAATATACAATTGCAGTAATTCCTGGAGATGGTATTGGGCCAGAAGTAACTACGCAAGCAAAAAAAGCGTTAGATGCTATTGCTGAGACATATGATCATATTTTTTTATACAAAGAAGCTCAAATGGGCGCTTGTGCAATTGAAAAAACTGGTGATCCTTTGCCAGTAGAAACTATTGAAATCTGTAAAAAGGCGGATGCAATTTTATTCGGAGCAATTGGAGAATTAAAATACGACAATGATCCAAGCTTAAAAGTAAGACCCGAACAAGGGCTTTTACGTTTAAGAAATGAGTTGGAACTATTCTGTAATATCACTCCAATAAAAATCTATCCTAAATTAATAAAAAACGCTCCTCTTAAAAAAGAAATCATTGCTGAAACAGATATCGCTATTTATAGAGAACTAAGTGCAGGAATTTATTTTGGAAAAAAAGAAGTAAGTAAAGATAAAAAATCTGCTTTTGATGTTTGTTCTTATACGGTTGAAGAAATTTCTAGAGTAACACATTTAGCTTTTAAAGCAGCTCAGGAAAGAAAGAAAAAAGTAACGTTGGTTGATAAAGCGAATGTTTTAGAAACTTCTCGTTTGTGGAGAAAAACCGTAGCCAAAATTGGAAAACAATATAAAGATGTTGCCTTAGATTTTATGCTGGTAGACAATGCAGCAATGCAAATTGTTTTACACCCAAAACAGTTTGACGTTATTCTATCTGAAAATCTTTTTGGTGATATTATTTCAGATGTAGCCTGCGTAATCGGAGGATCTATTGGGATTCTTGCTTCCAGTTCAATTGGTGAAAAAAACGCATTGTTTGAGCCAATTCATGGTTCTTTTCCCAAAGCAAAAGGAAAAGATATTGCCAATCCTTTGGCATCTATTTTATCAGCAGCAATGCTATTAGAATACTTAGGGTTGCATGATGAAGCAGATGCAATACAAAGAGCCGTTGAAAAATCCTTAGATTTAGGAATTACTACGCAAGACTTAAAAGGTAAAAACCAGTATGCAGCCTCTACAGCTAAAGTGGGTGATTTTATTGCAGACTATATTGCAAACCAAGAAGATAGTAATTTAAATTTTACAAATATTCACATGGGACAAAGTACGATTATTTAAATTTGCGTTCAATTAATTTCGAATTTAACCTTCATAAAAAAAGAAGGTTTTTTTATGAAATTATTTCAAGCATTGAGTGTCATAATTAAAAAGTATTAAATAACTGAAATACAGTTATTTAATGTATTTTTTTAACACCTGAATTTAAAGAATATGATTTAGTTTTATGCAAAGAAAATAGAAAAACATAGTAATTTAGACAACGAATTGAAGAAATCAGTAAATGGAATTAAATAAACACAGCAAAAGATTAACACAAGATGAATCCCAACCAGCATCTCAAGCAATGTTGTATGCAGTAGGATTAAACGATGAAGACATGCAAAAAGCGCAAGTTGGTATCGCAAGTACTGGTTATGATGGTAATCCATGTAATATGCATTTAAACAATTTAGCAGCAGAGGTTAAAGTTGAAAGTAAAATTGCAGGTTTAGTAGGTCTAGGGTTTAATACAATTGGAGTTTCAGACGGAATTTCTATGGGAACTTCGGGTATGAATTACTCTTTAGCGTCAAGAGATATTATTGCAGATTCAATAGAAACAGTGATGAATGCGCAAAGTTATGATGCGCTCGTTTCTGTGGTTGGTTGTGATAAAAATATGCCAGGAGCCGTGATTGCAATGTTGCGTTTAAATCGTCCATCAATAATGATGTATGGAGGAACCATTGCATCAGGAAATTATAAAGGAAGAAAATTAAATATTGTTTCTGCTTTTGAAGCTTTGGGTCAGAAAATGGCAGGAGAAATAGAAGAAGAAGAATATAGAGAAATTATAAAAAGAGCCATTCCAGGAGCAGGAGCTTGTGGAGGAATGTATACTGCAAATACAATGGCTTCTGCTATTGAATGTATGGGTTTTGCATTGCCTTATAACTCTTCAATCCCAGCAGAAAATCCGAATAAATTATCGGAAGCAGAAAGAACTGCTTTGGCAATAAAAAACTTATTAGAATTAGATTTAAAACCGTTAGATATTATTTCTAAAAAGTCTTTAGAAAATGCAATTGCCATTGTAAATGCATTGGGAGGTTCTACAAATGCTGTGCTACACTTTTTAGCAATAGCACATGCTGCAGATATCGAATTTACTTTAGAAGATTTTCAAAAAGTAAGTGATCGAACGCCGCTAATTGCAGATTTAAAACCCTCAGGAAAATACTTAATGGAAGATGTTCATAGCGTTGGAGGAACTCCTGCAATCATGAAATATTTATTAGACAATGGATATTTACATGGAGATTGTATGACAGTCACTGGGAAAACATTAGCAGAAAATTTAGCAAGTGTTGCCCCAATGGAATTTGACGAGCAAGATGTAATTTATCCAAAAGACAAAGCTTTAAAATCATCAGGAAATATTCAAATCATATACGGAAACTTAGCTACAGAAGGAGCTGTTGCAAAAATTTCTGGAAATGAAGGATTACTTTTTGAAGGAAAAGCGGTCGTATATGATGGAGAACAAGCTGCAAATTCAGGGATTGTAAACGGAGAAGTAGAAAGAGGAGATGTTGTCGTCATTCGATATGTGGGACCAAAAGGAGGACCAGGAATGCCAGAAATGTTAAAACCAACTTCCTTAATTATGGGGGCAGGTTTAGGAAAATCAGTAGCATTAATTACGGATGGACGTTTTTCTGGAGGAACCCATGGTTTTGTAGTGGGTCATATTACACCAGAAGCACAATCTGGAGGCGCAATTGGAATTCTAAAAACAGGTGATAAAATTAGAATTAGTGCAGAAGACAATTCAATTAATGTGTTACTTTCAGATGAAGAAATCGCAGTAAGAAAAGCACAATGGGTTGCCCCAGCACTGAAACATACAAAAGGAATTTTGTATAAATATGCAAAAACAGTAGCATCAGCATCTAAAGGATGTGTTACGGATTTATAATAAGAAACAAGTTGATAGCGTATAGAAGAAAGCTATAATTTAATTCTTTTACTATTCTTTAAATAAAAATAAAATTGAGCGCAAAAGAGAATCGTCTAAAATCTATTTTTTAACCGCTATAATCTAATTGAAAATATGGAAACACAGACCATAAAAAACAATCAAAATGCAACAAAAGTTACCGAAAGAATTTCTGGTAGTGAAGCAATTGTTAGGTGTTTAATTGAAGAAGATATAAAAATAATTTACGGATATCCTGGTGGAGCAATCATGCCAGTATATGATGAATTGTATAAATATCAAGATAAAATCCACCATGTTTTAACGCGTCATGAACAAGGCGCAACGCATTCTGCACAAGGGTTTGCAAGAATTTCTGGAAAAGTAGGTGTAGCAATTGCTACTTCTGGCCCAGGAGCAACCAATTTAATTACTGGTATTGCAGATGCACAGATAGACTCGACACCAATGGTGTGTATTACGGGGCAGGTTCCTTCACATTTATTAGGAAGTGACGCGTTTCAAGAAACCGATATTGTTGGTATTTCTACGCCCGTAACCAAATGGAATTGTCAAGTTACAAAAGCAGCTGACATTCCAGCAGCTTTGGCAAAAGCATTTTACATTGCAAGAAGTGGAAGACCAGGTCCTGTTTTAGTAGACATAACGAAAGATGCCCAGTTTGAAGAGTTCGATTTTTCTTATGAAAAATGTACAAAAGTGAGGAGTTACATTCCTGTTCCAAAAACAGCAGAAGGTTCTTTAGAAGCAGCTGCAAAATTAATAAATGAAGCTAAAAAGCCATTTATTATATGGGGACAAGGCGTTATTTTAAGTGAAGCAGAAACGCAATTTAAAGCACTAGTAGAAAAATCAGGAATTCCTGCTGGTTGGACAATTTTAGGCGCTTCAGCATTGCCAACTTCTCATCCATTAAATGTTGGAATGTTAGGAATGCATGGTAATTATGCACCAAATAAATTAACCAACGAATGTGATGTTTTAATCGCAATTGGAATGCGCTTTGATGACCGAGTTACTGGAAAATTAGATGAATATGCTACGCAAGCGAAGGTAATTCACTTTGAAATTGACCCTGCAGAAATAGATAAGAATATAAAAACAGATGTTGCTGTTTTAGGAGATGCAAAAGGAACGTTAGGTGCTATTTTACCAATGATTAATGAAAATTCTCATGAAGATTGGCATCAGAAATTTAAAGATCTATACGAAATTGAATATGAGAAAGTAATTAAAAACGACATCCACCCAACCAAAGAAGGATTGACAATGGGTGAAGTAATTAAAGAAATTAATATTCAGAGTAAAGGCGAGGCAGCTATTGTTACCGATGTAGGTCAACATCAAATGATTGCTTGTAGATATGCTGAATTCAACAAAACAAAAAGTAATATTACTTCAGGAGGGTTAGGTACTATGGGCTTTGGTTTGCCAGCAGCAATTGGTGCAAAAATGGCCGCACCAGAGCGTGAAGTTGTTTCTATTTCTGGTGATGGAGGATACCAAATGACGATTCAAGAATTAGGGACTATTTTTCAACAAAAGGCAGCTGTGAAAGTAGTAGTTTTAAATAACGACTTCCTAGGAATGGTGCGTCAATGGCAACAATTGTTTTTTGAGAAACGGTATGCATCTACAGAAATGGTAAATCCAAATTTTGTTGCAATCGCAGAAGGGTATTATATAAAAGCAAAAAAAGTTACAAAACGGGAAGAATTGGCGGATGCTGTAGCAGAAATGATGGCGAGTAAAGAAGCCTATTTCCTAGAGGTTTGTGTAGAAAAAGAAGGAAATGTATTTCCAATGGTTCCTTCAGGAGCGAGTGTTTCAGAGATAAGATTAGAATAATATGAGTACAGAAAGAAACCTATATACCATATCAGTTTATACTGAAAACAATATTGGATTATTGAATAGAATATCAGCAATTTTCCAAAGAAGACATATCAATATTGAAAGTCTAAACATTTCTCCTTCAGAAATTGATGGGGTGGCTAAATTTACAATTGTTGTAAATATGAGCGAAGACAATGTAAAGAAAATTATTGGTCAGATAGAAAAGCAAGTAGAGGTAATTAAGGCTTATTATCATGATGATGAAGCTACAATTTATCAGATATCAGGTTTGTTTAAAATTAAATCTGAACTGTTATTTGAAGAACGTCAGATTCAAAATATCATCAAAGAGAGTAACGCCAGAATTGTTACTGTAAATAAAGACTTTTTTGTGCTGGAAAAATCAGGAAAAAAAGCAGAATTAGTAGAATTACATCAAAAGTTAAGTGCTTTTGGTATAATGCAATATACCCGTTCTGGTCGTATTGCTGTTACTAAAGAGGAAATGAAAATATCAACATTGTTAGAAACATACCATAATTAAAAAGAACAAAGACCTAAGAAAATAGCTTATAGAAGGCAAAAGTGAAAACAGGCCGTCTCTCATCTTTTTTCTTAAATCTAAGTTCTAATCATCAAACAAAAACAAATAAAATGTCAAATTATTTTAACACATTAACATTAAGAGAAAAATTAGAACAATTAGCAAAATGTCGTTTTATGGACGCTTCAGAATTTGAAGACGGAGTAGACGCTTTGAAAGGTAAGAAAATTGTTATTGTAGGTTGTGGAGCTCAAGGATTGAATCAAGGATTAAATATGAGAGATTCTGGATTGGACATTTCTTATACATTAAGACAGAGTGCAATTGATCAAAAGAGAGCATCTTTTATGAATGCAACTTCTAACGGGTTTGTTGTTGGAACTTATGAAGAATTATTACCTACTGCAGATTTAGTAATTAATTTAACGCCAGATAAGCAACACACAAATGTTGTAAAAACGGTAATGCCTCTAATGAAAAAAGGCGCAACGTTATCGTATTCTCATGGTTTTAATATTGTTGAAGAAGGAATGCAAATTCGCGAAGATCTAACTGTAATTATGGTGGCACCAAAGTGTCCAGGCTCAGAAGTTAGAGAAGAATATAAAAGAGGGTTTGGAGTACCAACATTAACAGCGGTTCACCCAGAAAATGATCCACAAGGAAAAGGTTGGGCGCAAGCAAAAGCATATGCAGTTGCAACAGGTGGTCATAGAGCAGGCGTATTGGAGTCTTCGTTTGTTGCTGAGGTAAAGTCAGATTTAATGGGAGAGCAAACTATTTTATGTGGTTTGTTACAAACAGGAGCAATTTTATCTTTTGATAAAATGGTGGCAGAAGGAATTGCCCCAGGGTATGCTGCCAAATTGATACAATACGGTTGGGAAACTGTAACGGAAGCTTTAAAGCATGGAGGAATCACGAACATGATGGACAGATTGTCTAATCCTGCAAAAGTAAAAGCATTTGAAATTTCTGAAGAATTGAAAGACATTATGCGTCCTTTGTTTCAAAAACATATGGATGATATTATGACAGGTCATTTTTCTAAAACCATGATGGAAGACTGGGCAAATGATGATAAAAATTTATTAACTTGGAGAGCTGCAACTGGAGAAACTGCTTTTGAAAAGCAACAAGTTACTGATCAAGAAATTTCTGAACAAGAATATTTTGATCATGGAACTTTATTGGTTGCTTTTGTAAGAGCTGGTGTAGAATTAGCTTTTGAAGCAATGACAGATTCTGGGATTATTGATGCCTCTGCTTATTATGAGTCTTTACACGAAACGCCATTAATTGCAAATACAATTGCAAGAATGAAGTTGGCTGAGATGAACCGTGTAATTTCTGATACTGCAGAATATGGTTGTTATTTATTTGATCATGCGTGTAAGCCTTTATTGACAGATTTCATGAAAAATGTAAAAACGGATCTTATTGGAAAACCATTTAACTCAGAAAATGGAGTTGATAACCAAGAGTTAATTCGTATTAATGCGATTATTAGAAATCATCCAGTTGAAAAAGTAGGAGAAAGATTAAGAGCTTCTATGGGTGCAATGAAAGTAGTAAAAACTGCATAAATAAAAAATAAATTAAATTTTTTAGACCCTTCAGTTTATATAAACTGAAGGGTCTTTTGTATATTAGAGAATGATGCAAGCAAAACAAAACTATTTTCCGAGTGTAGAAAACGTAAAAGTGGCTTCTAAAAATTTAACAGGGGTTGCTATTGAAACGCCATTAAGTAAAAACTTCAATTTGTCAAAAGAGTATGAAGCAACGATTCTGTTTAAAAGAGAAGATTTGCAAGTGGTTCGTTCTTATAAAATTAGAGGAGCATATAATAAAATGTCTTCACTAACGGATGATGAAAAAAAGCGAGGAATTGTATGTGCAAGCGCAGGAAATCATGCGCAAGGGGTTGCATTGTCATGTAAATTACTACAGACAAAAGGCACTATTTTTATGCCATCTCCAACACCAAACCAGAAAATTAACCAAGTAAAAATGTTTGGGGAAAATTTTATTGAAGTAGTTCTTGAAGGCGATACTTTTGATGATGCTTTTAATGCCGCAAAACAAGCATGTGATTCAAAAAATAAAACGTTTATTCATCCTTTTAATGATGAAAAAGTAATTGAAGGACAAGCAACAGTTGGGTTAGAGATTTTAAAACAAACGAAAGAGAAAATAGATTATGTTTTTGTCCCTGTTGGAGGTGGAGGATTGTCAGCAGGTTTGTCAGCAATTTTTAAAGACCTCTCTCCAGAAACAAAAATCATAGGAGTAGAGCCAGAAGGAGCACCTTCTATGCAAACATCTATCAGAAATAAAAGGGTTACAGCGTTAAAAAAAATTGATTCATTTGTTGATGGTGCTGCAGTAAAAAAAGTAGGGACTCTAAACTTTGCTATTTGTTTGCAAAATTTAACAGAAATGATAACAGTTCCTGAAGGAAAAATCTGTCAGACGATTTTAGATTTATATAACAAAGATGCAATCGTTGTTGAACCTGCAGGTGCCTTAAGTATTGCCGCATTAGCTTTTTTTTCGGATAAAATAAAAGGAAAAAATGTTGTTTGCATTGTAAGTGGAAGTAATAACGATATTACGCGAACTGCAGAAATTAAAGAACGTGCTTTAATCTATGCGAATTTGAAACATTATTTCATTGTAAAATTTCCTCAAAGAGCAGGAGCTTTAAAAGAATTTGTAGCTGAAATTTTAGGGACAAATGATGATATTACACATTTTGAATATACCAAAAAAAATAACAGAGCAAACGGTGCTGCGGTTGTTGGTTTGGAATTAAAATCTTCTAAAGATTTAGCTCCTTTAATCAAAAGAATGAAAGACCGAAATTTCTTTGGTGATTACCTGAATGATAAGCCAGATTTGTTTCAATTTTTAGTATAAATTTAATGATTAGCCCTTTTTTGCAGAGCTCTTTTAATGCCTTTTTTAGGTGCAAATTTTCTATTACGCATCTTCTTTATATTCGTAATATAAAAAGTCATTATAAGGAAAACGTTGAATGTGAATTTTCTTTACTTCTTCATAAGATTTGTCTTTGAAATTTTCCAAATTATCTTTGTTTAAAGCAGAAATAAAGATAGATGGTACCTCATAATCATTCATCCAAGTTTTTTCCCAATCTTGTAAAGTATAATGTTTTTTTCCTCTTTCTGTGATGATGTCATCTTCATCGATAGTTTCATGAGAATAAGCATCAATCTTATTAAAAACCATTAAAGACGGTTTGTCTGCACATTTTATATCTGCTAGAATCGAATTTACAGATGCAATATGATCCTCAAAATTCGGATGAGAGATGTCTACAATATGTAATAATAAATCAGCTTCACGAACTTCATCTAAGGTAGATTTGAAAGACTCTACCAATTGTGTGGGTAATTTTCTAATAAAACCAACGGTGTCTGTCAATAAAAACGGAATGTTCTTAATAACGACTTTTCTAACGGTGGTGTCTAAAGTTGCAAAAAGTTTGTTTTCTGCAAAAACAGCACTCTTACTGATGACATTCATTAACGTAGATTTACCAACATTGGTGTATCCAACCAAAGCAACTCTTACCATTTTTCCACGGTTTTTTCGTTGCACTGCCATTTGCTTATCAATGGTTTTTAACTTCTTCTTTAAAAGTACAATTCGATCATTAATGATCCGTCGATCTGTTTCTATTTCAGTTTCCCCAGGTCCACGCATTCCTATTCCACCCTTCTGTTTGTCTAGGTGTGTCCAAAGTCGTGTTAAACGAGGCAATAAATATTGACACTGTGCTAATTCTACTTGCGTTTTTGCTGAACTTGTTTGCGCTCTTTGGGCAAAAATATCTAAGATAAGGTTGGTTCTATCTAAAATTTTACAATCTAAAATTTTCTCAATATTACGCAGTTGTGCTGGTGATAGTTCATCATCAAAAATAGCTGTTCCAATAGCATTAGATGCTATATAATCTCTCACTTCTTCTAATTTTCCTGTACCTAAAAAAGTTTTAGGGTTTGGTCTTTCCATCTTTTGAACAAAACGTTTTACGGCAACTCCACCAGCAGTCAAAGTTAAAAACTCTAATTCATCTAAATATTCTGTAGATTGAGTTTCATCTTGTTGCTGAGAGATAATACCAATTAATACGGCTTTTTCAGATGTAACTTCGCGTTCGTCGATCATAGATTGCAAAAATACAAAGATTTGAATTGGAAATGCCTAAAAAAATCTTCAATAAAATCGATGGAATTTTATCGGTTATTATATTGATTAGTGATTTTTTTTTAGAAAGATAATAGGTTCGTATTCTTGTTTTTTAACTGATAAGAAACCAAAATACCGGAGTAAGGTTTGGTGAATGTTAGAAACTTATGAAACAATATTAATCTTTAGCTTGATGTTTAAAAGCGTCTCTTAGTTTTTGATCATTTAAGATGTATTTCTTATATTTTCCATCTCTATATCGATAATAAATAAATAAAGGCATACATAAAAACGAAAAGTAAAATACTCCTAATCCCATTACAATATGTGCTTTTTCGTGTCCTGTATTTATGAGTAACAATCCAATAGTCATCCAAATGAAAAAGAGAATAAATAGTATTTTTAATGTTAATTTCATCCTGTAAAATTACAAAAGTTCTGTCTTTAAAAGTTGGTTTTCATCAAAATGAAATTAATTTCAATAATTAGAGCTGCTATTTTGCTTTTAATTTAACGTTTTTATGCACCCAAAATTTGGGGTAAAAATTGCAAAAAGACCAATAACATTATAATTAGTATGGCATATATTAAAGGATTCCAAATATTCTTTTTTGTATATTTTAGGTTTTTGCCTATATCTCTGTCCCAAAAAAAATGTATGAGTATAAGGTAACCTGTTAGATTGAAAAGTAACGTAGTAAACAAGGTTTTTGGAAGGTAATTTAAAAGTATCACCGATACTATTGTGAATAAAATTCCAAAAGAAAGAACTTCAATTCTTGCTTTTGGTTTCTTCATTTCTTTTAAATTTTGCATTAATAAAAAAGCACCAAAAATTGTTGAAAAGAAAATTGCAAAACCTTGGATTGTTTTTTTTGAATACAAATTAGGGAATGGTATTTCTTCAATGGGTTTTTCATTGTTTTTTGTGATTTCTTCAGAAACCTCTTCCTCAAGAATTACTGTTTTTTCTCTTAAATTTCTGTTTTCTAGCTCCCAAATTACGGCTTGTATCGCTTCTTTTGTGTATTTGTTTTTTTCTTCAAGAATGGTTTCTAAATCACGGTCAGAATTCTTACTCATTTTTAGAGTAAAACTATTTGTTCTCATTTTTTCTTTTTTAAGAGGTAACCTCTACTAATTTGTTTCTATAAACTGTCAATAATTTAGATTTAGAAATAAAACCTAAATAAACGCCTTCTTTTACTACGGGTAAATTCCAAGCACCACTCTGCTTAAACTTTTGCATCACTTCCTCTACAGAATCCTCATGAAAAATTATTTCTGCTGCAGATTTCATTACATCAGCAACTTTGGTAGATTCATAATACTTTTGGTCAAACATCATGTGTCTGATATCATCTAATAAAACATTTCCTAAAAACCTTTTCTCATCATTTAAAACAGGAAAAATATTCCTTTTTGATTTTGATACCGATTGTTTTAACATTTCCCCTAATGTCATTTCTGGTTTTACAGGTTTAAAATTAGTCTCAATTAATTTGTCAATACGCATTAACATTAATACGTTTTTGTCTTTATTGTGCGTAATTAATTGTCCTTTTTTTGCCAGTTCAACAGTATAAATTGAGTTTGAAATAAAATACTTTGTAAAGGCATATGAAATTGCAGACACTAACATTAGTGGAACAAATAATTCATAGCCACCTGTAATTTCTGCAATTAAGAAAATAGCTGTTAAGGGAGCGTGTAATACGCCTGCCATTAAGCCGGTCATACCGATCAAGGTAAAATTAGATTCAGAGACAGAAAACCCCAAGTGATTGATTACTTTAGCGATGGAGTTTCCAAGAGCACTTCCCATAAAAAGAGTTGGAATAAAGATACCCCCAACACCACCTGCGGCAAAAGTTGTTGTCATTGCAATTGCTTTAAAAATGCCAATTAATAACAACATTAAAACCACTACATATACATTTTGTAATTCGATGTTATAAGGAATGTCTTTTAATGCTTCTGCTGTATTTCCTTGTAATAAATTATTGATTAATCCATAACCTTCACCATACAAAGGCGGAATTAAATAGAGCATAATTCCGATGGCAATTCCTCCAATAATCAATCTTTTAAGAGGACTTTGAAAACGTTCAAAAAAACGAGTAATTCCAAAATACATTTTAGAAAAATAGACAGAAGCAACTCCAGTTAAAAGAGCCAATGCAATATAAAAAGGGATGTCTTTTACTTCAAAAACGTCGACCAATTTAAACCCAAATAAAACATCGGTTCCTGTAAAAAAGTAAGAAGAAATTACGGCAGAAACGGACGCGAGTAGTAAGGGAATTAAAGAAGCAAAAGCTAAGTCTAAACTAAAAATTTCTACGGCAAAAATAATGGCAGCAATTGGCGCTTGAAACATAGAAGACATTGCTCCAGCAGTTGCACAACCAATCAGCAACATTCTGGTTTTAGAATTCATATGAAACAACTGCGCAATATTAGAACCCAAAGCAGCTCCAGTACTCACTGCAGGTCCTTGTAATCCGGCAGAGCCTCCAAAACCAACGGTAATCGGCGCTGTTAGTAAAGAGGCGAAAATTTTATATCGTTTGATGATTCCGTTTCTTCTGGAAATTGCATGTAGCGTTGTAGAAATTCCATGACCAATTTCTTTTTTAATCACTAATTTCTTAATGTAATAGACTAAAAAAAATCCTATGATGGGGAAAATAAAATAGAGGGTATACTGATACTCCTTTATTAAATTCCCTGCTAAACCTTCTTTAATTAAATAGGTAAGTTCTTTTAAGATATAGGTACCCAAACCAGCTAAAAACCCTACTAAAACGCTTAAAATGTATACAAATTGTCTTTCAGAAATATGTTTATATCTCCAAATTAATATTTTTCTATAGATATGTTTTGTTGAGTGCATACTGATTTTCAAAACCTTTTTTTACACTTATCTTTAAGTCTTAAAAGTAATTAAAAAATCTTGTTCTAAATTTAGAACAAGATTCAATTATTAATTTGAGATGCTTAAGCATCTAGTTTTAAGCCCAATTCTTTCAGTTGTTCGTCAGCTATAAAAGCAGGCGCATCAATCATCACATCTCTTCCGGAATTATTTTTTGGGAACGCAATAAAATCTCTAATGGTTTCTTGTCCGCCTAAAATTGCAACCAATCTATCCAAACCAAAAGCCAAACCACCATGCGGTGGCGCACCATATTCAAACGCATCCATTAAGAAACCAAATTGTGCTTTGGCATCAGCTTCAGAAAAACCTAAATGACGCAACATGGTTGCTTGCATTTGTTTGTCGTGAATACGTATAGAACCTCCACCAATTTCATTTCCGTTTAAAACTAAATCGTATGCATTTGCTTTTACAGCTCCTGGATCTATATCTAACAATTCCATTTGTCCTGGTTTCGGAGAAGTAAAAGGATGATGCATTGCGTGATAATGACCCGTTTCTTCATCCAGCTCTAATAAAGGAAAATCGATTACCCAAAGAGGTGCAAATACTTTTGGATCACGCAATCCTAAACGTTCCGCAAATTCCATTCTTAAAGCAGACAATTGTGCTCTTACTTTATTGGTGTCACCAGATAAAACACAGATTAAATCACCTTTTTTTGCGCCAGTTTCTGCTGCCCATTTTGCGAAATCTTCCTGGTCATAAAATTTATCTACAGAAGATTTAAATGTTCCATCTTCGTTAACACGACAATAAATCATTCCCAAAGCACCAATTTGTGGACGCTTCACCCATTTTATAAGAGTATCAATCTCTTTTCTTGTGTGCTTATTCCCTCCAGGAACGGCTATACCAACGACCAATTCAGCGCTATTAAAAACACCAAAATCCTTATGCTGTGTAACTGCATTTAAATCGCCAAATTCCATTCCAAAACGAATATCTGGTTTGTCATTTCCATACAAACGCATGGCATCGTCATATAACATTCTTGGAAATTTATCTACCTCGACATTATTAATCTCTTTTAATAAGTGACGCGTCAATCCCTCAAAAATAGTTAAAATATCTTCTTGCTCTACAAATGCCATTTCACAATCAATTTGTGTAAATTCTGGTTGTCTGTCTGCTCGTAAGTCTTCGTCTCTAAAACATTTAACAATCTGAAAATATTTATCCATTCCACCAACCATCAACAGTTGTTTGAATGTTTGAGGCGATTGTGGTAACGCATAAAACTGCCCTTCATTCATTCGAGAAGGCACCACAAAGTCTCTTGCTCCTTCTGGTGTAGATTTTATTAAATACGGAGTTTCAACTTCTATAAATTCTTGGTCAGACAAGTATTTACGAACTTCCATCGAAACTTTATGACGGAAAATTAAACTGTCTTTTACAGGGTTTCTTCGAATATCTAAATACCTGTATTTCATTCGAATGTCTTCGCCACCATCTGTTTTATCTTCAATTGTAAAAGGAGGAGTAATGGATGCATTTAAAATTTCTAGTTTAGAAACCAATACTTCTATAGCTCCAGTAGGCATTTTAGAATTCTTAGATTCACGGTCAATTACAGTTCCTGTAATTTGTATCACAAATTCTCTTCCCAAAGATTTTGCTTTTTCTATCATTGCTTTTGGCGTGCGTTCTTCATCAAAAATTAATTGCGTAATTCCGTATCGATCACGTAAATCTACCCAAACCATAAAACCTTTATTACGCGATTTTTGAACCCAACCCGACAAGGTTACTTCTGTATTTGCATGCGATGTTCTTAACTCGCCACAAGAATGACTTCTGTACATTTCTCTTGAAAATTTGCTTCCGCAAAGCGGAATTCCTAAAACTGTTATCCTGAATTTATTTCAGGATCTAATCCGCAAAATTAAACAATTTCGTTTGAATTATAACTTTTTGGGCGTTCATTTCTAAATAGAAATGTCCCGCTTTTCGCACTCGCTTTTTTTAAAACAAAAAAGAGCGCAAACAAATGCTTCAATCGGTAACGCAGAATCCGTACAATTCTTTGTAAATTTGTATTCATGGATGTAATTCATGTTCAAGAAAAATTCATTAGATGAGTAAACTGTATTTAGTACCAACACCCATTGGTAATCTAGAAGACATCACTTTTAGAGCCATTCGTGTTTTAAAAGAAGTCGATTTTATTCTTGCAGAAGACACGCGTACAAGTGGTAAACTTTTAAAGCATTTTGAGATAGCAACACAAATGCACTCTCACCATATGCATAATGAACATAAATCTATAAAAGGGATTGTACAAAGAATACAAAACGGAGAAACCTGCGCCTTAATTTCAGATGCTGGAACGCCTGCAATTTCAGATCCTGGTTTTTTACTCACAAGAGCTTGTGTAGAAAATAACATTGAAGTAGATTGTTTGCCAGGCGCAACGGCTTTTGTGCCAGCTTTGGTAAATTCTGGTTTGCCAAACGATAAGTTTATCTTTGAAGGTTTTTTACCTGTAAAAAAAGGAAGGCAAACACGTTTTTTATTATTAGCAGCAGAAACAAGAACAATGATTTTTTATGAATCACCTCATAAATTAGTAAAAACTTTAGGGCATTTTATAGCATATTTTGGAGCAGAAAGGCAGGTTTCTGTCTCAAGAGAATTGACTAAAATGTTTGAAGAAACCATTAGAGGAACTACTACTGAAGTGTTAGCACATTATACAAACAAACCTCCAAAAGGAGAAATTGTTGTGATTGTGGAAGGGAAGACCTCAAAATAATAGTACATAAAAAAATTAAACCTGTTACCTCAAATTATGATCATCCAACAATTCAAAACAAAACTAAAAGTAAACCCAACAGAAATTACTTTTGCAGAAACAATGCAAGTAATCGATGATAATTTCAATTTTACTCCAACCACTTTTACAAATGGAGATATAAAAAACAATGCAGGCGAAAACGCTGGTTCTTGTAAGTTATTTGCATTTGCAAAAAAACAAAAACTAACAAAACAAGAAACATTATTTTGTTTTGGCGAACATTATAAAAATGTTTTAGAAGATGAAAAGGGTTCTTCTCATCAAAATATTCGTAATTTTATGAAAACGGGTTTTGAAACTTTGTCTTTTGAAGGAGATGCCTTGGTCTTAAAAAGTTAGAATGTCATTTTAAATGAGCTTTTTAGCAATTTAAAAACCTCACATTTATGGATGTAAAATGAGATTCCTCCTCGTTTCTTGATTGGAATAAGAAGAATGATTACTTTTAAAGAATGCAAAATCTTTTATCAGAAATAAAACAATGTACCATTTGCTCAGCTCATTTAGATTTGGGGCCAAATCCTGTTGTTGCAGGTCATAAAGATTCTAAAATTGTAATTATTGGTCAAGCTCCTGGAACAAAGGTGCATAAATCTGGAATTCCTTGGGATGATGCAAGTGGGAAACAATTAAGAAAATGGCTTAATGTTTCTGATGAAGATTTTTACAATGTAGAAAAATTCGCAATTGTTCCCATGGGATTTTGTTATCCTGGAAAAGGAAAAAGTGGGGATAAACCTCCAAGAAAAGAATGCGCTCCACAATGGCATCAACAATTATTTGAGTTAATGCCAAATTTAGAATTGATTATTTTAATAGGAATGTATGCACAGAACTATTATTTAAAAGATAAAGCAAAAAGAACACTCACTGAAACTGTAGATAATTACCCGGAATATTTACCCAAGTATTTTGTGATGCCTCATCCCTCTCCAAGAAATCGTTTTTGGTTAACTAAAAACCCGTGGTTTGAGAGAAATGTAATTCTAGAATTACAAAAAAGGGTTCACATCATTTTGAAATAATTGAAGGGCACTTATTTCTAACTCGTCTTTCCTAAGATAGTAGCGTATCAAAAAAAAGCCAAGAGTTATTTTCTCATGAGACTAACACGGCCTGTTTTCTCAATTTTTCGACCATTAATACCGTTTAGAATCACTTTAAACCAATACGTATTTGAAGGCAATATTTTCCCTTGAGATAGTCCATCCCATCCTAAATTAGAAGAATCAGATTGAAATAATAACACACCGAATCGATTGTAAATTGAAATATCTGCAACGGTAAAAGAGCCGTCATCAGCCCCTTCAATTTTCCAAATATCATTTTTTCCATCACCGTTTGGTGTAAAAAACTTTGGATAGGCCAAAACAAAAAATTCATAAGTAGCAATTCCTCCGCATCCATTTTTATCTCTAGCATATAAAGTATGCATTCCTGTTGCTATATTTTCAAAAAAGGAACTATCAGTATAGCTACCAGATACATCATCTAAAATAAATTCATAATCGCCAATTCCTATATTTGAAGTGAGGATTTGTAGGGAGTTATTATTAGAATCATCAACAATAATTACATTATTATTTGTAATGGTTGCTTCTTCTGAGCCTATAACTTCAATACTTTTTTCTGAGGACTCACACCCGGACCCTGTTATAGAAAATGCTTTTACTGTATAGTTTCCTGAACTATTTGTGACAATAGAATCTAAAACACTCGAAAGAGTTGTTCCGTCTTTCTTCCATTCATAGGTATAATTATTCTCGAGAGGATTTAAAGTCTTTAGCGTAATCGTGCCCACATCTTTACACAAAATATAAGTGTTCTGAGCAAGATCAAAATCAGGAGTAGTGGTAAAGGTAACCATAGTGGTATTTGATACTACTGTTGAACAACTCCCCACATTAATACTCCCTAGTTGGATAGTTGTATCGTTGATGGGAGTTGCGACAGTTACTGTTCCCTCACCTGAACCATCTAAAATTACCGTTTGACTTGTTGTTCCACCATCAGTTGTATAGCTGACAGTCGCGTTAGCAGTACCGTTAATTGTGAAAACTGCATCCGTTCCTGAACAAATTGGATTGTTAGAAGTTAATGAGGTAATTGCTGGATCTGGAGTGATCCTTATTATTTCTGTATTTGTTAATATAGATGAGCAATTGCTATTATTGATGCTATTTAGTTTGATCGTAGTATTACCCATTGTAACCCCTGAAATGGTTACAGTATTTTCTCCTGTAGCATTTAAGATTAGTGTTGGATTTGTTATACCACCATCAGTGGTATAGTTTACAGTGGCATTCGCCGAACCGTTTATTGTAAAAATTGCATCTGCACCGACACATACAGGGCCGTTAGAGGTTAATGATGTAATTGCTGGATTTGGATTTATGTTTACCGTGGCTGAATTTGTTAATGAAGAGATGCAACCATTGTTATTGATACTCGTTAGTTTAATTGTAGTATCTACCATGATTCCTGATACAGTTGCTGTTCCTTGACCTGAACCATCTAAGATTATTGTTTGGTTTGTTAGTCCATTGTCAGTCGTATAACTGACAGTGTTATTAGCCGTTCCGGTAATTGTAAAAATTGCATCCGTTCCTGAACAAACGGGATCGTTAGAAGTTAATGATGTAATTGCTGGACTTGGGGATATTGTTACCGTGGTTGAATTTGTTAATATTGATGAGCAACTACTTCCATTAATGTTATTTAGTTTGATAGAAGTATTCCCTAAGATCCCTGAAATAGTTATGATATTTCTTCCTGCAGCATCTAAGATTACGGTTGGGTTTGTTAGTCCTCCATCAGTAGTATAGCTGACAGTGGCGTTAGCCGTACCTCTTATTGTGAAAATTGCATCTGTACCGATGCAGACAGCGCCGTTAGAAGTTAATGAGGTAATTGCTGGAGTTGGATTTATGGTTACCGTAGCGGAATTTGTTAATGGAGATGTACAACTACCGTTATCGATACTCGTTAGTCTAATCGTTGTATTTGCCATAGCACCTAAGACAGTTGCTGTTCCTTGACCTGAACCATCTAAAGTTTCCGTTTGGGTTGTTAGTCCATTGTCAGTTGTATAGCTGACAGTGGAGTTAGCCATACCTCTTATAGTAAAAACCGCATTTTCCCCTGAACAAATGGGATTGATTAAAGTTGCTATTGTAGGATTTGGCGTTAAATAAATACGAGTGGCTGCAACAATATCTAAGGTAGGATCACCAGGAGTTCCAAATTCTACGATATATCCTTTTGGTTGATAATCTCCAGCAGCATCACCTGTGATTGTTAAATCATTCCAAGAACCTTCAGTTCCAACGTTAGGAGCTGTAATGTGTACATAATCTTCATCACTATTGTTATAATTATTAGGTTCGTTAGAACCGTTTTTATTATTCCAAAACGCAAAACCATTATCAGGAGAAAAACCATCTGCTCTTCCTCGCCAAAAAATGGTTCCAGCTTCTGGTCCGGTCACCCATTTCCAAACATCGGGTGTGCCTGCATCAGAACCTCCAATCCAACCCGCTCCAGCCGCTTGCTTTCCTGCAAAATCTGCTTCTTCTTGAGATAATAGCGTCGCTAAATAACCCGTTCTACCATAATACGTTCGGGTTGCTGCTTCAGTTCTTGCAGCATCCCAAGTAATCCCTGTAGATTTAATATATTGATAAAAATGATCCGTTTTAGGTAAATAATTAGCATCCCCAAAGGTCAATGAGAATTTTTTTTCATTCGTAATTGTTGTTGCTGTTGTCGAGAAAATGACCTCTCTTACCGCACTTTGTAGTTCTGGATATGAAAGAAATGGTACACCAACAGGTGTTGTTAAGGTTAATTTACCTTCTGAAGGACTCCAGTCAGCTGTATCTATGCTTGGATAGGGTGTCGTATCTATATCTAACAGGTCAAAATTTAGTTGATATCCAGACGAAATCTGAATCGAAAAAGAGACAATTCCAGGATCAGCTGGGCTTGGTGTAATAGTAAAACTAGGCGCAATTTTAATTGCACTTCCCGGACAAAATACTTGATCATCAGTTGCGTTTAAAACAGGAGGGCCTCCAGTTTGAGAAAATAACTCTAAACACAATACTAATAAAAAGAGTACTGAAATTTTATTTTTTATTGACAAGATTTATTTATTTTTAGGGGTCACTTTAAATGTCTTCTCCTTATTTTTGTAGAATAAGAACGCACAATTTACTATTTCAATTTAATAAAACAAAATAAAACAAAATAAAACAAAACAAACAATCAAATATGACAAAAAACTTAGTAACTACCGTTTGGAGAGAAAACATGCAATTTGAATCTGACAATCCAAGTGGACTTTCTCTTGATATGGATGCAGGGGAAGAAAACGGAGGGGCAGGAAAAGGCTATAGACCTAAAGCGTTAATGTTATCTTCTTTGGCGGGTTGTTCAGGGTTAGATGTGATTTCTTTATTAGAAAAAATGCGTGTACAAATAACGGATTTTAAAATTGAGGCAACGGGTGAGTTAACCGAAGAACATCCAAAATTTTATCACAAAGTGAAGGTTGATTATCATTTTACAGGACCTAATTTAAAAGAAGATAAAATCCAAAAAGCAGTGAATTTATCCGTTACAAAATACTGTGGAGTGATGGAAATGTTTCGTCAATTCGCAGCGATAGAAACAGCGATATTTCTACACGAGAAATAAAAAATAAACCGCTATGAGATGGACGTTAAAGTCACAATCCGAAAAAGAAAAAATAGAAAAATTAGCCAAAGAACTTCAGGTTGATACTACAATAGCATCGATTCTTTGTCAAAGAAATATTGAAACATTTGCTGATGCTAAAAACTATTTTCGTCCAAAATTAGATCAGATTCATGATCCTTTTTTAATGAAAGATATGGAGGTGGCTGTTGCAAGAATTGAAACGGCAATTGCTGCGAACGAAAATATTTTAATCTATGGAGATTATGATGTGGATGGGACAACGGCTGTTTCTTTAGTTTTTTCTTATTTAAAAACCATTTACCCTAATATTGCGACGTATATTCCAGACAGATATGCAGAAGGTTATGGAATTTCTTATTTGGGAATCGATTTTGCCAATGACAATGATTTTTCCTTAATTATAGCTCTAGATTGTGGTATAAAAGCAATTGATAAAGTGGCATATGCTACACAAAAAAACATCGATTTTATTATTTGTGACCATCATAAACCAGGCTCAAAATTACCAAAAGCAGTTGCCGTTTTAAACGCAAAAAGAGCGGATTGCACTTATCCGTTTGATGAATTATGTGGCTGTGGAGTTGGGTTTAAACTGATACAAGCTCTGGGTGTTTCTAGAAACCAAACCATTCACGATTTTGTCCCCTATCTAGATTTAGTTGCCACAGCAATTGCTGCAGATATTGTACCCATGAATGGAGAAAACAGGATATTGGCTTATTATGGACTACAAGTCATAAATCAAAATCCAAGAAACGGAATTAAAGGGATCCTTCATCAAACAAAAAAATCAATACTCACCATTACCGATGTTGTTTTTATTATTGCGCCAAGAATAAATGCCGCTGGGAGAATAAAACATGGAAATTATGCAGTTGAATTGCTAACAGAAATGGATTTTGATGCTGCAGTTGAATTTGCAGCTTCTATAGAAATATTTAATGCAGATAGAAAAGAATTAGATAAAAAAATTACAGACCAGGCTTTAATTCAAATTATAGATAACGAGGAGGAGCAAGGTTTTTCAACGGTCGTTTATCAAGAAGATTGGCACAAAGGAGTCATTGGTATTGTTGCTTCTAGGTTGATAGAAAAATATTACAGACCCACATTAGTTTTTACAAAAAGTGGTGATAAATTAGCCGCATCTGCTCGATCTGTCAAAGGATTTGATGTCTATAATGCGTTGCAAGAATGTGAAGAATTTATTGAACAATTTGGCGGACATAAATATGCTGCAGGTTTGACATTATTGCCAGAAAATTATCTCAATTTTAAAAATAAATTTGAAGAAATTGTAGAAAAAACAATTGATAAAAAATTATTAACTCCAGAAATTTCTATAGATGCAGCAATTGAGCTTTCTGAAATTACTCCTAAGTTTTTTAGAATTATTCAACAAATGGCACCCTTTGGCCCTCTAAATATGAAACCTACTTTCACCTCTACCTGCGTGAGAGATAATGGATATGGGAAACAGGTAGGTGCAGATAAAACACATTTAAAATTGAATGTTTTTCAAGGGGATAATCAAAAAACTTACAATGCGATTGGTTTTAATTTAGGGGATAAAATGGAGCTCGTTAAAAATGATTTTAATATTGTTTATGCGCTAGATGAAAACGAATGGAACGGACATAAATCGGTGCAACTATTACTAAAAGATATTCAGTAATTTACTGTCCGTATTTATCAGGGTAAGCAGCGTTTTATGTAACCTCTAACGAGGTAAATTTAAATAAATTTCCATCAAATAATCCTTTGTCAGATAGCTTCAAAGAGGGAATGACTAACAATGCCATAAACGATAAACTCATATAAGGAGCCCGTAATTTACTTCCCATTTTTTTTGCCATTCTATCTAATTCAGCATAGGACTTTCCAATTTCCTCAGCAGATTTATCAGACATAATTCCTGCAACAGGCAATGAAACGATCTTTTCTTCGGATGAACTTACGGCACAAATTCCTCCACGATTTTCAATAATTAGATTTGCGGCCTTGCAGATAGCTTCGTCAGAAACACCTACAGCAATAATATTATGAGAATCATGACCGACGGAACTTGCAATTGCACCTTCTTTTAATCCAAAATTTTTGATAAATGCAATCGCAGGTTTTGAGTTTTTATAACGATTTATTACCGTCATTTTTAAAACGTCAGTTGCTAGATTAGAAACTAAATTTCCATCAATAATTAAAGAATCGACTTCAATTTGATTGGTTACTAATTCACTATCTAAAACTTCGATTACTTTAATTTTTTCTGATGCAGATTGAAACTCAAAATCACCTACTTCCTTGGGGTCAGTATTGAAATTATTCAAAACTTCAAAAGGAACAGATTTTATAAAAGAATGCCCGTTTTTAGCAACTAATTCCCCATTTATATAGGTTTCTAAAACATTAAAATCCTTTAAATTATCAACTAAAATAAAATCTGCAGCATCCTCTTTTTGTAATAGTCCAACGTCTAAATCATAATGTTTTACCGGATTAATACAAGCCGCTTGTAAGACTTTAAAAACATCAATTCCTTTTGCAACTGCACGTTCACACAATTGATTTATATGACCTAATAATAAATCGTCTGGATGTTTATCATCAGAACAAAACATCATGTTGTTAAAATGTTCTGGTAACAAATCAATTAAAGCTTCAAAGTTTTTTGCGGCACTTCCTTCACGAATAATTACTTTCATTCCTTTCTGTAATTTTTCCAAAGCTTCCTCATAAGAAAAACATTCATGATCTGTAGAAATTCCTGCGGAAATATATTTAGAGAGCTCTTCTCCTCTTAAACCTGGTGCATGCCCATCAATAGGTTTCTTGTTCTTTTTTGCGTGTTGAATCTTTTGGAGTACTTCGGGGTCGTCAAATAAAACACCAGGATAATTCATCATTTCGGCTAAATATTTGATATCAGGATTTTTCATCATTTTTTTTATATCCTCAGCATCAATATTTGCTCCTGCACTTTCAAAAGAAGTTGCAGGGACACAACTCGGTGCACCAAAATTAAATTTCAAAGGCACTTTCTTTCCGTTTTCAATCATAAAATCGACTCCTTTTACACCCAAAACATTTGCAATTTCGTGTGGATCAGAGACGGTCGCCACGGTGCCATGAATTACTGCTATTTTTGCAAACTCAGAGGGAACTAACATCGCACTTTCTATGTGAATATGAGCATCTATAAAACCTGGTAAAATATAATTTTCTTGATCATGACTTCCTGCTCTGATTTCTATAATCTTGCCGTTTTCAACTAAGACTTCTCCTTTAAAAATTTGCTTATTTTGTATGTCAACAATATTTCCTTGTACAATCATTTTTTATTAATATTTTCTTGATATTAAGGTTTTAAATCTAATCATAATGCCAATTACTCGCATGCAAACTTTTAAAGGATAAAAAGTGCTTTAAAGTTTATTTGGGATAGATTACTTGGTGTAATGCGATATCAAATTCATTGACATCTTCAATCTGATCGATGGGTTTGAAAAAGTTTAAACCTATAAATTTTGCTTCTTTTTTACAGTTGGATAAAAAACGATCATAAAAACCTTTTCCGTAACCAACTCTGTAATTTTTTTTATCAGAAACATACATTGGTACAAAAATAATATCGAGTTCATTTTCAGAAACTTGTTCTGCATTTACAGGTTCAGGAACGCCGAATTTATTCAATTCTAAAAGCGTATTTCCTTCTAAATAAAAATGAGAAAGGGAGTTGTTTTCAAAGTTGCATTTACTGACTACTATTTTCTTTTTTTTATTTCTGAAAAAAGCAATAATAGGTTTCGTATCTATTTCATTAAACTTGGTTAATGATAGGAATAAATGCACGTTTTTAACCTTAGAAATATCTAAACTATAAATTTGTTGGTAGATGTTTTCTTGAAAATTTCTTCGCTGATTTTCAGATAGTTCTCTGCGCTTTTGTTTGTATATTTTTCTGATAGCTTCTTTTTTCATATTACAAATTCTCTAATTCAGCCTGAAGTTTTTTTGTCAATCCATTTACAACCAGCTTATACGAATGATTGATAAGTTCTCTTGCCAAGTCATCAGAAACATCACTAGAATTTAGTGTAATGGTATTCCAAAGTCTTTTATTCATGTGCCAACCAGGAGCGATACCTTCATATTCATCACGCAATGTTGCTGCTTTTTCGGGAGCACATTTTAAGTTAATTTTCGCCTCACCTTTTTCCCAATTGGTTAAGCCTGTGAGCGTAAATATTTTATTCATCACTTTAAAAACAAGCGTTATTTCATCAAAAGGGAAATGTGCTGTCACTCCTTTTTTTGCAATACAAAAATCTCTAAATTCTTCTATGTGCATGGTTTTCTATTTCATTTTATTATTTTGTACAAAATAGGTTTACTAGGAGTTGCATCATTTTCGAAAGGCGCAATCATTAAATTTAATAAATATTCTCCATCTTCAACCGTATTTGGAACAAATATAAATTCAGTAATTGTCGCATCCATTCGAAGAGTTCCTTTCGTATTCCAAAAAGTATGATGTACAATCAATTTGCCTCCATCCTTTTCTTTATCAACTGATGGGAGATCAACTAATAAGTGTTTGATTCCTTTTTCAACCAAGTACAAAGCGGCATCTTCTGATAAATAAGGAGGGTTCGTATTAAAGTATCTTGTCGTTTTTTTATCAGATAGATTTGGTAAAGTTCTGATTACAATTGCATCTCTTTTTTTGTTTTTTAAGGCTGTTTTTAACTGCTTTTTTGAAATGATAAAGTCGTCTCCTTTTTTTTCTGGAGCAACTGTAACCACTTCTGAGACAAAGAAGTAGTGCTTTAGATTTTGATTTACAGAATGTACTTTCTTCGTAATGTGTCCCACACATTCTGTGTGTGTAATATGAGAATGAGGATTGAATTGAATGCGATTAAAATTTACAACAGCACCATTAGCAACACTTACCTCATAGCCATCAAATTTTTCAACTGAAATCTTAGGGTCATCAATACCCCATGCATTAATATTTTCTTTTTCCATATCAATTGGAATTGAGATGTCTATGGGTTCAGAAACATTAATGGTTATTTTTCTAGAGTTGTATTCAATTGTTGCTTTCATTTTTGCTGCAGCTTTTTAGTGTTAAACCAAGTTCAATAGCTCCCAAAACTAATTTAGAATAAATAGATCAGAGGCAATTCCGTCTGATAAAAATTTTCCTTTTGGAGTTGTTTTTAAAATTCCGTTTTCAAGATACAATAATTCTTGTTGGATATATTTTTCAGACTGTTTTTTTAAATAATTTAGATATTTTTCTCCAAAATTAGTGCTTATTTTAGCAAAGGAAACTCCCCAAACGGTTCTTAAACCAGTCATAATATATTCGTTATAACCATCAGTTTTTGTTAAGGTTTCTCTTTCTATCGGTAGTACATTGTCTTGAATAGATTTTATGTATTTTGTATTGCTCCTTACATTCCAACTTCGTTGTTTTCCATTAAAAGAATGTGCTGAAGGACCAATACCTAAATAGGGTTTTCCTAACCAATACGCAGTGTTATTCTTGCTTAAAAAACCTTTCTTACCAAAATTAGATGTTTCATAATGCACAAAGTTTTCTTTTTCTAATATTGAAATTAAAATATGAAATTGCTCTTGGGCTTTTTCATCATCAACGTTTTTAATGATTCCTTTTTTGATGAAACTGGCTAAGGCTGTTTTTGGTTCTACCGTTAATGCATAACTAGAGATATGAGGTATTCCAAAACTTAGTGCCGTATGTATATTTTCTTCCCATTCCTGATTAGAACAATCTGGAATTCCGTAGATTAAATCTACAGAAATATTATCAAAATATTGCTTTGCTAAAGCTAAACATTCTTTAGCTTCTTTTGAATTATGGGCGCGATTCATTAATTTTAAATCTTTTTCAAAAAAAGATTGCACTCCAATACTTAGTCTATTAATAGGTGATTTAGAAAGTTCAATTATTTTTTCTTGGGACAAATCATCAGGATTTGCTTCTAGGGTAATTTCAGGATTTTCGACCACAGTGTGGTTTTTATAAATGGTGTCAATTAATAATTGAATTTCATCAACAGATAAGACGGATGGGGTTCCTCCTCCAAAATAAATGGTTTCCAAAATGGTATTTTGGACTTCGTTTTTTCTGAGTTCAATTTCTTTAATTAAAGACAATATCATGTCTTCTTTTTTCTTTAAAGAGGTAGAAAAATGGAAGTCGCAATAAAAACAGGCTTGTTTGCAGAAAGGGATGTGAATATAGATTCCTGACATAAATTAGTTTTCAGTTTGCAAGATTAGTTTGCTGTTTTCAGTTACTTTGGTTCTCAAAAAAAAATGTAAAACTCGAGTCTTATTTTTTTACTCTTTTTTCATTTTGTTTTACAAAACTTGCCCAGCCGGTATAATTTTTTCCGCCCACCACTTTTCCTGAGTTGTAAAAATGACACACTGCTGCTGCCAAACCGTCTGTAGCATCTAAATTCTTTGGCAAGGTTTTTAAATCTAATAGGGATTTTAACATTGCAGCAACTTGTTCTTTACTTGCATTCCCATTTCCGGTTACTGCCATTTTTATTTTCTTTGGTAAGTATTCTGTAATTGGAATTTCTCTAGACAAACCAGCAGCCATTGCGACTCCCTGAGCTCTTCCTAGCTTTAACATCGACTGAACATTCTTTCCAAAAAATGGCGCTTCAATAGCAATTTCATCAGGATTATACGTGTCAATTAATTCTATTGTGCGTTCAAAAATAAGTTTTAATTTAAGATAATGGTCATCGTATTTTTTAAGCATTAATTCATTCATTTGAATAAATTCCATCTTTTTACCAATCACTTTTATCAATCCAAAACCCATAATTGTTGTTCCCGGGTCAATACCTAAAATAATTTTTTCTGTTTTCACAATCGTAAACTGATTTTTGTAATTGTCCTCACACTAGGGAATGTATTTTTATAGATAATTTTCCCATTTGCATACCAGCAAAACTAAGTAATTCTTATAAAACTTTCTATGTTATTGTGTGTCGCAATTTTAAAATAACGACTTCATAATGTCTTCTGCCTTAAACCAAAGAAGTAGGGCAATTGCTAAAAGCGCTATATAAAAAAGACCTTTTTTAGGTTTTGACTCCTTTCTTCTTCCGAATTTCCTTCTGAATTCCATTTAGTGTGGTGTTAATTATCTCTATTGTGTAAAGTTAATAAAAGTTCTCGATACATTTTTTTTCGTTTCTCAAAAAGTTTAAATAAAGAAATATAAATTTCGGGAAGGTAAAAGGAAGAAAATTAGTTCTTTTCTATTAAGTTTGTAAGAATGAAAAATACATTAGGAAAAGAAGAACGTTTAAAAAGTAAAAAGTTAATAGAGCGGCTTTATTGCGAAAAAAACTATGTAAAAACGTTTCCTCTAAGAATGATCTTTTTACAAACCGATCATACATCAAATTTTCCAGCTCAAGTGGGTGTTTCTGTTCCAAAAAGAAATTTCAAGTTGGCCGTTGATAGAAACCGCATCAAGAGATTGATGCGAGAAACCTATCGTCTGCAGAAGCAAATTGTGTATGATAATTTAGAAGAACCCTATGTCTTCATGATTTCGTATATTGGAAAAGAAGAGTGCACCTATGAGGCCTTGTTTTTAAAGATGGAAAAACTGTTAACGTTGTTTGTTAACCAAACAAAAAAATTAAAAAATGATACAATTTAAACGGTTTAAAAAAACGCTACTAATTCTTTTGGTAGGAACCCTCTTTTTGTCGTTTTCATTTAAATCTAATTTTTTTGAAATTGCAAAACAGATAGAAATTTATACTACTTTATTTAAGGAGTTAAATCTATATTATATAGATGAAATTAATCCTGCTGAATTAACAAATAAAGCCATTAAAAACACCCTCAAAGATCTAGATCCCTACACGAATTTCTATAATGAGCAAGAGGTAGAAGATGCAAAAATTAGTAGAGAAGGTGCTTATGGAGGAATTGGTGTTTCTGTATATTATTCCAAAAAAGGCATTGAGATCAATGAAGTATATAAAGGTTTTTCTGCCGATAAAGTAGGTTTGAAAGCAGGTGATGTTATCATTTCTGTAGAAGGTCAATTGCTAGCAAATATGGAAAAAGAACTCCTTGCTACTTTTTTAAAAGGAACTCCAAACAGTAAACTTTCAATTGAAATTGAAAGACAAGGAAAACGCATTCAAAAAGAAATAATTAGAGATAAAATAGAGATAAACCCTGTTCCTTTTTCTCAAATGATAGATGAAGAAACGGGTTATATCGTCTTAACGCGTTTTAATAACAAAGCCGCTGCCGAGGTGAAAAAAGCCTTTAAAAAGTTGCAAAAAGAAGGGGTTAAAAAATTGATTTTCGACCTGCGTTCAAACCCAGGAGGTTCTCTAATAGAAGCGATTTCTATTGCTAACTTTTTTTTACCAAAAGGAAAAAAAATTGTTACCACAAAAGCAAAAGTAAAAAAGTGGAGCAATACCTACAGTACTAAAAATGAGCCCTTAGACTTAGAAATTCCAATAGTAGTTTTGGTAAACGGACATTCTGCATCCGCCTCAGAAATTGTAAGTGGTTCTTTGCAAGACTATGATAGAGCCGTCATTATGGGGCAGCGTTCTTTTGGAAAAGGATTGGTACAGCGCTATAGAAAACTGACATATGGAACCCAATTAAAAGTGACGATTTCCAAATATTATACGCCAAGTGGAAGATGTATTCAAGAATTAGATTATGCCAATAGGAGAGAAGATGGGAAAGTTCCTAAATTTTCTGACAATGGAATTCATGAATTTAAAACAACTAATGGAAGGGTTGTTTATGACGGCGGTGGTATTTTGCCAGACATACTCATTAAAACTACCAAAAAAACGGAAGCAACTAAAAAGTTGTTGAAATCGAGAGCTCTCTTTAATTTTTCGACCAACTATTATTACAACAATGCGTCCATAGCAACTGAAATTGCTGCTGATTTTGAAGATTTAGTATTTAAACAATTTGTAACTTACTTAAAGTCAGATACTACTTTTGTTACAAAACAGGAATCACTATTTGAAACGGCCTATAAAGCATCGTTATCAAAAAATATTTCGAAAGAATATGAGGTCATTCAACAAAAATTATTTGAGGATAAGATTGCTGAAATCTCCAAAAATAAAGATATTTTAAAAAACGCTTTAAAAGAAGAAATATTAAAAAGGTACTACTATCAAGAAGGCGTTTATAAGTATGAATTAAAAAATGATTTAGCGGTTCTTGAAGCCCTTAATTTACTCAATAATCAAGATCATTATAATGCGTTATTATCTATTGAAAAATAGTACATTTGTCTTTTTTAAGCAATACTTAATATAAATATAGCACGAATAAAATAAACGTTAAGATTTCGTCGTTTAGAGTAGCGTAAGTAAAAAACACATTTTTTTAACAACATAAATATTGATTTTATAACTAAATTAAAACCATGTCAACAAATCAAAATAACCACGAAGAAGAAGTAGATTTAGGCTCTTTATTTGTAATCATAGGAAAAGGATTTTCAAAGATTTTCAATTTTATTGGGAATATTTTTAGAGGTATTTTTCATGGAATAATTAGTGTCCTTCTATTCTTAAGAAGCAACTTATTGAAAATAGCTGTTGCGGCTCTCTTGGGAGGTGCCTTAGGGTTTTTTATAGAAACGAAAAAAGTAGATGCTTTTGAGTCAGACTTAATATTAGAACCTAATTTTAAAAGCACAAGACAGTTGTATGAAAATATAAGTTACTACAACAATTTGGTTATACAGGCAGATACAATGGCTATCGCAACGGCTTTTAACTTAGATAAATTATCAGCGGCGAGTCTTAATGAATTTCGGATTGAACCTGTAATCGTTGATAGTGATATTATTAACGCCTACGATGACTTAATTTTATCTGTAGACAGTTTGACAATAAAAAGTTATGATTATTTAGCTTTTGAAAAATCATTTACAAAGTATGATTATCGGTTTCATAAAGTAACTGTTTCAGCAAAAAAGAATGATATTTTTAAGGAATTAGGCAATGTTATTATTTCTTCAGTAGAAGAGAATACATATTTTAATAGATTAAAAGTATTAACCAACGAGAATTTAAACAGAACGGACTCCTTATATCGCGAAAATTTAATCGAGATAGATTCCTTAAGAGAAGTATACATGCGGGTCATTATTGCCGAGGCAGACAAACAATCTAATGGAACAAACATCGATTTAGGTGGCCAGAATAGTACTGCAAAAGAGTTAGAACTGTTTGCTGTGAATAAAGAGATAAATGAAGATTTACAAGAGATTTCTCTAGAAAAGGCAACACAATATGAAGTAATTAATGTGCTATCCAATTTTCAACCAATCGGCTCAAAGATAAAAGGTGTAACAAATAATTATGCTTTTTTACTAACAGGATTTGGAGCAGGTTGCATGATTCTATTTTTACTTCTAATAAAATTAAATAGGTATTTAAATAGCTATGTGAAGTAGGTATAGTGGGTGAGTTTTTTACAAGACTAGCAAGTTTTGTTCGTAAAAAGACTTATGTGAGTTGGTATAATTGTACTGAAAATTTTATTTAAATTTAATGAAGCTGACCGAAACGCATTTTCAAGATTCTTTTGTTAAAAATCATCAGTCAATTTATCAAATAAGTCTTGTTAGCAATCAAATAGGGGGTTCAATAATGCCGGAAATTTAATAGAAATGATATTAAACATCATTAATTTTAATAACAAGAGTTTCGGGCTTTATCACTATAGCAATTAAGGCGTGGATGGGTCGTTGGTGTGATTTTGGGACAGCTATTTTTGAAGCGTCAAATATAAAATAAAGTTAAACTCCATTAAAACAGACGCATATCAAATACCAGTAAAGCACCCTGTTTATAGTGTTATTGATAAGGACAAGATTAAAAGAGAATTAAAAATTGAAATACTAAATTGGAAGGGTCGTTTAAAAAAGGCAATCGCTAGCAACAATTAAATAAATGTTTACACTATCTAATCTTTTAAAAAGAGGGGCTAATTATTTTCTTATAGTCCTATTGGCGAGAACCATCCCTGTTTCTGTTTTTGGTACTTATTCTGCGTACATAAATATAATTGGAGTTTTGTTATTAGTTACTAATTTTGGTTTTAGCGAGTATTTATTAGTCAATTCAGAAAATAATAGATTGCTAAAAATAAACAGTTCTAATTTTTTTCAGATTTCTATACTGTTATTTATAATAATCTTTTTAGGGCTTTGTTTTCTTCCCACAGAAGACTCTACACTTGCAGGATTAATACTTATAAAAATATTTCTAGAAACAAGTATTTATAATATTCTTTTAGCATACTATCAAGTAGAAAAAAAAATAAATATAATGTCAATTACAAATATAATTTCTGGAGTTTCGGTTATTATACTTTCTTTTTCATGTTATTTACTTGATTCCGAAATCTATACCTATTTTATATTTATAAACCTAGTTTACATCGTAATACTGATCATTCATTTATTAAGAGCTAAGTTTCAAATTAGATCTATTATAGAAATAGTTTCCTTTATCAAAACTAGGTTTTTAGATTTAAAATATTATGGAATTTCTATGATTACAGTTCCGATTTACATGATGGCACCAACAGTGATTGGTTCTTTTATTTTAGAACCAGAAGTTCTGGCGCAGTATCAAATAGCTTTTTCGATAGCAAACATATTATTGTTAGTGTCAGTTTCTTTACTTCAAGAGGGATATGTAAAGTTTGTATCTTGTAAGCATAATATTTTAGAACTGACAAAAGTGTTAAAAAAAACGGGGTCAAAAATAATTTTAGTAAATGTATTCATTTTGGTTTTATTTATATTATTCGGAAAAATAATATTGTTGACCGTATATAAGCAGGAGGCTTATTTAGAAGCATACTATCCATTAATAATTTTATTGTTTGGGAATATAATTTTTATGTTTGCTGCAATATTTGCGGTTACAATGGTAGTCTTGAAGCTGCAAAAAGAAAAGGCGAAATTTCATTTAGAATTTATTCTCGTTTCAATGTTCTTCGGTCTATTATTAACGTATATTTACGGGGTTTATGGTTTATTAAGTTCTTACATTATTTTATATTCTTATTCAACTATAAGGTATATGTTTCGATTTAATGAAATTTATAAATCGTTAACACAAAAAAAAAAGATATAAACGTTTTATTTTGAGGTATGAAGCTTAAATTAATGTTGTTTGTTTGTAAGGTGTCATTATTTGAGAAAGTTATATTACATTTCTTAAAGAAGAATCAGATACATTCGATATTATTACGAAAATATTTTAGCATAAATAAAAACATCAATATTGGGAAATTTTCTTATGGATGTTTTACAGATGAAATTCCAGAAGGAACAACGATAGGTAATTATTGTTCTTTTGCGTCAGGAATTAAAGTGTTCAATGGTAACCACGGTGTCGAATGGGCAACTACCCATCCTTTTTTGTATAATGTAGCTTTGAAAATGGTTAAAAAAGAAACTATTATCAGGCATCAACTAAAGGTAGGGCATGATGTATGGATTGGATCTCAAGCTATAATTTTGCCATCTGTTAAAAAGATAGGTAACGGCGCCGTTATTGGAGCAGGAAGTGTTGTCACTAAGGAGGTTGCCCCTTACTCTATAGTTGCAGGGAATCCGGCTAAACTTATTCGTTACAGATTTGACCAACAAACTATAGATTTATTAGAACGCAAGAAAATATACAATTTAACCAAAAAGGAACTTACAAATAACTTGCATTTTATGTATAGTAAGTCTCAGTTCTATAAAATTAACAGTCTAGATGATAACAAACAAAAATAACATCCTCCTTCTTGGGGCATCTCTTGAAAGCGATAATAAAGGTGTAAATGCTTTAGGAGTAGGGGCAATTACACTTCTAAAAAATAATTACAAAAACGCAAAAATATCCTTACTATGTGTTGGACAGCAAACGACACATGAAAAGGAATTAACCATATCAAGTGAAATTGTAAAAGTAAAATTATGCTATTTTACAAAACATGAAATTTTAAAGTCTTTAAAAGAAGCATATTTATATAAATTTTTTGGTGTAAAATCAAAGCTTGAAGTTTCAGAACTGATACAATCTAGCGATATAGTTTTTGATATAAATGAAGGCGATAGTTTTAGTGATATTTATGGATCCAGAAGAATAATCAGACACTTTACAGATTCAAAATTAATACTCAGCTGGAAAAAGCCGCTTGTTTTTTTACCTCAAACATTAGGTCCTTTTGACACTGTTATTGGCAAATTTTTAGGAGCACATATTTTAAAAAGACTTCATAAATTATATGTGCGAGATATAAAGGCCTTTAATTTTTTAGATAAAATAGGTGTTAAAAAAGAATTATCAATAGACATGGCGGTATACATGAACCCTAAAGAAATACCTGTTGAGGTAAAGCCCAACACTGTTGGTATTAATGTCAGTGGATTGATGTATTTAAATAGATACAAAAGTCTAGATAGTAAATATAATAATTACCCTGTTTTTTTAAAGCAGTTGGTCGAAAGAATTATTAAAGAGGGCTACGAGGTTATGTTAATCCCACATACTTATAATTCTATTTCTCCTAACGTTGAAGATGACTTGGAAGGAACCAGAAAATTTGTAAAAGACAATCCTGACTTAGCGAGCAAAATTTCTTTTATTGATCAGGATTACTCTGCTCAAGAGTTGAAATATGTTATTTCTAAAACAGTCTTTTTTATGGGATCACGCATGCATTCTTGTATCGCAGCATTGTCTACCTCAGTCCCAACAATTGGACTCTCTTATAGTTATAAATTTGAAGGGACATTCAAAATGTTTAAACAACAGGGGTTAGTGATTGATGTTAATCATTTAGAAGAGGATACAATAGATGGATTGATAAACAAGATACTGGTTGCTATCTCTATCAAAAAAGAGATTAAATCTGTGTTACTTAACGAAAATAAGAGAGAACAATTGAGTCTAGAAAACATAGATAACTAATGAGTAGCAAAGTATTAAAAAACAATCTATGTGCTGGTTGTGGTATTTGTGAATCTGTTTTCGGAACTGAAAAAGTTGCTGTTTCTTATAACAATGAAGGTTTTTTGAGACCAACTTTTAAACAAGAATTAACCAAATCAGAGAATAATTTTTTCGAAGAAATTTGTCCAGGAATTAATGCCAAACATGACGATTCTACAAATCACGATCCATTATGGGGTCCTTTTTTGTCTATTTCATCAGGACATGCAAACAACGAAAAGGTTAGGTATTCAGGATCGTCTGGAGGCGCATTAACAGCTGTTGCATCCTATTTACTAGACAAAAAAAGAGTTGAGTGTGTTTTACATATTGGATCTTCAGAAACAAAGCCCTATCTCAATACTTACAAAACGAGCTATACCAGCCAAGAGGTTCTTAGCAATGCTGGATCAAGATATGCACCTTCGGCTACTCTGATTAACCTTGTTGAGATTTTAAAAGCTCATACTTCAATTGCAATCATAGGCAAACCATGTGATATCGTTGGTGTCCGAAATTTTATAAAAAAAAATGAAGAGGCAAAAACAAAAATTAAACACCTTCTTTCTTTTATGTGCGCTGGCGTTCCGAGCCAAGTAGCCACAACAAAAATCATTGAACAATTTAAATTACAAAAGAAAGATATTGCTTCATTGAGATACAGAGGAGAAGGGTGGCCAGGGTATTTTAAAATTGAGGATAAAAAAAGGAATACTCACAAAATGACTTACAACGAGTCCTGGGGAACTGTACTGAACAAGCATTTACAGTTTCGTTGTAAAATATGTGCAGATGGTACTGGAGAATTCGCTGATATAACCTGTGCCGATGCTTGGGAGACTTCAGAGAATGGATATCCTTCGTTTGATGAAAAAAAAGGACAAAGTTTAATTATTATTAGAAATAAAAAAGGAATGACATTAATGAACGCCGTTATAGATGCTGGGTACATCACTATGTCTGGTAAAAATTTTTCTAGCTCAGAAATAGCACAAATGCAACCCTATCAAAAACAAAGAAAACAAAATCTATTAGCTAGGTTATTTGCTTTAAAATTAGTTGGTAGATCAACACCTAATTATAACGTTAATTTCTTAATCAAGGCTTCATTAAAAGAAAATCCACTACGGTTAATAAAAAATTTTTTAGGAATGTTAAAAAGAATTTAAGTTTTTAAAGTAACCTTTCTAATTATAAATTACAAAAACTGGCAAGACAGCATAGAATGTCTTGAGAGTGTTTTTAAATCTAGTCATAAAGATTTAGAGGGTATTGCTTTAAAAATTACAAGGTATATATATGAAAAATTCTAAAAAAGCATAATCATTAGTGAAAGAAAAAGTTTACATAATTTTACTTAACTACAAAGGTTGGAAAGACTCAATAGAGTGTCTTGAAAGTGTTTTGAAATTAAATTATTATAATTTTCAAATTATTGTAGTTGATAATTCACCAACATTAGAATCCGTAAGTTCTATAAAGAGTTGGGCTACAGATCCTGATTTTCGAGAAATCCCAACAGCATTTCCTAAAATTGTTGACCCTTTGTACCCTAAACCACTTGACTATATAATTATTTCTGAATCGGAAAGTAAAAATAAGTTTTACGAAGAGACTTTGTTGATAATTAAAGCAGATAAAAACTTAGGTTTCTCAGCTGGGAATAATATTGCTATGAATTATGCAATGAGAAGAGAAGATTATGGGTATTGTTGGATATTAAATAACGATACAGTTGTCGATAAAAATGCCCTTCAATATCAGATTGATTATATGCGGAAAAATACTTTTTCTAAAATTGGAATTTTAGGAAGTAAGTTAATCTATTACTTTGAAGCTAATAAAATTCAAGCAATTGGAGGTGCTTTTAATCCTTTTTCTTATACAACAAAACACCTTGGTGAAGGAATGAGTGTGAATACAGGAAAACAAAAATTTAGAAATATAGATTATGTTATAGGAGCATCTATGCTTGTTTCTAATGATTTTTTAAAGGATGTAGGAGTATTAAGTGAAGATTATTTTCTGTACTATGAAGAAATAGATTGGAAATTTAGAGCAGCAAAAAAAGGATGGAGTATTGATTGGTGTGAGAAATCATTAGTTTTTCATAAAGAAGGTTCTTCTATAGGTAGTTCTTCATGTTTTCAAAAAAGATCCTCTTTTTCGGAATTGAATGTTTTCAAAAGCAGAAAAATTTTCTTTCAAAAATTCTCAAAAAACAAGATATTTTTTTGGCTTACAAGTTTATTGATTATTTTTAATAGATTTAGAAGGTTTCAGCTTAGGTTAGGTTTTAGTTTTTTGAAAATTTTAATAACTAAATAAAGATGCTTTTAAGGACTATTTTTTTATTTTGTTTACTTCTCGTATCTGTTTACCAGGATTTCCCTCTAGTAAATTATTTTGGAGAAATAGCTAGGTCTCCTATAGTTTTCTTAACACCACTATTTTTAATTTATATTTTAAAAAATAAAAAAATAGAAATTTCATTTTATACCAAATATTTTATATTCTATATTTTATATTTAATTTTAGTTACCATAGTTCACGTTCTGTGGATTGTTATTTTTAAGCAAGAAGTTTACTTTTTAGGAGAAAACATTATTCTTAAGTCTATAAAAATGTCTTTATATCCTGTAATTATTTTAATATACTATCAGTTTGTTTTTATGTTTTTAAATAAAGACGAAACAAGATTTGAAATATTATTTAGAGCAATGTTTGGAATGCTGTTGCTATTAGCAATATATTTGGTTTTTGAAATCTATTTTTTAAAAAAAGAAGACATATTTGCGGCATTTATACATTCTGACAGTAAAAAATATTGGAGAGTTAGATTATTGACAATGGAAGAAAGTTGGGTGGGAAGTGTTCTTACTATAGTCTCTTTTGTCACTATTTATTTGTCAAATTACTTAAAAAAATCTATTAAAATTAAATTTTTAATTTATTCTTTAGCATCATTTTTTACCTTGTTTTATAGTGTACAAAGTGAATCAAAAGGGTATCTTTTAATTTTTATAATTTCCACTCTACCTCTAGTTATAAAATATTTTTATAATAATAAAAAAACTAGAAAATTTTTATTCTTTTTTGGTTTTTTTTTAATAATGTTTGGGGTTTATGTTTTTTCAATATTATATAGTAATGTTTCTTCTAAACTTTACTCAAGTGTTACTTTTGGAACTCGATTTAGTTCTTATTTAGGAGCTTTGAATACCTTTGTTTCTCACCCTTTAGGAGTGGGTTGGGGTCCTTATCTTACCTACTACCCAGAATATTTAAAAAATGTTTTAGAATCTTCAATTATGAGTAAGTTTGAATTAGGTGAAGTGAAAAAGTATTTGATTACTTCAAAAAACTTATCAACCAAAACCTATTTATTTGATAACTTGATTTTTGGAGGCATTCCATTTCTGTTATTTTATTATCTTTTCTTTGTTAGAAGATACTTATTTTTGTCTAAAATAAAAGATAAAAACTTATCATTTATCAAAATTCCTTTATTGTATATCATCTTGAGCAGTTTATTATATGTTACCTTTAGTGTTAAATTTGAAATATGGTTTTTTTTAGCTTTCATAGATGTTTTAAGAACTAAATTTAATAAAAATATTTATGGTTAAAAAGATAATGTTAGTATCTGGTTATTTCCCATACCCAGCTACACACGGTGGTAAGGTAGATGTTTGGAACAGAATTTTAGGGTTATTTGATTTAGGTTTTCAAATAGATTTATTATTTACAGACACCTTAACTGTTTCAAAAGAAGAGTTGTCCTTTGTGAATAACTATGTTCAAAATCTATTCGAAGCAAAAAGGAAAAATAAATTTCAGGATATTCTTAAAAATAAACCACTGCAAGTTTTATCAAGAGATAGTTTAAAGACAATAAAAATAAATAAAGAATATGATTTTTTAATATTAGAAGGAGATTATGTTGCTGAAGTAATAGAGAATCCAACAATTAAATACAATAAATTGATACTTAGGAGTCAAAATGACGAGTCTTTATATTTCAAAAATTTAGCAAAAAGCACAACCAATATTTTTAAAAAAACCTATTATTTTATAGAGTCTAAGAAGTTTAAAAACTATGCAAAAGAACTTTATAAAAAAGTAGATAGAATTTGGTTTATTTCCAAAGACGAACAACTAAGGTGTAACGCAAAAAATACGATGTGGTTACCTTCACCCTTTTCTATTTCAGAAATTAAACAACAAGAGTTAACAAAATCCAATGTACTTTTTATAGGTTCTCTTTTTATGTCAAATAATATAGCAGGTTTAACATGGTATCTGGAGAATGTTCATAAAATATTATGCGAAAAAGAAAAAAATTACAAACTAGTAATAGCAGGTAGTACAAACGGTAAAAATACAGATAAACTTATCAAAAAATTTAATGAATATACCAATCTAGAATTTCATTTTAATATACCTTCTTTATCTGGATTATACAAAAATGCATCTGTGTTTATAAACCCAATGTTTCATGGTGCTGGCGTAAAAATTAAATCTATAAATGCGATTATTAATGGTATGCCTTTAGTATCTACATCAGTAGGTGCTGAGGGTACAGGTTTACAGCATGGTAAAGAATTTCTATTGGCTGATTCACCAAAAGTTTTTAAAAAAGCAATAAGTGATTTATTAAGCAATGCAATTAGTAAAGATAATTTAGTTAGAAATGGACAGAAATATTTAGAAGAAAATCATTACTTAAAATTGCTAAAAGAAGAATTACAATGCAGCTAACAAAGTTTTATAATTATAGTTTTCTGTTAGTTGCCAGTTTTCCGTTGTTTAGTATTAGAATTAGTACTTTTATTTTGGCTTTCTGGTTCATAATGTCTGTAATTGTTCTTTTTAAAAAAAAATCCTATAACAGTTTAAGTAAAGTTTCTTATAGAAATATTGCTATTTTATCTTTATATTATATTTTTTTATTGGTCAATTATATTTTTTCAGGTTTTGATAATAATTTAATAAAGTTTCTTGAGACTGACGCATTGTTCTTGTTATTTCCATTGTTTATTTTTATTAATAAAGATTATATAGCCACTAAAACTTTAAAGAATATCTTGTTGGTTTTTTTTGGCTCTAATCTTATCTTAGCAATGATATGTTGGTTTAAAATTTTCCAAACGGGGTTTTTCAAATTATTAGAAAAAGATAGTTATTATCATCCTGTTTTTAGAGGACTCTTTGCAGAAACTACTGGTATTCATTTGCCTTACCTGGGATTGTTTTTTGTTTTTTCAATTTTTATAGCCTATTTTTTTATAATAAAAACAAATTCAAAAAAACACGTTAAGATTCTTGTATTTCTTTCATCTATTGTGCTACTTGCCTCAATAGTTACATTTTCTGCAAGAATGGCATTAGGTACTTTTTTTGTGATAATATTTTATTTGACTTTCAAAGAAATAAAAGGAAGTTTAAGGAAAATATCAACTTTATTTCTATTCACAAGTTTTGCCATTATTCTGGTTATTAATTCTCCTGTAAAAAAAAGAATTGCTGAAATTTTTAACACAAAACTTGAGTTACCCTCAGGTAAATTAAACGACAAAAGTCATTTGGTAAATTTTAGATATGGTATTTATTATTGTTCGTATAACATAATAAAAAATGATATATTTGTTGGAATAGGGAAAAATAATGTTTCTGAAAGTTTGCAACTTTGTTATGATAATTTTTCATATAATAATTTTGACGATTTTAAAAAAAGAAATTATAATACGCACAACCAATATATAGATTTGATAATATCTTATGGTGTTTTTGGCTTTATAATTTTATTTAGTTCAATTTTCTATGGTTGGTATCACTCAAAATCATCACTATATAAAGTTTTTTTGATAACAATCTTTTTAGCATTGCTTACAGAGAATTTATTTGCAAGACAGTTAGGGGTTGTTTTTTTTACTTTATTTAATACTTTATTTTTTATTATAGACAGACGCTTATGAAAAAAGCATTAATTCATGATTGGTATACAGTCTATGGTGGCGCAGAAAGATGTGTGGAGAGTTTTACCAATATTTGGGATGACTTTGATCATTTTTCTTTGATAGATGATTTATCAGCCCCCCATAGAGACCTCATACTTAAAGGAAAAAAAACGAAGAATTCTTTTATTCAAAAACTGCCATTTTGGAAAAAAAAGTACAGAACATACCTTCCCCTTTTTCCTTTTGCGATTGAACAGTTTGATTTAAGTGATTATGAATTAATACTGTCATCGTCTTCTTCAGTCGCAAAAGGGGTTCTAACAAAGCCTAGCCAACTCCATATAGCCTACGTTTACTCACCTGCTAGATATGCCTGGGACTTGTATCATCAGTATCTTAAAGAATCAAAATTAGATTCAGGAATCAAAGGACTTATAGCAAGATATTTTTTATTTAAACTGAGGGCATGGGATTTCTCAACAACAAATAGACCCGACTACTATATTGCAATTTCTCATTATGTTGCCAAACGCATAAAAAAGGTGTACAATAAAGAAGCTATTGTTATTTATCCACCTGTTGATACAGACTCATTTACCTTAACAACAGAGACAAGTGATTATTATATAACCTGCTCAAGAATGGTTCCGTACAAAAAAATTGATTTAATTGTTGAGGCATTTTCAAAAACTAATAAAAAATTAATAGTCATTGGAGATGGTCCAGACTTTAAAAAAATAAAAAAACTAGCAAGCTCCAACATCGAACTTAAAGGATATGTAGAAAAAGAGGAGATGTTAGATATGATTAAACGCGCAAAAGCTTTTATATTTGCAGCGGAAGAAGATTTTGGGATTGCACCAATTGAAGCCCAAGCCTGCGGAGTTCCTGTGATTGCTTATGGAAAAGGCGGTGCTTTAGAGACAATCATAGGAGTTTCATCTGATGGGAAATTTGACAATAAAAGTGTCACAGGGATATTTTTTAAAGAACAAACGTCATCTTCTTTGTTAGAAGCGGTTAATTGTTTCGAAAAAAATGAAGCGTCTTTTGACAGAAAAATAATCAGAAAAAACGCAGAACGGTTCAGTAAAAATCGATTTGAAAAAGAATTCAAAGAAACAATAGAGACATTATACATTAATTGGAAAGAAAATAGCTAAAATGAAAAAAGCAATAATAACAGGTATTACAGGACAAGATGCAGCGTATTTAGCTGAATTATTATTAGAAAAAGGATATCACGTTTTTGGTACTTATAGAAGAACAAGTTCAACAAATTTTTGGAGAATTCAAGAGTTAGGTATTGAAAATCACCCAAATCTTCAACTATTAGAGTACGATTTAATTGATTTATCTAGTGCTTACAGAATAATTTCTAAAGTAGAGCCTGATGAAATATACAATTTGGCAGCACAAAGTTTTGTAGGCGTATCATTTACGCAACCCATAGCAACGGCAAACATCACAGGTGTTGGTGTTTTAAATTTATTGGAAGCCATCCGAACCATCAATCCAAAAATAAAATTTTATCAAGCCTCTACCTCCGAAATGTTTGGTAAAGTACAAGCAATTCCACAAAACGAACAAACGCCATTTCACCCAAGAAGTCCTTATGGAGTAGCCAAAGTTTTTGCTCATTGGACAACACTCAATTATCAAGAATCGTATGGATTATTTGCATCGAGTGGTATTCTATTCAACCACGAATCTCCATTAAGAGGCAAAGAATTTGTGACACGAAAAATTACTGACACAGTTGCAAAAATTCACCTTGGCAAACAAGACTTATTGGAGCTTGGAAATATTGATGCCAAAAGAGATTGGGGTTTTGCCAAAGAATACGTAGATGGCATGTATAGAATGTTGCAAGCAGACAAGCCAGACACTTTTGTATTAGCGACCAACCAAACACAAACAGTGAGAGATTTTGTGAGTTTGGCATTCAAAGCTATAGATACTGACATTACTTGGGAAGGTAAAAATGAAAATGAGAAAGGGATAGACGCCAAAACAGGAAAGGTACTGATCAAAATAAACCCAAAATTTTATAGACCTGCTGAAGTGGATTTATTGATTGGTGATGCTTCTAAAGCGAATGAAATTTTAGGATGGAAACCAAAAACTACCCTTGAAGAGCTGTGTGAGATGATGATTAAAAAAGATATAGAAAGAAATATAAATGGAAGCACCTTCTAATAAAAACATTCTTGTTACAGGGATAAGTGGTTTTACTGGAAAGCATTTAGAAACCTATTTGACTTCTAAAGGCTTTACTGTTTTTGGCACAGTGATTGACATTCCTAAAAAAGAAACTCATTTTTCTTGCGATATCCTCAATGAAGATGCAATTCTAGAAGTACTAGAAAAAGTAAGACCAGCATATATTATAAATCTAGCAGCCATCTCTTTTGTTGCAGAAAATAACAAGGAAAATATATATAAGGTAAATGTTTTTGGAGCGTTAAATCTTTTAAATGCCGTTGAAAAACTAGATTATGTTCCCCAAAAAATAGTAATGATAAGTAGTGCAACGGTCTATGGAAATATAGAAGGAGAACTTTTTGAAACGTTTTGCCCACAACCTGTAAACCACTACGGAAACAGCAAACTTGTGATGGAGAATATGGTAAAAACATTTTTTGACAGACAAAATATTATCATTACAAGACCGTTTAATTATACAGGTATACATCAAGAAGAAAAGTTTTTAATTCCTAAAATAATTGAGCATTATGCGAAAGGGCTAAAAAAGATAGCCCTTGGGAATATAGACGTGTATAGAGAATTTAATGATATAGGCTTTGTTGTGGAAACGTATACAAAATTACTAACCTCAGAGGTGAAGTCAGAAATTGTGAATATCTGCAGTGGTGCTGCCATTAACATAAAGAAAATTTTAAAAACAATGGACGAGTTGTCTGGATATACTATGGAAGTTGAGGTAAACCCAGCGTTTATTCGAAAAAATGAAATCGTGATGCTAAAAGGATCCGCAGAAAAATTGAGCTCTTTTATTTCTTTTTCCAATAGTAAATATAGTATTGAAAATACCTTAACGAAAATGTACAACCATAAGATTTTAAAAAATTAACCAATACTAACTGTTTATACTAAACTAGAAATTGAAACCAAGATATTCATTTTTAATAAAACCTATCAATATTATTATTGACATTCTCATTATTAATATAATTGTCTATTTTATTAAAGATAGAAATTATATTAATTTGAGTTTCTTATTGTACGTAAATCTAGTTTGGTTGTTAACATCTTATTATACTAATTACTATAAAGTTTATAGAACAACAGGAGGACTGAAAATACTAAATTTAATATTTGGTCAATTTTCTATTTTTATACTGTCTTTTTTTACTTTTTTCAGCTTGTTTAGAGAAGGGTATATTATTAATAAACAGTTTGTTTCTCTATCACTTATTTTAGGTAGTTTATTTATTGCAAAATTTATTTCCTTATATTTCCTTAAAACATATAGAAGGTTTGGTAATAATTTCAGAAATGTTATTGTTTTTGGAAGTAACAAATCGGCTAAAAATGTAGCTAATTTATTTATTAAGAGGCAAGATTTAGGGTATCGCTTCACAGGCTTTTTTTCAGACAAAGAAAGCAAAGAAACAAAATATTTAGGAACTATTACAGATGGCTTATTATATTTAGAAAAAGATAGTATTGATGAAATTTATTGTGAAGTAAATTCAATTAGTCGGCAACAACATAAAGAACTCAGGCAATTTTGCAATACACATAAAATTGATTTTAATTTAATTCCAGAAAATAAAGCCATTTACAGCAAGAAATTTGAATTAGAGTATTATGGAACCTTGCCAATTTTAAAAAGAAGAAAATTGCCTTTTGAAATGATTGAAACCCATATAATAAAAAGAATTTTTGATATTCTTTTTTCTATTATAATATGCGTTTTTCTACTATCTTGGTTACTTCCAATTTTATGGGTAATCGTTAAAATAGATTCTAAAGGAGCTTTCTTTTTTAAGCAAATTAGAGATGGTGTAGATGGTAAACAATTTTGTTGTTACAAAATACGTTCTATGAAAACAAATTCTTTATCACATAAAATTTCTGCAACAAAAAATGACAAACGAATAACCAAAATTGGCGCTTTTTTAAGAAAAACAAGTTTAGATGAATTACCTCAATTCTTTAATGTTTTAAAAGGAGATATGAGTGTTATTGGCCCAAGACCACATATGAATATTCAAACAGAAAAGTATTTAAAAGAAATAGATCATTATATTGTTAGAAACTCTGTAAAACCCGGCATAACAGGTTTAGCACAAGTATCTGGTTATAGAGGTGAAGTACAAAAAAAATCTGACATTGAAAATAGAGTGCGTTTAGATGTTTTTTATATTGAAAACTGGTCGTTTTTTTTAGATATAAAAATAATTTTTCAAACACTAATTAGTGTTTTTAAAGGAGAAGAAAAAGCTTATTAATCCCCCTAGTCACCCCCATGAATGAAAAGTTGTCAATATCAGTTTCTATTGTTCTCTATAATGAAAATTTAAAAGAGCTTACGAAAACAATACAATGTTTTTTAGAATTGCCGCTACAAAAGAAATTGTACTTAATAGATAATACACCTAAAAAACTTTTTGAAGATACATTTAATTATCCAGAAATAGTATACATTCCTGTGGGTAAAAATATTGGCTTTGGCGCTGGACATAATAGAATTTTAACAGCAATAGAAAATACCTCTAAATATCATTTAGTTTTAAATCCAGATGTTGTTTTTCAAAAAAAGGTCATTCAAAACCTAATTTTAGAACTAGAAAAGAATAGTGAAATAGCAATGATTGCTCCAAAGGTATTGTTTCCAAATGGTGCACATCAATATTCCTGTAGAAGGTATCCTCATATTTTAGAACTTTTTGCAAGAAGATTTCCTTTGCTAAAAACAATTTTTAAATCAACCATCTTTAAAGGTACTTACCGAGATAAAAATTTAAAAGAACCTTTTTATGCTGAATATATTACAGGATGTTTTCATTTATATAAAACCAATGATTTTGTCAAATTAAAAGGTTTTGATGAACGTTATTTTTTATATATGGAGGATGTTGATATTTGTAAAAAGATAGACAACCTCGGAATGAAAAAATTATATTTTCCTCAAGAAGAAATTATACACGTCTTAAAACAAGGCTCCTCTAAAAGTCCAAATCTATTTTTTAGACATACTTTCTCTGCAATCAAATACTTTTTAAAATGGGGCATTTAGTCGAGAAGATCGCTTTGTGCTTTTAAATATTAAGTAGACTTTTCTGATAACATCGTTCCGCATTTTACATTAAAATTTCAATTAGAAACGGAGATAGTAGAACTAGGGAAACTCTTTGGATAGACATTGTTAGCAAAAAGAAAAAAAGAGAAGCGTGAAAGCGGCTCTTTTTTGTGTTAATTGTATATTTGCAATCACAATAATAGAACAAACAATGAATGTACTTATTTTAGGCGCTGGAGGTAGAGAACATGCTTTTTCATTAAAATTATTAGAAAGTAAAAAAGTGAAGCAACTTTTTGTAGCTCCTGGAAATGCAGGAACACATAAAATAGCCACAAATATCAATATCAATCCTACAGATTTTGAAGCAGTAAAAAAGACTGTTTTAGAAAATGACATTAAAATGGTGCTTGTAGGACCAGAAGCGCCCTTAGTGGAAGGTGTTCACGATTTCTTTTTAGCTGACAATGCGTTGAAAAATATTCCGGTAATTGGACCCAAAAAAGACGGAGCTTTATTAGAAGGATCGAAAGACTTTTCTAAGAAATTCATGCTAAAACATGGCGTTCCAACAGCTCGTTATCAGTCATTCACAAAAGAAAATCTAACAGCAGGTTTTGCCTTTTTAGAAACATTAGCACCCCCTTTTGTCCTAAAGGCAGATGGTCTAGCAGGAGGAAAAGGCGTTTTAATTTTAAACTCTTTAGAAGAAGCGAAGCTGGAATTAGAAGAAATGGTTTCCAATCAAAAATTTGGAGCAGCCTCTTCTACGGTTGTTGTCGAAGAATTTTTAAAAGGAATAGAATTGTCTGTTTTTGTGTTAACCGACGGAAAAAACTATAAAATTTTACCATCAGCAAAAGATTACAAAAGAATTGGTGAGGGCGACGCAGGTTTAAATACGGGTGGAATGGGTGCAATCTCTCCTGTGCCTTTTGCAGATGCTGCTTTTTTAAATAAAGTAGAGGAATTAGTTGTAAAACCAACCATTGCCGGTTTGCAAAAAGACGGAATTGATTACAGAGGTTTTATTTTTATTGGATTGATGAATGACAATGGAAATCCTTCGGTTGTAGAATACAACGTAAGAATGGGAGATCCAGAAACGGAAGTTGTATTGCCAAGAATCGATTCTGATTTATTTGATTTGTTTGAAGGGGTTGCCAATCAAAATTTACATGAAAAATCTTTTTCTGTCACTTCTAAAACAGCAACAACGGTAATGCTAGTCTCTGGCGGATATCCTGAGGCTTATCAAAAGAATAAAGAAATTACAGGTGTTGAAACGGTCGAGGAATCGATTGTTTTTCATGCAGGAACTTCAATTGTAGATAAAAAAGTGTTTACTAGTGGAGGTAGAGTTATGGCAATCACTTCTTTTGGAGATTCCATGGAAGAAGCTTTAGCTAAAAGTTATAGAAGCATCGATAAAATTCAATTTGAGAACATGAATTATAGAAAAGACATTGGTTTTGATTTGCTGTAAACAGCATACTATTACTTGGCTTTTTTAAGCGTAAATGAAAATTCAGAACCTTCTCCATAGGTGCTTTTTAGTAAAATAGTTTCATGATGCGCTTCAATAATATGTTTGACAATTGATAAGCCCAAACCTGAGCCCCCCTGATCTCTAGACCTACTTTGGTCTACTCTATAAAATCGTTCGAAAAGACGCGGAAGATGTTGTTGTTTGATTCCTTCTCCATTGTCATTGACTTTCACGATAAAATGCGCTTCGTTATAAGAGTCAACGGCAAGAATTGTTGTGCCATTTGGTTTTCCATACTTAATGGAGTTTACAATGAGGTTTATTAAAACTTGTTCAATTTTTTCTATATCACCACTCACAAAAACAGGAAACTCATAAACGCGATCAAATTTTAAAGTAATGTTTTTTTTCTTTGCCTTCATTTCAAACATGTCAAAGACATTTTGTATGAGTTCTAAAATGTTAAAAACGGTCATATTTATTTTTAAACCATCATTTTCTAATTTGGAAATCATATCCAAATCTTTAATAACAGCAACCAGTCTTTCTACACCTTTGTTGGCTCTTTCAAGGTATTTTGTTCTAATTTCTTTATCGTTTACAGCGCCTTCAATTAGGGTTAAAATATAGCCTTGTACTGTAAATAAAGGGGTTTTAAGTTCATGCGCTACATTCCCTAAAAAATCGCGTCTAAAAGAATCTCGCTCGGTCAAGTTTTTTATTTCAAGCCTTTTACCTTCTACAAATTTTTGCATTTTTTTAGAAAGTTTTTCAATATCAGGTGTTATAGAATCCTTTTGTAAATCCTTTATATCTAGTACAGAAACGTCTTCATATATTTTTTTTAAACGCCTATATATAAAATGTTCTGCTCTATATTGAATGATGAAAAATGAAATAAAGAAGAGTATGACAGTAGAAATAAGAACTGTGCTAATACCAAATAATTGAACAATAAAGAAGTAGGAAATTGCGCCAATAGTAACTGAAAGAAGCGTTAAATAAAATGCGGACCAAAGTGCATAAGAGTACGTTTTTTTGAATTTCATGGAGATTATTTTAATGATCTTCGTCTTCTAAGACAAACTTATAACCAACTCCTTTAACCGTTTTAAAGTGATGGTCTCCAATTTTTTCTCTTAATTTTCGAATGTGAACATCAATCGTTCTACCTCCAACAACAACTTCATTTCCCCAAACGGTATCCAAAATAACATCTCTTTTAAATACCTTACTTGGTTTGGATGTTAGCAAAGAAAATAATTCAAATTCTTTTCTTGGGAGCGCTATTTTTTTTCCAGCTTTATACACCACATATTCATCTCTATCAATGACGATATCGCCAATTTTAAAAGTCTGTTCACTCTCTTTTTTAGTTTTTAATCTTCGTAAAAGAGATTTTATTTTACTTATTAAAACTTTTGGTTTTATAGGTTTTGTGATGTAATCGTCTGCGCCAGCTTCAAAACCTGCAACTTGAGAATAATCTTCCCCCCTTGCTGTTAAGAAAGCGATAATTACATTTTCTAAAGCACTTATTTTCCTGATTTTTTCACAAGCCTCAATGCCGTCCATTTCTGGCATCATGATGTCTAATAAAATAAGTTGAGGATTGTTTTTTTTAGCAGATTTAATAGCATCGAGGCCATTATTTGCTGTAAAAATCTGATACCCTTCGTTCTTTAAATTATATCCTACAATTTCTAAAATATCTGGTTCATCATCAACCAATAAGATTTTAATATCACTTTTATTCATAAATTGATTAAAATACTATGAATATCAAAAATAGGGATAATTATAATAGCATCAGAAGTACTTAACAATCATTTAATCTTAATCTTTTTTAGTTAACATTAAGATAACTTGAAGGGAATCAATTCATTTGTTGTGATATTGTTTTTTTATTTTTCACTATCTTACCTCAAGAAAAAGAAATTTGCATTGCTATGAATCTATCTGTAAAATTAAATGACCTCCTTTTTTTGGATATTGAAACCGTGCCAGAAGAAGAAAATTGGAGCGCTCTATCTAAAGAGAGACAAGAACTTTATGAAAAGAAAACGCGTTATCAGCGCAAAGAAGAGGCTACTGTTGAGGAGTTTTATCAACGTGCAGGAATCTGGGCAGAATTCGGAAAAATAATATGTATTTCTGTCGGTTATTTTGTAGATGTAGCAAATAAAAAACAATTGCGTTTGACTTCCTTTTTCGGTGATGATGAGCAGCAAATTTTAATTGATTTTAAAGTTTTATTAAACAAGCATTTCGTTAAAAATAGTCATGTTTTATGTGCCCATAATGGTAAAGAATTTGATTTTCCTTTCATTGCGAGAAGAATGATAGTGCATCAAATTGAATTGCCTAGAAAGTTGAATTTATTTGGAAAAAAACCATGGGAAGTTCCCCATTTAGACACCCTAGAGATGTGGAAGTTTGGAGACTATAAACATTATACCTCACTGAAGTTACTAACGGCTATTTTAGGCATCCCATCTCCAAAAGACGATATTGATGGTAGTGAAGTTGCTGCGGTTTATTACAAAGAAAAAAACCTACAAAGAATTGTAAATTATTGTGAAAAAGACACGATTGCTGTCGCACAAATTTTGTTGCGTTTTAACAATCAACCCTTGTTAAATTTGGAAGATATTGTAAGTATTTAATTTTCCATAAAAGGTTTAAAAACCTTAGGAGAAATTTAGTTTAACAACTTTACCCTTCTAATTTCATAGTAAGCTCTAACCAGCGCTCTTCCTTTTGTTCCAACTTTTCAATCGTATCTTTCAGATCTTGAGATTTTTCTGCAATGTCATCGGGTTCAATTTCGACATTTAAGAACTGAGTTTCAATGGTAGTTTTCCTTTTTTGAAGCCTTTCGATATCTGCTTCCAAAGCACCAAACTCTCGTCTTTCATCAAAATTTAGAGGGTTCTTCGTATTTTTTTTCTCACTCTTTTCAATCGTTTTTTCTTTCTTTATTTCCTTTGGAGAAGAACTATCATACGCTCTAAAATCTGAATAATTTCCTGGAAAATTTTCAACAATTCCTTCTCCTCTAAACACAAATAGTGCATCTACAATTTTATCCATAAAATAACGATCATGCGAAACTACTAAAAGGTTTCCTGGGTAATCTAATAAGAAATTTTCTAAGACATTAAGGGTCACAACGTCTAAGTCATTTGTAGGTTCATCTAAAATTAAGAAGTTAGGATTTTGAATCAAAACGGCACATAAATACAAGCGTTTTTGTTCTCCTCCGGACAGTCTTTCTACAAAATCATATTGCTTCTTTTTGTCGAATAAAAAACGTTCTAACAATTGGGAAGCAGAAATTTTTCTTCCTTTGGTTAAAGGGATAAATTCGCCAAATTCTTTCACAACATCAATTACTTTCTGCCCTTCTTTTATCGTTATTCCAGCTTGTGTATAATAGCCATATTTAACAGTTTCACCCAAAACAACCTTTCCACCGTCTAATTCAGATTTGCCTGTGATAATATTTAAAAAAGAGGATTTTCCAGTTCCATTTTTACCAATAATTCCGACACGTTCTCCACGTTTAAAAACATAATCAAAACCATCTAAAATCTTTTTGTCTCCAAAAGATTTCGACACTTTATGAAGCTCCAAAATTTTACTTCCTAAGCGCTCCATGTTGATTTCTAATTGAACCAGATGGTCTTGTCTGCGTTGATGTGCTTTTTCTTTAATTTGATAGAAATCGTCTGTTCTAGATTTAGACTTGGTAGTTCTTGCTTTTGGCTGCTTTCGCATCCATTCCAATTCTTTTTTAAATAAACTTTTGGCTTTCCCTAAATTGGTTGCTTCCAAAGCCAAACGTTCTTCTTTGTTTTGTAGGTAGTAGGAGTAATTTCCTTTGTATTTATATATTTTTCCTTCGTCTAATTCTAAAATTTCATTACATACCCGCTCTAAAAAGTAGCGATCATGGGTCACCATAAACAACGTAATCTTTTCCTTTGCAAAGAAAGCTTCTAACCATTCGATCATTTCTAAATCTAAATGATTTGTTGGTTCATCAAGAATTAGTAAATCGGGTTTATTGATCAAAACAATTGCTAAAGAAAGTCTTTTTCTTTGTCCTCCAGAGAGTGCACTCACTTTTAAACTTAAATCGTCTAATTTTAATTTTGATAAAATTTGTCTGTATTGAGTTTCAAAATCCCAAGCATTGTATTGCTCCATTTGTTCAAATGCAGTTTGATAGGAGGCTGTATCATCAAGATTTTGTAGCGCTTTTTCATATTGATTTACAATAGAAAGAATTTTATTATCGGTCGCAAAAATCGTTTCTTCTATCGTTAAAGTTGGGTCAATGTCATCTTTTTGAGCCAAATAAGCAATAGAAATTCCTTTTCTACTGACGACTTGTCCAGAGTCTGGTACATCTAAATTCGCAATAATATTTAAAATAGAAGTTTTTCCACTTCCATTTTTAGCCACAAAAGCAACTTTTTGATCTTTGTTAATTCCAAAAGAGATGTCATCAAATAAGATACGTTCTCCATAAGATTTAGAAATATTTTCTACTGATAAATAATTCACAGAAATAAATTTAATTTTTGCAAAGAAACAAAAAACCCAAGCGTTAACTTGGGTTTTTTGTTGCATTTAATTTTTTAGTAGTATTTCTTATAAAAGTCTAGATTGAATCTTGTTATAATAAAGGAAATTAAAGCACTCCTCGCTTCTTAAAAATAGTGAGATATCCATCGCGCTAATTTTTAAAATCTTTTAATTAGTAGTATATTGCGGACCTATCATTATAAAATAAATATATGAAAATAATAGTGCCAATGGCAGGAATTGGGTCTCGTTTAAGACCGCATACATTAACCGTTCCAAAACCGCTAACCGTTATTGCAGGAAAGCCTATTGTGCAACGCTTGGTAGAAGACATTGCTGCTGTGATTGATGAGGAAATTGAAGAAATAGCCTTTGTGATTGGTACGATAGCAAAAGGATTTCCAGTAGACACTACAGAACAATTATTAAAAATTGCGAAAGATTTAGGTGCAAAAGGAGCTGTGTATGTGCAAGAAGAAGCCTTAGGAACGGCTCATGCCATTTATTGTGCAAAAGAATCTTTAAGTGGGCCATGTGTCGTCGCTTATGCAGATACTTTATTTAAGGCAGATTTTACATTAGACGTAAATGCAGATGGTGCAATTTGGGTAAGTCAAGTTGAAAACCCAAGTGCTTTTGGTGTTGTAAAACTACAGGGTGGTTTTATCACTGATTTCATAGAGAAACCAAAAGAATTTGTTTCTGATTTAGCTATTATTGGAATCTATTACTTTAAAAGTGGCGCTAAGTTATTAGCAGAAATCCAATATTTAATTGACAATGATTTAAGGGAAAACAATGAGTATCAATTAACCAATGTGTTAGAATCCTTAAAACAACAAGGCGCAAAATTTATTCCTGGAACTGTTAGCTCTTGGATGGATTGTGGTAAGAAAGACCCAACGGTTGCTACCAACAAACTAGTCTTAGGTTTCGAATACGAAGCAGGAAATGATCTCGTTTCTAAAGCGGTGGTTTTAGAAAATTCAGAAATTATTCAACCTTGTTTTATCGGCGAAAATGTCGTGCTAAAAAACTCAAAAATTGGACCTTTTGTTTCTATTGGGGCAAATAGTATTCTAGAAAACACAACGATTGTGAACTCGTTAATTCAATCGAATGTCGTAATTTCAAATGCGAACCTAGAGAATGCTATGATTGGAAATCATGCAAAATACGACGGTAAATATACTTCTGTAAGTATCGGAGATTATAGCGAATTAATATAAATGATAAAGAGTATTAATACAGCAGAATTTAGAAGGAAGAGAAGATTTTATACTTATAAATTGGTCCTCTTTTCTTTTTGCTTTGCGTTTTTTTCTTTACAGGCATTTTCTCAAGATAGCATCCCAATCGCAAAAGATTCAACAGAAGAAAAAGAGTTAAATTTTCAACAATTTTTCTTTAAAGCGTTGTCTGAGAAATCAATAGGTAATTTTCAAAAAGCAATTGAAAATTTAGAAAGTTGCCATCAAATTTTAACGAACAATGTTGCTGTTTTCTTCGAGTTTTCAAAAAATTATTTATTACTTCAAAAAACGCAACTTGCAAAAGAATACATTGATAGGGCTTTATTACAAGAGCCAGCTAATATTTGGATGTTAAAACATTTGGTTGAAATTCATATCCAGGAACGTCGTTTTTCTGAAGCAATTTCTATTCAGCAGAAAGTTGTTGCATTCAATCTAAAAGAAAGAGAAAATCTTGTAAATTTGTATTTTCAAAATAAAAATTATAAAAAAGCAATTTCTTTAATACAGGTTATTGAGCAGCATAATACCCTGTCAGCACAGCTTAAAAAGTTAAAAGCGCATTTAGAAAAAAGAAAAGAGGCGCCTGGCATTGAGGTCATAAAAAAAGAACCTGTTTCTTTAAAAGAGCAGTTTAAAAATGAAAAGTCTTATGCTGTTTTAAAACAAATTTTAATACTTTCTGAAAGTAATTGGGAAGTACTTTTACAATATGCTGATGAAGGAATTGCGCTTTTCCCTGCACAACCTTTTATATACTTAATGAAAGGGAAGACATTGAATGCTCAGAAAAAACATGAAAAAGCGTTATTGACCTTACAGAATGGTGTTGATTTTGTGATAGATGATCAAATGGAAGCAAATTTTTACAATGAAATGGCAACAGCATATAAAGGTTTAGGACGTTTAAAAGAGGCAAAAACGTATCTTGAAAAATTAGAGAAAATAAAAAATAAAGAATGAATTTTGTAAAATGTTTGCTAGTTTTTGTATTTGTGTTTACTTCTTGTAAAACAAAAAGTAATTTAATTAGTACAACGATTGTTGCCGAAAAAATCTCGGCCAAAAAAGTAGCAAGAAAGCATGTTGCTTCCAATTTTGCTGAAAAATCAGTACTGGCTAAGTTGAAAGCCAATTTTAATAATGGAAAATTAAATCAAAGTTTTTCTGTTAGTTTAAAAATAATAAAAGATGAAGTTATTTGGTTGAAAGGAACTAAATTTATCACCGTATTTAAAGCAAAAATTACACCGACCTCTATTCGTTATTATTCCCCTTATGCTAAAAATTATTTTGAAGGTGATTTTTCAATGTTAAAGAAACTACTAGGCGCTGATATTAACTTTCAACAACTCCAAAATTTATTATTGGGGCAATCTCTGATGAATGTTAAGAAGCAAAAACAGCATGTTGTAATTACTGATAACGCGTATGTTCTATCTCCAAAAAGTCAGGCAATTCTGTATGATGTTTTCTTTTCCGTAAATCCTTCTCATTTTAAGTTAGACAAACAAGCTATTGTTCACACTTCAAAAAACCAACGATTAGATATTTCGTATCCTTCATATACTTTGGTTAACGATGCCGTTTTTCCAACGGAAATTCAAATAAAAGCAAAACAACCTGATGCGTTTACTAATATAGATTTTATAATAAAATCTGTTCAGTTTAATACTGATGTTGATGTTTCTTTTTCAATTCCTAAAGGCTACAAACAAATTAAATTATAGTGAAAAACAAAAAAAGATATACCCTAATTTTAATTTTTTGCTTAAGTGTTTTTTCTGTATTTGGACAAACTAGAAAACAATTAGAAGTACAACGCAAAAAGCTGAATAAAGAAATTAAACAGGTAAACAATCTGCTTTTTAATGAAAAAAAGAAAGGAAAAAATGCCTTAGAAGATTTAAAAGATATTCAAAAAAAAATAGAAGTGAGAACGCTATTAATTGCGACTATAAATTCTGAAGCCGCTATTTTATCTAAAGAAATACAGGTTAGTCAAGTGGAACTTGAAAACTTAAATAAAAAGTTAGCTGACCTAAAAGAGGATTACGCGGCGATGATTTTTAAATCTTACAAAAGTAAATCGCAACAAAGTAGAACCCTGTTTTTACTTTCATCAAAAAACTTCTACCAAGCATACAAAAGGATGGAGTACATGAAACAATATACTTCTTTTAGAAAAAATCAAGGAGAAGATATTGTGGTTCAAACGAATCAAGTTCAGCTGTTGAATGATTCTTTAGTTTTTCAAAAGACCTTAAAAGATACCCTAATTGTTTTTCAAAAAAGACAAAAAGATCAAATAGAGGTTGATAAACAGGAGCAAGAAAAGTTAATAACAGCGATTAAGGAAAAAGAGAGTACGTATAAAAAGGAACTTCAAAATAAAATTAGAGAAGAGAAAAGGATCGTAGCTAAAATTGATCGAAAGATTCGTGAAGAAATTGCAAGAGCAAATAGAATTGCAAAATCAAAACAAAAAAACAACTCAAAACTAGTTGAGAAGAACGTCTTTATTTTAAGTCCCGAGGCGAAAGCTCTAGCTGCAAAATTTGAGCTTAATAAAGGGTTTTTGCCTTGGCCTGTAGATCAGGGTATTGTTGTTAGAAAGTTTGGAAACCAGCCACACCCATCATTTCCAGGAATTACAATAAATGGAACAGGTTTGCATATTGTTACACGACAAGGAAATTATGCGGAAGCTATTTTTAATGGGGAAGTGCTAAATGTTTTAGTGAGTTCTGAAGGTAGAAAAAATGTGTTAATTCAACACGGGAATTATATTTCTTCTTATAATAACTTAGAAAAAACCTATGTTAAAAAAGGAGATAAAATTAAAACAGGACAAAGAATTGGTCAGATTTTTACAGACAAAGTTTCTAAAAAAACCAAGTTAATTTTTGTGCTGTTTAAAAACACGACACGTTTAAATCCGTCTTCTTGGATTTTAAAAAGATAGAGAAAAAATTATTTTAGGTCGTAATTTAAGAGCAATCAGATTATTTAGGCCGAATTCAAAAAAGTAATTTTACAGATGGTAACTATTGATGTGATCATCAACTAAAACAATTTAATTGAACAATGCTTTTAGGGCAGTAGCTTCAGTTGGTTTTAATTTCCCTGCAAGTACCAAACTCAATTGTTTGCGTCTAAGAGCCCCTTCAAAACGTTCTTTTTCTAAGTCTGTTTCTGGTGTAATTTGGGGAACTATAACCGGTCTTCCTATTTCATCTACTGCAACAAAAGTGTAAATGCCTTCATTTACTTTTGTTCTTGATCGAGACTGTCTGTCTTCGATCCAAACATCTACATAGATTTCCATAGAAGATTTAAAAGCCCTAGAAACTTTGGCTTCTATCGTTACCACACTTCCCATAGGTACTGCTTTGTTGAAAGCAACATGGTTTACAGAGGCAGTAACAACGATGCCTCTAGAATGTCTTCTAGCGGCAATACTGCAAGCTCGATCCATTCTTGCTAACAACTCACCGCCAAAAAGGTTGTCTAAATAATTGGTATCACCCGGTAATACCAAATCGGTAAGTACTGTTAAAGATTCTTTTGGTGTTTTTGCTTCCATACTTTTTTTACAAAGATAGCAATCACTTATTTAAAAGTTAGTTTTAAAAATAAAGAAGAAGATTTCGAATTATTTTAAAGTTCTAATCAACAACCAAGCGTCACTTGAAATTGTTTTTTGAATTTTGTAAAGATGATTTGTTGCTTCATTACGGCTTGCAAAACTATTGAAGGTAACTTGGGTAAGTCCCCATTCGTTTACGCCAATTATTTTAGCATCAAATCCTTTTGCTCTTAGGAGTTTTACTTTTCTTTCTGCATTTTCGACAAACTGAAAAGCACCTGCAACCACATGAAAAGGTTTGGAAAACTCTCTAACAACATTTAAATTAATTGTAGGTAATGGATTTGAAATGACAAAAGTTGCTGCTTGTATCTTTTTTTGAATCGCTATTTGTTGATTTGCAACCACCTTGTTTTGCTGCTCATTTTGATGTCCATTATAACCTGTATATCCTAATGTTAATAAAATGGCCACAGTAGCAGCGTATTTAATAAAGGTAGCAACTCCTTTTTTCTCGCTTTGGATAAGAACAGGTGCCAAAGGCTTTGCTTGTTCTTTAAGTCTAAGAATAGCAGAAGTTTCTATAGTTGCCAGTCCGAAAGATTCTGTTAGATAATTAACAGTAACGATTGGTTCAAAAATTATTTTCTTCCCTTCGCTTAAAGATAAATTTCCTACGTTTTCTATAATAACAGCTTTGGTTTGCAATTCATTTTGCCACTTAATTACAGCGAGAGAAATAACGGTATTTGCTTTCTCAAAAGAAATGTTCTCTGAAGAAGCGATATAATTCGCTAATAAACCATCATTATGCTTTAACAGGCTGTTAAACGTAATCTGTTTTGTTGGTGGAGTGAAAATATGATTTTTCATTTTTGCACCTATTCTATTGGTTACAAATCCTCCAAAATCTGGAACAATTACACAATCATATCTGTATAATAAATCGTTAATGTAAATAGCTAATGTCATCCTAACAAATATAAAAATTTTGCTGTTTTGTGAAACACTTTGTCCTGTTTTTTATTAACAATTATTTTATATATTGGTATTCAAATTGTTAGGAAATTGGAAGAAGAAAAATTATTGGCAGTTTTGCGTTTACAAAAATGCAAAGCTATTGGCGATATTTTAGCCAAAAAACTCATTGTAAACGTGGGGGATGTTGCTCAAGTTTTTAAAGAAAAGGCGGCTTTATTATCAAAAATAAACGGCATAGGAAGTCATGTTTTAAAGCATCTTTTTGATCCTAAAAACATCGCCTTAGCCGCAAAAGAATTTGCCTATATTCAGAAAAATAAGATTTCTTATTCTTATTTTTTAGAGGATGAATATCCAACAAATCTTCAACATTGTATTGATAGTCCTATTTTGTTATTTAAAGATGGAAACCTAGATTTTTCGAATCCTAAAATTATTTCTATTGTGGGTACTAGAAATATGAGTTCATATGGGCGGGATTTTTGCAATCAATTTGTAAAAGAAATTTCAGCATACAACCCGATCATTGTAAGTGGTTTTGCTTACGGTGTAGATATCTGTGCGCACAAGGCTGCGATAGAAAACAACCTACAAACGATTGCGGTCTTAGCTCATGGTTTAGAGGAAATTTATCCAAAGGTACATAAAAAATATATTCATCAAGTAAATGAAAATGGTGGGTTTTTAACGGAATTTTGGCATGAAGACGCGCCGTTAAGAGAAAATTTTTTAAGACGAAATAGAATCGTTGCAGGTATTTCTAAGGCAACAATTATTATAGAATCGGCCTCCAAAGGAGGTTCTTTGGTAACCGCAGATATTGCCAATTCTTACGACAGAGATGTCTTTGCCGTTCCAGGAAGAACGACAGATATTTATAGCAGAGGTTGTACGAGTTTAATAAAAAACAACAAAGCACATTTACTGAGTTCAGCATCAGATGTTGTAAAAATGTTAAATTGGGATGTGCAAGAAAAGCCCAAACCAATCCAAAGAGAATTGTTTATAGAATTAAACGAAGTAGAACAAAAAATTTACGATTTATTGCATAAAAAAGGAGCGCAATTGTTAGATGTTATTTCTTTAGAATGTACTATCCCTATTTATCAATTATCCGCACTTTTGCTACAAATGGAATTAAGAGGAATCTTAAAACCTTTGCCAGGAAAGATGTTTGAACTTGCTTAATAATCCTTATTTTTGAAGAAATTCAACATAGACGATGGCTGTAGAAAGAAAACTAATGTCCAAGAAAAAGCCAACATTTCCTGTAAATGAAATGCTAAACGCGTATTTGAAAAACTACAATAGGATCATAAAAATCCCTATTTTTTATGATGATCTATTGCGTTTTCAAGGTTCTGTTGTTGTCTACGATAAAAACGATGAAGACACGCTTTGGGTAAGAGCTTATTATTCTCAATTTGAAAGAGAAGATATTGACAGAAGCTTAAAGAAAGTATATACCATGTTGCATTCAGATGGTAATGATGATAGCATTCCATTTTTAAATGTAGATGCTATTGACTATTGTACCTTTGGAAATTCGAAGCCTTTTAGAATTAAAATTAGAAATATTTTAAATGATAATTTCACCTATTTTTATGTAAAAAAAGCAGATGCTTCTCGCATTTATGGTTTAGAATTAGAACATATTTTGTCGCCTCATAACATGAATTTTTTGGTACATAAAGATACTTTAATAGAAGAGCACATTGCAGGTATTCCAGGAGACGATTTTATTAGAGATATGCTACCCAAATGCACCGAATTAGAAAAATCACAAATTGCCAAAGAATTTGTAAAATTTAAAGAACGCTGCCTTATTCGTTTGCTTGGAGACATGCGGTCTTACAATTATGTAATTACACCCACGCACGATTTTGATCATATTATTTATAAAATTAGAGCCATCGATTTTGATCAACAATCTTTTGAAGGAAACTTAAAAGTGTACAACTTGCAGTTTCTAAAAGAGAATTTTAACATGATAGAGATGGTCAGTAAAAAATTGCAAAACGATTCTATTTTGCAGTACAAAATAGAAGAGCGTTCCTTCATGGCAAAAAGAATGATAACAGCTCCAAGAAGGACGAAGCGGTTAATAAAGTGCATGAAATCAGATACCATTTCTTTTCCAGAAAATGTAGCGTTACTAAGAAAACATTTGATAAAATTTGTAGGAGATGTTAAGTTTAAAGAATGCCAAAATATGGGTGAAATTCTAGAAACAATCTTAGATTTTGTAAAGCGAAATTATTTAAATATTAGTAATAAAGACTTGTTTTAAAGATCGTTTTGTTTTTATCTGTACTGAACTTGTTTCCGAATTTTATACTACCTCATTTTCCTTTTTTAAATTATTTTCCACTTCGGATACTTTCAATTACTACGGTTACTAAAATTAAGCTTCCCCCAATAAAAGTACTAAAATTTGGTATTTCATTGACAAAGAAGTAGGCGATTGCAATTCCAAAAATGGGCTGCACACTACTAATAATACTCGCTGTAGCCACCGAAAAATGTTTTAGAGAACTCACTAACATGGTGTGTCCTATTGCAGTGGTTAGCAAAGCGACTAGAATTAATAAAGGCAATTGACTTTCCAAGTTAGAAAAATCACTGAAAAATAGAACAGGCATTAATAGGACCGTTACAATAATCATTTGGTGCAGCATTAACATACTTCCATTGTATTTCTGAACATGTTTTTTCAACGTAAGATTTCTCAACGCAAAACAGAAAGCAGACAAAATGCCAAATAAAATTCCTTTTAAAAGATTGCTTTGCAGAGAAAAATTGGGTACTAGGAAATAGACCCCAATTAAAACTAAAAAAGCAAGAAAGACATGCATTAGACTTCGTTGCTGTTTGGAGAAAAAAGGCTCTAATAAAGCAGTTATCACGGGGAAAGTATACATGGATAACATCCCGACTGCTACATTAGAAAGCTTTAAAGCATAAAAATAGGTTACCCAATGAGCTGCCATGAAAAAACCACTTATTACAAAAGCAATCCCATCTTTTTTGGTTTTAATTTTTAAATCTATTTTTTTTATGCGACAAAAAATATAAATGAAAACTGCGGCAAGACTGGCTCTGCAAAAAATAATTGTTTCTGGAGATAAAGCAATGTATTTTCCTAAAACGCCAGAAGTACTTATAAATAGCGTTGCTAAAAATAAAAGGGATACTTTATTTATGTGTGCGTTCACCATTGTCAGTTTTGAAGAAGGTTTTTAAAAATTATTTTTCCCATTCAAAAGTTTCTAACAAATTTAAAATATCTTCTTTGATATAATTCACTGCAGGTAAAATGGAATCGTAGTTTGGTTTTGCATAAAAATACAGCGATCCTTTTATAAAATTATTTGTACTATCAGTTATATGAAATTGAATTTGAGAAGCCGCATTTCCTGTAATTTCATACAAACTACCAAATACCTTTTTTTTGGGGTTTATAAAATCTTTTGGAATAATTTGTGTTGCTTTTAGTGTGTGTTTAAATACCAGTTTTTCTGCTTCTGTTAAAAGCTCTTTTAAGTTGTTGTTTACAGGCCTATAAGTAATATCAATAGAAGCTTTTAGTGCAGGGTATTTAATTTTTAACCAATTGTTGTCCTCGTTAATTACCGTTGTATTTTTTAAAACATCAAAAGAATAAGGTCTCTTTAAGGTAAGCTTTCTGTAGGATTTTTCGGGGTAGATCAAGCTTAAATATCCTTTTGGTTTTGGTAAAACAGTTTCTTTGCAAGAAAGAAAAAAGCCGATAAAAATCAATAAAAAAAGGTTACGCATTTCTGGTTACTTTAATTTGTTTAATGCGTTTTTTGTCTAACGCTTCAATGGTAAACGTGTAACTCTTGAAGTTTATTTTCGCTCCTTTTTTAGGGAATTTTCCAGAAATTTCTAAAATAAAACCCGCTAAGGTTTCGCTCTCGCCTTTTTCTTCTTCAAAAACAGCCTCCGCTTCATCGTCTAAAACGCTACAAAAATCTTTGATCGAAATTTTACCCTCAAAAATATAATTTTTTTCATCAATCTTAGAGTAAAATAATTCATCAACATCAAACTCATCATTGATATCTCCTACGATCTCCTCTATAACATCTTCTAAGGTTACTAACCCGCTAGTTCCTCCGTATTCATCAACAACAATTGCGATGTGATTTTTTTTGGCTCTAAAATCGTCTAATAAATCATCCAGTTTTTTGTTTTCAGGCACAAAAAAAGGCGCCCTAATTAGGTCTTGCCATTTAAAAGTAGTCTTGTCTAAATGCGCTAATAAATCTTTTGCGTATAATACACCAATAATATTGTCGATATTTTCTTTATAAACGGGGTTTCTAGAATAGCCATTTTTCAATATTTTATCTAAAACGACCTCGTAAGTTTCCTTGTCAGAAAGGGCAAAAACATCGATTCGAGGTTTCATGATTTGCACCGTTTCTGTGTTTCCAAAATTTACAATTCCTTCCAAAATTTTTTGTTCATCTTTTGTCGTAGCTCCTTCAGATGTTAACTCCAGTGCTTGTGATAAAGTGGCTACTGAAAAGTTAGAATTTCTACTTCCCAATTTCTTTTCAATCCATTTTGTGAGTGAAATTAATGGTAAGCTAAAGGGGGTTAGCAAGAAGTTTATTGCTTGGATAAATTTCGCCATTTTTTTAGAAAAACGAAGGGCGTTTCGAGAAGCATAGACCTTTGGTAAGACCTCTCCAAATAAGAGAATTAAGAAAGTAACTAAAACAATTTCTATTAAAAAACGAAGTGGAATTGTAAAGAAGTATAAAGGCAATTCATAGCTGAAATCGGCAAACAACGTTTCTGCTAATGCGGCAAATAATAATACAATTAAGATGTTTATAAAGTTGTTGGTGATTAAAATTGTCGCTAATAATTTCCTGGGTTTTTCTAGTAAAGTTACTACAATGTTCTTTTCTTTTCCGTTGTTAGAAAGTGCGTTTATATCGGTTTGAGAAAGTGAGAAAAAGGCAACTTCTGTTCCGGAGACTAATGCAGAACTCACGAATAAAGCAATGAGCGCAATTGCATTAAAGGTCGTAAGTAAATCTATTGCCGCAAAAAATAAATATAAAATTTCGGGATCTGGGTCCAAATGCTTTTTTTTTGGTTAATTAAAAGGGTAAATCTTCTTTTTCTTCAGGTGCAACAGATTTTGGTGCGGTCACAGAAGGAGCTTGATCTTGTGGAGGAGTGTTCGTTTTTTCTAGGTTCTTCTTAGTGGTTAACATTGTCATTTCATTCACTTGAATCTCTGTAGAATATCGTTTTACGCCGTCTTGTTCCCATTGTCTATTTTTCAATTTTCCTTCCACATACACTTTGTCTCCTTTGCTTAAATATTTTTCGCAAATTTCTGCCAGTTTATTTCGAACCACAATATTGTGCCAATCTGTAGTCGTTACTTTTTCTCCAGTGGATTTGTTGGTATAACTTTCGCTGGTTGCAATTGGAAATCTTCCCACACTATTTTTATCATCGAAATAATGCATTTTAACATCATCTCCTAAGTTCCCTATTAAAATTACTTTGTTTATTGTTCCTGCCATGTTTTTAATGCAATTTATTATGAATCAATTCAAAAAATTATTGAAATTGATCAACTTGTTTGTATATCAAAAGTACTAAAAATATCAATTACTTTTTACCAAGAAAAGCCTCTAAAAAATTGGCGATTAAAATGGGTACTGGATATTTTTCTATTTCTGTCCATTTTGTGTTCGCCTCAGCGGTGTTTTTGGCTTCAACAATCCAAAAATGTGTATATAAATGTTGGTGCGATAATTTGTGGACAATTTCTTTTTCATTAAAAAGAGAAATGGTGGTTTCTGTGGGGAATAAATGAATGAATTCTTCTGATAAAATAAGTTCTTTTTTATTGATGGTTTTTTCACTTTCAATTAGTGGAAATTGATACAAACCTTGCCAAATTCCTTTTCCTTCTCTTTCGGATAAAATCGTTTTATGGTCGTCAGTTTGAAGGACGAGAAAATTAAAATAACGTTTTCTGACTTTTATCTTTTTATCTTTTACGGGCAATTCTTTTGTTAATTTTTTTTCTAAGGCAACACAACTATCGGCAAAAATACAAGTTTCACAGTGCGGATTTTGAGGTTTGCAATGCAGTGCACCAAAATCCATAATCGCTTGGTTGAAAGCTCCAGGTTGGGTTTCATCAATTAAAGTCTGTGCCAAGGCTTTAAATGTTTTTATTCCTGCAGCGGAGTTGATGGGTGTTTTAATTCCGAAATAACGAGAAAGCACTCTGTAAACGTTTCCGTCGACCACGGCAGCGGCTTCTTCAAAACAAATGGAGGAGATTGCCGAAGCGGTATAATCGCCAATTCCTTTTAGTTTTATAATTTCTTTGTAAGAGGAAGGAAATTCGCCGTTAAATTCGTTTGCAATCTGTTTTGCTGTAAAATGAAGATTTCTTGCTCTAGAGTAATATCCTAGACCTTGCCACATTTTTAAAACGGTACTTTCTTCCGCCTTAGCGAGGTCAAAAACAGTTGGAAAAGTTGTTGTAAATTTGAGGTAATACGACAAGCCTTGCGCAACTCTTGTTTGCTGTAGCATAATTTCTGAGAGCCAAATAAAATAAGGATTTTTGGTTTTTCGCCAAGGCAAATCCCTATTGTTTTGTAAGTACCAGTAAATTAATGTGTTAGAAAATTTCAT
>CATITK010000001.1 GCA_949545755.1 Polaribacter sejongensis | reverse complement strand
CATTAAAGGAATTAATTCAGAATCTTCATTTAACATACTATGAAGCGACAAATTGTCTAAATGCATTATTTTTGGTTTGCTCATTTGTTATATCTCTGTCATACTGACATTGATTTTCTGAAAATAGAAAATAAACATCAATTTTGTTTTTATAATTTACTTATAATCAATAATTTGTAAATAAATCATCTTCTTATATCTTCTATAAAAACAATTGTTGTGCCAAGGTTTCATTAACTGTATTTTCTTTTTTTTTGACAGAAAAATGATCTTCTCTTACTACATCCGTAAAAAAGTTATGCTAAACTTTTCTTGATAAAATGCTCGCTATTATATTTTTAAATGTATCGTACGAAATTAACCTCAAATAATAAAGGAAGTACACGACGCTATTATAAAACGAAACAGATGACTACTAAAGCGTGTTGTTTAAAAAACGGTATAAAGTGTCGTTACAATAATGCCTTTATTCTCACTTAATGTATAAGATAATAATTGTTTTTCTTCCTTGACTTGGAAATTGAATGGGGGTGCTATTATTTTTATTCCGCTTTGTTTTTTTATTCTGATTCCTTGTCCTGAAAGAATGTTTTTATTAGGTGTAAAACTTCCATTAGGTAGGTGTTCTGTTAGAATAATGAATTTAAAATCCTTTAATTTGTTCAGAATGTGATGAACTTCAATATTCGACAAATGCTGAAGTACTTGCCTCAATATCACACACTCTCCGGTTGGTAAATCATCGGTAGAGATGTCTAAACAAAGGAATTTTAATTTTTCGTCTTTGCATGTTAATTGGAGGTGCGCTATTAATTCTGGCACAATATCTACTGCAAAATATTGACAGGTATGCTTGACCAATTCTTTACCGACATTAAAATCGCCACAACCCAAATCGCATACAGTAATTGGTTTTTTAAAACTCCTCAAAAATGATGAAACAGTAGCTAAATAGGGACGGACTATTTCCGGAAGGTGGGAGCCGTCACCTGAATAAAACTCGGCATTGTGAGTTCCCCAAAGATTCATTTCGTAAACTTGTTTCATCACCTTTTTAGTTGCCCAAGGTTTCTTTATTTTCTTAATTTCATTTTCGTTTTTCTTCATTCTGAGGCTAAAAAGAGCATTGTTTGTATTCAAATGTACCATTAAAAGAAATAATTCACCGTTGAAACTCAAGTAATTCTCATTTAGAATTTGAAATTGATTGCGTGCTAATTCATTTTAAATCTGATTTTTAATTTGGATCATTAGAATATAAATACTTCAATATTTTTCGCCATTTTTGCAATTGAAAATAAATAGATGTCAGCAATAGATATTAATACGGTATTATATAAAGGTTGGAAAAAAACGATAGCAATTTCTAATTCAGAAATTAAAATTTTAGTAGTTCCAGAGACTGGAAGAATTATGTATTACGGTTTTGTAGGAGGTGAAAATGTCCTTTATGAAAATTCAGCATTGGAGGGAGTACTATTTAAAACTGGTGAGTATTATGAAGAAGATACTGAAATTCAGGCTCCAAATGTAGGGGGGAATAGAGTTTTACCTTGTTCAGAAGAATACTTTCATCTATTAACAGGAAGTCGGCATATTCCAGATCCATTTATAAATGCGAGTTCTTATGATGTAACTTTCTTAGAAAACGGAATTGTTTTAGAAAGTCCAATCAGTAAAATATTAGGAATACAAATACAACGTACGATCACTATTTCAGAGAAAGGAACCGATGTAGCTATTCAACAAGAATTGATAAAAAGAATACCAGCACAAAATCCAATAATAGAAAATATCCCGCTGACAATTTGGAGTTTATCAAAAATTAAAACACCGAATTGTAGTTATTTCCCAATCCATCAAGAAAGTATTTTTAAGGACGGTTATTTAATACCTGTATGGCCAGATGCAAAAAATAATGCAGCAATAAATGTCACTACAGATAGCGCTATTTTAAAAATAAAATCATCAGAAACTTTGCCCCAAAAAGTGGGTTCTGATGCTAAAAATTGGATTGCAGGTTTTTTTAAAAAAACGTTATTTATAGAAAAGTTTACATTTGAAGAGAAGGGGGTTTATCCAGACAACGGAACTTCTGTAACTATTTTTGGAAATAATTTATTTACGGAGTTAGAATGTTTAAGTCCCGAAAAAACACTGCAAATTGGAGAGCGTATCTCCTATGATTTACATTGGAGTTTGTACAATGCAAATGATGAAAATGAAGTAAATTCAATATTGAAAAATCTATGAGTTAGTTGCTCTCTTTTTTAAGCTACCACCATATCAAAAAGAATTTTTCAAGCGTACCGTTTTTGTTTTTCAACCAGCAAAGCGGTGCTGTTTTTTTTTGAAAATAGTTTTCTGCAATTAAACTAAATTCTTCAAATTTTAGCCATTTTAAATTTTTATGTGGAATGACAATCCAATCTTTTTTTGTTGGAATATAAAATTTACATTCCTTGAAAAGAAGCACTTCATTCCTGTGGATATAAAACCCAGAAACACAGGCTTGATTTAAGGATAATAACTGAATCTTTTTATCTGAAAAAGGTACAAATATTTGTCCTTTAAAATAGACTTCTTGCTTGATTTCAGAAGCTTTTAAATTTATAGACTTTAAATAATCAGCACATTCTTCAGTGAAGAGAAGAGGCAGTTGTTTCTCTTTTAATTTCTTTAATTTATCAATCAAAGAATCTTTCCTGTTTGGACCAATAAGATGAGCAACTTCAGTATCACCAACAGCAGGATCGTATAGATAAAACTTGTAAATTATTTCTAAGTGAATCGGTTTTTTTTCTTTTAAAATGATGCAATCCAGTTCGCCTAAAGTGACTTTTTCTTTTTGAATTTGAATATTTTCACATAAAATAGCAATAGACTTTTCCTTTGTTAACTGATAAGAAACCAACCTTTCTATATATTTTCCAAGGCGTAGTTTATCATCTATTTCTACATCAATCTTAGTAGATGTAGGTTGAATTTCAAATTGATTTAAATTGTAAACTGTATCGTTTTCCCACAAACAATTTGTTTGGAGAAAACCCTCATATCTTTTTTGAATGTCTTTGTTTTTTTGATGCATCTTTAGAGTCCCAAATTTACGTATTTAATTATTTTATATTGCTTATAATTTATGAATTAAGGCTTTTATATTATGGAATAATTTGTACATTGAAAATCTAAAAATCCATTACAATGCAATTCGAAAAATCGAGCCTCCAATATTTAATAGCGCTAAAAAAAAATAACAATAGAGATTGGTTTGCAGATACAAAACCTACCTTTAAAAAAGCGCAAGACAATGCTAAAGCAATGTATGCTTTTATTAGAGAAGGGTTAGAAAATCACGATGAAATCGATAAATTTAAACTTTTTAGAATTTATAGAGATGTGCGTTTTTCTAAAGATAAAACGCCTTATAAAGCACATTTTGCAGGCTCTTATGCTCGATTAGGAAAAGAATTAAGAGGTGGTTATTATTTAAGAATCAGACCAGGTGAATCTTTTTTAGCGGGTGGATTTTGGGAGCCAAACAAAGAAGATTTGTTAAGAATTAGAAAAGAGATTGAACAAGATGCATCTGAAATTCGTGCTATTTTAAAAGACGATAATTACATGAAATATTTTGGAGGAAAATTTGAAGGAGCAGAATTAAAGTCAGCTCCAAGAGGATTTGATAAAGGACATAAAGACATTGATTTATTAAGAAAAAAAGGTTTTATTGCTGTTAGAAATTTTTCAGATGCAGAAGTTTTAGCACCCAATTTTTTAGAAGAAGTCACTGAAAGTTTCAAAGCTTTACGTCCGTTTTTTAATCTTTTTAGTGATGTTTTAACGACAGATTTAAATGGAGAGTCTTTAATTTAATTTTCACTAAAACTAAAACTAAAAATTAAAAACCTAACCAACCTTGAAAAATATTTTCACCCTTACAATTACTGTTTCTACTGAAGACATTGATAATCTAACACATGTAAATAATTTGGTCTATGTAAAATGGATGGATAAAATTGCAACTACACATTGGGCTTACTTAACACAAGAGACTCCTTTGCCACAATATGTTTGGGTAGTAATGCGACATGAAATCGATTATTTAAAACAAGCAGGATTAGGGGATGAAATTACTGTAAAAACTTGGGTAGGAGAGACTAAAGGAATTACATCGGTTCGTTTTATGGAGTTTTATCGACATGGAATTTTATTGGTAAAAGCAAAGACGACCTGGGCAATGTTAGATTCAAAAACTTTTAAACCCGTCAGAATTAGAGAAAATGTTTTAAAAGTATTACAACCTCCTAAATAAAAGTATCTTTGCGAAAAATTTAGATACAAAATGTCAACTTTTTCTTCCTTAGGAATTCATGAGAATTATATAAAAGCGATTAAAGAATTAGGGATTTCTATTCCTTCAGAAATTCAACAAAAAACAATTCCTATTTTATTAGACGCTGCGACTGATTTTATCGGTTTAGCTCAAACAGGTACAGGTAAAACTGCCGCTTTTGGTTTGCCTATTTTGCATCATATTGATGTGAGTTCAGACAATATACAAGCGTTAATTTTATCGCCTACAAGAGAATTGGTGCAACAAATTAAAAAGCAATTATTTAAATTCACAAAGTTTAGTGAAGATAAGATTTTTGTGGAAGCTGTTTTTGGTGGAGAGAAAATTGACAGACAGATGAATAATCTGAAGAGAACGACACATATCGTTGTGGCAACTCCGGGTAGATTAATAGATTTAATAGAAAGAGGAAGTATTGATATCAGTCATGTAAAAACAGTGATTTTAGATGAAGCGGATGAAATGCTTAGCATGGGTTTTAAACAAGATTTAAATAGAATTTTAAAGTTCACTACTGAATCTAATAGAAAAACATGGTTATTTTCAGCAACCATGCCAGAAGAAATAAAAAGAATTGTGAAGACTTATATGGATTCGAATGCTCCTAGAGTAGAAATCAATAGAAGCTCTTTGGTGAATGAAAACATTCGCCACCATTTTGCAAAAACTACTTTAAAAGAAAAAACAAATGATATTGTTGCTTTTTTAGAGAAAAGACAAGATCAAAGAGGAATTATTTTTTGTAGAACAAAAGCAGGAGCACAAAATTTAGCAGCACACTTAATTGAAGAAGGTTTTTCTACAGCTGCTTTAGAAGGAGATATGCAACAAAAAGAACGCGATAAAGTAATGCGTGCTTTTAAGAAAGAGAATCTACAGTATTTAATATCTACAGATGTTTCTGCACGTGGAATTGATGTAAGTGGGTTAGAATTTGTGATTCATCATCAGTTGCCAGAACAATTAGAATATTATACTCATCGAAGTGGAAGAACAGCAAGAGCTGGAAAAACAGGTGTTTCAATCGCTTTTATTTTGCCTTCAGAAATCGTGAAAATTCATGAAATTCAGAAAGAATTAAATATAAATTTTTCAGAAGTTACAGTATAATATCAATTCAATCACAGCGTTTTTAAATTATAGAATCACTTCGATTTTAATGCTATATTTGATGACGAAATAGATGCAAATGGAATTTATTTATGTTTTAGATATATTTGGAACTTTTGTTTTTGCAGTTAGTGGTGCTTTAGTAGCCTCTGATAAAAAGTTCGATTTATTTGGTGTCCTAATTATTGCTTTTGTTACTGCTGTTGGTGGAGGAATGTTACGTGATGTTTTAATGGATGCGCATCCCATAAATTGGATAGGAGATTTAAATTATTTATATACCATCTTTGCTGCTGTTATTTTAACCTTTTTATTTAAAAGCAAAATTGCCTACTTAAGTAAGACCCTTTTTTTATTTGATACTATTGGTATTAGTGTTTTTACATTATTAGGATTAGAGAAAGGATTGACTTTTAATTTACATCCGATTATCGCATTAATAATGGGAATGATTTCTGCCGTTTTTGGTGGTGTTTTACGTGATGTTTTAACCAATAAAGTTCCTTTGATTTTTGAAAAAGAAATTTATGCTTCTGCTTGTTTAGTGGGTGGAATAAGCTATTTAATATTGAACCATTTCAAATTTCCGGAAAATATTATTTTCATTTTATCTGGAGCTATAATTGTTGTTATTAGAGTAGTTGCTGTAAAGTTTCATTTACAATTGCCGAAAATTAAGGATGATTTATTCACGAATAATTAATAGATGAAGCCCATCGAATTTAAAAATTTTGAAGATTTTAGAAAAATAAAAGGGCAGCAATTGCCTATTGGAAATTGGTATACAATTACCCAAGAAATGATTACTGATTTTGCAAATGCAACTTTAGACAAGCAATGGATTCACATCGATCAACAGAGAGCAGCTATGGGGAGTCCGTTTAAAAGTACCATTGCTCATGGTTTTATGTCTGTCGCAATGATTTCTAAACTTTTAGAAGAATTATTTGCCATTAAAAGTGTAAAAATGGGTTTGAATTATGGTTTGAACAAAGTTCGTTTTCCAAATCCGGTTCCTGTAAATAGTCAGTTAAGAATGATTTCTTTTGTAAAAGATATAGAAGCGATTGCTAACAAGGGACTTAAAGTTACTTTCTCTTGTACTATCGCCATTAAAGGACAAGAAAAGCCTGCTTGTGTAGCTGAATTTATTGCAGCCTTTTTTGAATAAAAAAGCGATTTATATTTTGTTGAATTTTCTTGATTAAGAAAGCATTCCATCATCAGTACACTTTTTCGAATACCAAAACAGAAAAACAGAAATTATTGGGATCATTATTAGCATAGCATACTCAATTGATCCGAACATGTTTCTACCAGGATTTATAAAAAGATTGTAAGTAGTTTGAACTAAAGCGGCTAATAATCCTATTATGAAGAATGTTTTTGCTATTTTTTTCTTTAGCAGTAAAAAGATACAAGCTGATACCGAAGAGAAGACAGCAACTGCAAAAGCAGCCGTAACCCAAGGGGGTAAATTAAGTATAATTTCTAATTGCTCTTCTGAATACATCGACTTAAAACGTTCGGTCTGGTAAGATTGATTTATGTAACCATCAAGTCCCATCAAATTCCAAATCAATCCAGTAATACCTATCACCCAAAAAATACTGTTTGGTTTGTTAGTGTCAGTTGTCATAATTTTAAGTTTAATTTATTAACAGATTAAAAGTACAACAAAACGATGACAAGTCTTCATTATAAACACTCGTTTCACTTTAATTTTCAGTTATTTAACATTGTTTTTTTTTAAATCATATCTAGTTAAAAATTCTTTAAAGCGTTTTTTTTTTAAAATCTACATTATTACATTGAACAATAATTCCTGAATAATTAGTATATTTGCAAAATAAGAAAGAATACACTCCGGTCATTATACTAGTTAGCGTTAGTTTGATTTTGAATTTTTAGTTAGGTATTTTATCTTATCAAGAACAATAATTTAAAACGATTATATTTTTAATGGCAAAATCGCAACAGACATTTAGTAAAAGTGAAAAAGAAAAAAAACGTTTAAAAAAACGTTTAGACAAACAAAAGAAAATGGACGCTAGAAAAGCGGACAAAGATGAAAATGGGTCAACTGGTATACAGTTTGCTTATGTAGATCATAATGGAAACTTAACAGATACTCCACCAGATCCAGATTTAAAAGTAGAATATGAATTGGAAGACATTCAAATTTCTGTAACCAAAAAAGAAGATTTACCAGAAGAAGACCCTGTTAGAAAAGGGAAAGTTTCTTTCTTTGATTCATCTAAAGGTTTTGGTTTTATCATAGATATAGAGAACAACGAAAAGTATTTTACGCACGTTAGTGGTTTAATTGATGAAATTGCTGAAAACGATAAAGTTTCTTTTGAATTAGAAAGAGGAATGCGTGGTATGAACGCTGTAAAAGTGACGAAAATTTAATTTTTTTCACTTAAGATTTAAAAGTCCTTCTATTTTAGAAGGACTTTTTTTTGGTTTAATTTATTAAAAATAAAATTATTAAAGTATTTTTACAAACCCTTTTAAGAAATTAATGAACAATCGATTTATGAAATATTACTTGTCACTTTTATTACTTTTTTTAAGTCAGTTTTTATCTGCACAAATTACGGGTAAAACAATTGAGTCAGATGAGAATAACCCTTTAGAATATGCAACTATAGCATTGTATGAAACAGGGACTAATGTATTAGTGTCAGGGGTTGTAACGAATACTAATGGTCAATTTTTTATTTCAAACACAAAGCCAGGAACTTACTATATTGAAGCTTCTTTTTTAGGTTATCAAGCAAAAAAAATTACGGGAATTAGTATCAGTGAAAAAGGGGAGAAAAAAAATTTAGGAATTATAAAATTAGCTTTCGATTCTGGAAATCAATTAAATGAAGTTGTTGTAAAAGGGGAGAAAAGTACGGTTTTACATAAAATTGATAGACAAGTTTTTGATACTAAAAAATATCAAAGTACAGTTGGAGGAAATGCTATAGATGTCGTTAAAAATTTACCTTCTGTAACGATTGATGGTCTTGGAGATATTAGTGTTAGAGGAAGTAAGGGTTTTACTATTTTAATAAACGGAAAACCAACACAAGGAGATACAAGCACAATTTTAGCACAATTGCCTGCGAATGCTTTAGAAAGTATAGAATTGATTACAGCGCCTTCTGCGAAATATGATCCAGAAGGAAAAGGGGGCATTTTAAATGTAATCACTAAAAAAGGTGCAATTAATGGAACTTTTGCACAAGTTAATGTTAGAGGTGGTTTTCCTTCCTTAGAAGATTACGATACTAAAGTTGCTGCAAAAAGATATGGAGTTGATGTAACGATTAATAAAAGAACAGATAACTGGAATTTTTCTGTTGGAGCAAGTTATCAAAGAAATGATAAATCAGGAAGAAGAGAAGGAGAAATGTTTATTGTAAATACGCCAGAAAATAAAACTACTTTTTTGCCTTCTGATGGTGAGCGTAGTTTTGATGAAGTTACCTATAATGGAAGACTTAATGTTGATTATACGCCAAATAAATCAGATACGTATTCTCTTGGTTTTTTCGCTGGAAAACGAACAAAAGAACGTTTAGCAGATATTGTTTATTATGATAATCATTCGATTTCTCGCACTAGGGGTGCTACTCGTGATTACACATTTGCATATTACAACCATAATTTAAGAATTAGAAAAGGAGATTTTGCACTAAGTAGTTTTGACTATTCTCATAAATTTCATGATAAATCAAAAGTAGCTACTTCAATTTTATATGAATATACTTTTTTAGGTGGTCCAACTGAAAATGATAATTTAGGACATCCCGATAATTCTGTTGTATATCAAAGAGAATATAACACTAATGACAATCCTTTATATGGAACACGTTTTAATTTAGATTATCAATTTAAACCTTTTTCTTTTGGAACTCTAGAAACGGGTTATCAATATAGAGATTTAGATCATACGGGAAAATTTGTCTATGAAAGAGATGGAAATCAGGTAGATGAATTTTCAAGTGATGTAAGTTTAAAAAGAAAAATTCATTCTTGTTATGCACAACTTACAGGAGCTATTAATAGATGGGATTATAATGCTGGAGTTCGTTTAGAGTCTTTGGATAGAATCTATAAAGAGACTTTAGTGGGACAAGCAGAAAGCATATATAATTTCGATTTTGTAAAATTATTTCCTTCAGCATCTTTACAATATAAGATTGATGGGAAAACCAATATAAAAACAGCATATAGTAAGAGGGTTGAAAGAACGACTACTTTTAAAATGAACAGTTTTGCAGAACGTGAGCACTCGGAGGTTTTTGAACAAGGAGATAATACTTTATTACCAGAATTTATAGATTTAGTTGAAATAGGAGTTACTAAAAAATTTAAAAAAGGAAATTCGGTGTATGCAACAGCTTATTTTAGACATGTAGATAATGTTATCAATCGCGTAAATACCTTAGCGTATCAATCTAATGGGCAAGTTATAGATAGTATTATCAATAGAGTATATTCTAATGTTGGTAAGAGTAATTCTATTGGTTTAGAGGTTGGAGCAACGATAAAACCAACAAAAAATTGGACAAATTTTTTGGGTGTAAATGTGTATAATTATGCAATAAATGGCGTTTTAAATTTTAGGCACAGAGATGGTGTTGAGAGAAATTATACGATTGATTCTAAATCTACTATTTATTCTTTGAACCTAAATTCTACCTATAATTTCTGGCAGAACGCTTCTTTACAATTTACATTTAATTATTTGTCTGATAGAATTACCGCAATGGGGGAAGATTCTCGTTTTTACTCACCAAACTTAACATTTAGAAAAAAGTTCATGGAAGATAAATTAATAGCGACCTTACAATGGCAAAATATTGATATGGGTTTGTTTAAAACCAATGAACAGCGTATTACAACTTCAAAATTAAACCAATTTTTTACAACGACAAACTATGTTTATGAAGTAGATATGGTTTCCTTAAACCTTTCTTATACCTTTAATGCAGCTAAAAATAAATCAAAATTTATTGATAGTGAGTTTGGGAAGAGAGAGTTTTAACACAACTTATAAATTTAAAAGGCTTCCATATTTAATTGTGTGGAAGCCTTTTTTTTGATCTTATATTAATAAACGAAGTGGTCTAAGGATCTTATTTATTATAAAACTCCATACTTTCTACAATCAATTCTTCAGTAACTGTACAATCTAATTTGTAATTTTCATAATCGTTTAAGAGCACAAAATTTACTTGTCCATTTACGTTTTTCTTGTCATGCTTTAGCAATTCCATAATAGCAGAAAAATCTTCTTTTAACAGGGTTGTTTTGTTGTAAATAGATAAAACAACTTTTTTAATTTCATTTACTTTTTCAGACGGAAAACCTAATAATTTAGAACTTATATAACCTTCGCAAACCATACCAATGGCAATTGCTTCACCATGAGTTAGGTTTTCTTTGTCTTCGGAATCTAAATGAAAAGATTCAATAGCGTGCCCTAAAGTATGCCCGTAATTTAAGATTTTTCGTATGTTTTTTTCTTTAGGATCCTGCAATACAACTTCGTTTTTTATTTCGATAGAACGAAATATTAAATCGCTGATATTTAGATTTTTATTGTCTTTTATTTCATTGAATAGATGTAAGTCATAAGTTATACCATATTTAATGATTTCTGCGGTTCCAGATTTTATTTCTCTATCAGTAAGCGTAGCTAAATAATCAGTATCAATGATGACCATTTTAGGATTTGCAAACAACCCAATTTGATTTTTTAATACGCCCAGATCTACGCCTGTTTTACCACCTACAGAAGCATCAACCATCGATAATAAGGTCGTAGGGATATTTACAAAATCAATTCCACGTTTAAAACACGAAGCAACAAAACCACCTAAATCGGTAATTACGCCACCCCCTAATGTTATGAGTAAACTCTTACGATCTCCTCCTAATTCTGTAATTGCATTCCAAACACCAATACACGTTTCAAGGTTTTTATTGATTTCTCCTGATTCAATTTCAATGACTTCAATTCGGGTATTTGTTGCGAGATTTTGAATAAATTTTGGATAGCAATACTCAAAAGTATTCTCGTCAACCAAAATAAAGATCGTAGAATAATTAGTAGCGTCTACTAACTTTGAAAGTTCTTGGTATGCTTTCTCTTGAAAATGAACAAGATATGTTGCTGCTTGGATAGATTTCATTGATAGATTATTGAGCGTGCAAATTAAAAATAAATTATGAAATTATTACTATTCAATAGTTATATTTGTTTGTGTTAAAATGAAATTTAAGGAATCTTTTTGATAATATAGCAATTGCATTTTCTCTAAAAGCAGATTCAGCGTTGGAAGGAGCTTAAGGCAAGGTGTAACATCATTAATTGATGTTGAAGAAAGTTGGATTCAAACAGCTTTAGATGAATTGATAAAAAAGTTTAATGGGGAGTTATAATAAAGAAAAAGCAATTATTTTTAATGTTTAGTAAACCGATGGTCTTGACAGCATAGAATATTTGAAAGGGTTGTATAAAGAGCAAAACAAAATATTTTTATATGAGTATAAAAGTTGTTCGAGTTAGTTATAAGTAAAAAAAGGATAAAAGAGCACTGAAAAAAGGAGATAGATTATCATAGAATAAATAGAGCTATTTGGTGCAGACAATGAAGGGGTTAGGTCATATCAAAACAGAAAGGAAAAGAAGAAAAACAGCATGAATACGATCGAAGAATTAAGGGTTTTACTTGATAAGAATAAGCAAAGACTCTCTCTAGAATTACAGCAAAGTAGAGAAGCGATTTCTTTAATTAAAAAGGCAACTCATACTGATTTATCAGAAGAAGAAAAGGAGAAAATTAAAATACAATTGCTAGATATTTGCAAAGCAATTCCTGCATTGGCAGTATTTTTGTTGCCAGGAGGTGCTTTACTATTACCACTTTTAATAAAATTAATTCCAGATATTTTACCCTCTGCATTTCAAGAAGATTTCAAGGAATAGTTTTGGAGTTGCTATTCCTTGAAGTTCTTCCGAATTGATATAATGCCTTTTTTGTAAAAAAAAAATAGACGAAACGCTGTGTTTGTCTTTTGCTTCATTGATTTTCATTTCATTGTTCATAGTATCATTGAAAAGAAGGCTTTATATTAAGTTAAAGATTCTTATGAACAGACGAAAGGTTTCAATGAATAATGAAACTTTTTGCTAACTTTCAGAGTATTAATTACCCTTGTTAGGGTAAAATATATATATAGAATTGCTATAAATTGCATTTAAACAACTACTTTTGCACGAAATTTAAGAAATCACGCATGCATCAAATTAGAAATATCGCTATTATAGCCCATGTCGATCACGGAAAAACGACTTTAGTTGACAAAATTATTGACCAAGCAAAAATCTTAGACGATCGTAAAGAACGTACAGATTTATTGTTAGATAATAATGATTTAGAACGTGAAAGAGGAATTACAATTCTTTCTAAGAACGTTTCTGTAATGTACAAAGGCACAAAAATCAACGTAATAGATACTCCTGGTCACGCCGATTTTGGTGGAGAAGTAGAACGTGTATTAAAAATGGCGGATGGTGTTTTATTATTAGTTGATGCATTTGAAGGGCCAATGCCACAAACTCGTTTTGTATTAGGTAAAGCTTTAGAATTAGGATTAACACCTATTGTTGTTGTAAATAAAGTAGACAAAGAAAACTGTACACCAGATATAGTACATGAAAAAGTTTTCGATTTAATGTTTGCTTTAGAAGCAACGGAAGAGCAATTAGATTTTACGACAGTTTATGGTTCTGCAAAGAACAATTGGATGTCTACAGATTGGAAAAATGAAACGGATAATATTATTCCTTTGTTAGATGCTGTTCTTGAGTCGATACCAGCATCTAAGTACAACGAAGGAACACCGCAAATGCAAATTACATCTTTAGATTTTTCTTCTTTTACTGGAAGAATTGCTATTGGACGTGTTTTTAGAGGAGATTTAGAAGTCGCTAAAGATTACATGTTATGTAAAGCAGATGGTGCTACTAAAAAAGTAAGAATTAAAGAATTGCACGTGTTCGAAGGAATGGGTAAAGTTCAAGTAGATAAAGTACCTTGTGGAGATATTTGTGCGATTACAGGTATTGAAGGATTTGAAATTGGAGATACAATTGCAGACTTAGAAAATCCTGAGGCATTGCCAAGAACAGAAATTGACCAACCGACAATGAGTATGTTGTTTACAATTAACAATTCTCCTTTCTTCGGTAAAGAAGGTAAATATGTTACATCTCGTCATATTCGTGATCGTCTATTCAAAGAATTAGAAAAAAACCTTGCATTAAAAGTTGAAACTACAGATAGTGAAGATAAGTTCAACGTTTTTGGACGTGGAGTTTTACACTTATCTGTATTGATAGAGACCATGCGTAGAGAAGGATATGAATTACAAGTGGGAAGACCACAAGTAATTATAAAAATGGTAGATGGTAAGAAACATGAACCAATGGAAACATTGTCTATTGATGTACCAGAAGATGTTGCTTCTAAAGCAATAAACTTAGTATCTCTTAGAAAAGGAGATTTATTAATTATGGAACCAAAAGGAGATTTACAACACTTAGAATTCTCAATTCCTTCAAGAGGACTCATTGGTTTAAGAAATAGAATTTTAACTGCAACTGCTGGAACAGCTATTGTTAATCACCGTTTTTCTGAATATGGTCCTTATAAAGGAGACTTTACAGAAGATGTAAAAGGAGCAATTGTTTCTTCTGCAGCTGGTAAAGCAACTGGTTATGCCTTAAATCGTTTACAGGATAGAGGACGTTTCTTTATTGATGTTAATCAAGAAATTTATATTGGTCAGGTAATTGGAGAAAACTCTAAATCAGATGATTTAGCAGTAAATTTAATTAAAGGAAAGCAATTGACAAACATGCGTAAATCGGGTACAGATGATGCTATGAAGATTGCTCCAAAAGTAGATTTTTCTTTAGAGGAAAATATGGAGTATATTAAATCTGATGAGTATTTAGAAGTTACACCAGAAAGTTTACGTATGCGGAAGATTGTTTTTAAAGGGTAATCTTCTTCTTTTCTTTTTTAAAACAAAAAGAAATATTATATAAAATTAAAAAGCTCAAGTTTAAAACTTGGGCTTTTTAATTTTAAAAACTTCTCGCCTTGAAATAGTACTATATCTAAACACTCATTATTTATGGAAACACAAAATTTAGGTTGCAAAAAGCGGACACAAAAAGATTACAGTTTAAGCTTTTCTTAAAGAGGTTTTCCGTTTCAAGCCTATCAATCCGTTTTAGAGGTGCAAGAAGTAGGCTGTAAGATTTTATTTTTACCCATACAAAAATGATATATCTCTTTTATCTTCCTTTGTTTTAACATATTTATTGTACTTTAGTAACCAAACATTACTATAACAAATATGATTAGAGTTTTTTTTCTATTAATTCTTATTTCATTTTCTTATGTATTCACTGCACAAGAACTACCACCTATAAAAACTTATTCTGCGAAAGAGTATAAAGCAGAAAATCAAAATTGGGATATATCTCAATCAGAAAACAAGTTCATTTATGTAGCAAATAACAAAGGTTTGTTAGAGTTTAACGGCTCAAGTTGGCAATTGTATCCAACGCCCAATAAAACTATAATGAGATCTGTAAAGGTTTTAAAGAATAAAGTTTATACGGGTTTTTACATGGATTTTGGTTTTTGGAAAAAAAATGATTTTGGAGTACTAGAATATACTTCTATTGTTGAAAAACAAAATATCCAAATGATAGAAGATGAGCAAATCTGGACAATCTTAGAGCTTGATGGTTGGCTGATTTTTAAATCTTTAGAAAGAATTTATCTCTATAATATAGGAACGAAAGAAGTAAAAATTATTAATTCAGAATCTAGTCTCTATAAATTATCAAAAGTAAACGGCGTTGTTTATTTTCAAGAAAGCAATAAAGGTGTTTTTAAAATAGAAAACGGTGTTCCTAAATTAATTTCAGATCATCAAATATTAAAAGAAAACATTATTGTTGAAATTTTTAAGAAAGAGAATAAATTACTTTTTTTAACTCAAAAATTAGGTTTTTTCTATTTAGATAAAGGGAAACTGGTCAAATGGAAAACCCCTTCTGAAGCAATTCTTAATAAGGTTACAATCTACAGTGCAAAACAATTAAAGAATAAAGACTATGCACTGGGGACTATTTCAGATGGGTTTATCTATTTAAATGAAAACGGTAGTGTCAATTATGAAATAACGCAAAAATCGGGCTTGAATAACAATACGGTACTTGCTGTTTTTGAAGATGCTAAAAACAATATTTGGTTAGGCTTAGATAATGGAATTAATTGTGTGAATAATACTTCTCCTCTTAAGATTTATAATAATAAAAGTAATTTTATTGGTACTGTTTATGCATCTATTGTTTATGACGGTAATTTATATTTAGGCACAAACCAAGGGCTGTTTTACAGGAAAAAAGATTCAAAAAAACCTTTTCAGCTTGTTGAAAATACCCAAGGACAAGTTTGGAGCTTAGAAATTATTGATGGCAAATTATTTTGTGGTCATAATTCTGGTACTTTTTTGATAAAACAGGGTTTATCAAATTTAATTTTTAACAGACAAGGTACTTGGATGTTTAAAAGAATCTCTGAGAATATTATTATTCAAGGGTGTTACGATGGGTTGTATGTGCTTGAAAAAAAGAATAATCGTTGGGAATTAAGAAATAAAGTTGAAGGTTTTAATACCTCTAGCAAGTATTTAGTGATGTATGATTCCCACAAATTTATTGTAAATCATGAGTATAAGGGGGTTTTTAAGCTTACGTTAGATGAGGAATTTAAGAAAGTAACGCATATTAAAAAAGAAGAGTCGCTTCGTAAAGGGCTTCATTCTTGTTTGATTTCCTATCAAGATAAGATTGTATATTCAAGTAAAAAGGGCGTTTTTTTATATGATATAAAGGAGGATGTTTTCAAAAGAGATGCTATTTATAGTCAGTTGATTTCTGAGGAGGGTTTTATTTCAGCAGAACTTGCTTTTAATAAGTCGAATAATAAACTTTGGTCTTTTTCTAAGGAAGGTGTAAAGTATTTAATACCAGGAGGCCTAAGTAGTCAGCCAACTGTTAGGAGCATTCCGATTTCTGCAACTGTTCGTAAGGCAACTTTTGGTAATGAAAATATCAGTCATTTAGAAAATGAAAAATACCTAATCGGTACTTCTAATGGATATTTTGTAGTGGATTTAAATAAACTGAATATTCTGAAAGATTTTAAGATCGAAATTAATAAAATTAATAATTTCGTCATAGATGAGTCTAGAGTAAATGTAGAACTCTCTTCAAAAAAAGATTTTTTATACAAAGAAAATAATTTTGAATTCTTTTATGGTGTTCCTAATTATAATAAAATTACAAGCGTAAAATACCAACAACTTTTAGTAGGACAAAGTAAGCAATGGAGTATTCCTTCAGCTTCTACATCGGTTTTATTTGAAAACATCTCTTATGGTAGCTATACTTTTAAGGTAAGAGCTCTAGTAGATGGAGAGATAAAGAGCAACGAAGCAATTTTTAGTTTTGTAATAGAAAGACCATGGTTTTTGTCTAACACAATGATAACGATCTATGTGTTATTGTCTTTATTGGCTTTCTATTTAGTCCATATAGCTTCAAAACGATACTATAAAAAACAACGAGAAGAGTTGTTAGAGAAAGCAAAACAAGCTTCAGAATTAAAAGAATTAGAGAACTCTCAGCAAATTATTAAACTAAATAACGACAAGCTGAGAAGTGATATTGAAAGTAAAAACAGAGAGTTAGCAAGTTCTACAATGAACATCATTAAAAAGAATGATTTCTTAAGCACCATAAAAACAGAATTGATGAATGGTGATGCTAAAAGTGTTTCTAAGGTCGTGAAGATTATTGATCAAAATTTAAACAACACAGATGATTGGAAAATGTTTCAGGAAGCATTTAACAATGCAGATAAAAACTTCTTGAAGAAAGTGAAAGATAAGCACCCAAGTTTAACTCCAAATGATTTAAGGCTTTGTGCGTATTTAAGATTGAATTTGTCTTCGAAAGAAATTGCTCCTTTGCTTAATATATCTTCAAGAAGTGTAGAGGTTAAAAGATATCGATTGAGAAAAAAAATGGAATTACCTCATGATTCTAATTTGACAAATTATATTTTAGAATTATAGCCCCCAAAAACAGAATAATTACCCATACATTAACACGACATTAACATGACATTGCTGTAACATTACCTAAATGTTAATTTTTTTTCTTTTTTTTTTGATTTCAGTAATCCCTTGATAACATTGTCATATGTTTTTTTATTGTATACTTATTTTGTGATGTATACTTTTTGTAGGGGTGTATTTTGTGATTTAACTAATAATTAACATTAACTTTAACATCTAAACAATAAATACAATAATTCATGAGAAAAAAGATCACATTATTACTCCTTTTACTTTTAGCTTTTTGTGTCAACGCACAAACTATAAATGTAAGTGGTGTTGTTAAAGATGCTAAAACTGGCGATTCATTGCCGGGTGTAAGTGTAGTAATTAAAGGAACAAGTGTAGGTGCTGAAACTGATTTTGATGGACTTTACCGTCTTTCTAATGTAGCGAAAGGTGCAACACTTGAAATTAACTATTTAGGATATGCGAAGAAAGAAGTTCTTGTGAACTCTTCAACAGTAAACGTATCTTTAGAAGAATCTTCAGAATCTTTAGATGAGATTGTGGTTATCGGTTACGGTACACAGAAGAAAAAAGAAACTACAGGTGCTGTTGCTGTTATAGGTTCTAAGGATATTGAAAAGTTAAATCCAACAAGAATTGAGCAAGCATTACAAGGGCAAATTTCTGGAGTAAATATTACTTCTTCTTCAGGTTCTCCTGGTGCTGCTTCTAATATTAGAATTCGTGGTATTACGACGAACGGAAACAACAATCCTTTAATTTTAGTAGATGGGAATGTTATTGTAGATTTATCTGTAATAAACCCAAATGATATTAAAACAATCAATGTTTTAAAAGATGCTACTGCTGGTATCTATGGAGTTCGTGCTGCAAATGGGGTGATTTTAATTACCACCAAAACAGGAAGAAAGAACTCAGAATTAAAATTTCAGTTGGATTCGTATACAGGGATACAAACGACTTCTAAGAAAATTGATTTGTTAAACCCAAGAGATTTTGCTATTTATGTTAATGATGCGGCAAACAAAACAGAATTTTCTGTGTATCCACAATCAGGAACAGATTGGCAAGATGAAGTATTTAAAAAAGCATTCATTACAAGTACCAATTTTAGTTTAAGTGGTGGTTCAGAAAAAGCAACATATACTTTTGGAATCTCTAACTTGGACCAAGATGGTATTGTAGGATTAGATAAATCTAATTACAGAAGAACTACGGCAAGATTTGGTTTTAATTATGATATCTTAGATAATTTAAAATTGACTACAACAGGTTTGTATACAAATTCTGAAAAGAACAATTTACCAGAAGGTGGTAATGGTTCTGTATTGTATAGTGCAATCAACATCAGTCCAACAATAGCTGTTAGGGATGAAAATGGTGTATTATCCAAAGCGAGTGACGTTGGAGCTATAGAGATTAGAAATCCACTTGCTATAATAGAGAATACGTACGATACTACGAAAGTTGATAAGTATAGTGGGACCATTGGCTTAGATTATACTTTTTTAAGCAATTTCACCGTAAGTTCAAAGTTTCAAATTAACCATGCAACGGTTTTAAATGATGTCTTTAGACCAATTACAGATGCTGTTTTTGCGAATGGAAAAGCAGGTTATAGAGCAATCAACGAAGTGCAAGATTTCTTGGATGTATATGACGATTATACTTGGGATAACTATATCAATTATACCAATACTTTTAATGAAGATCATAACCTAACTGTTTTATTGGGAGCTTCAGTATTTAAAACAATTGGGAAGTATTATGGTGCTACAGGAATACAGCTAAAAGATGGGGGTAATGATTTTTCGGATGCTTCTATTAGTAATGTTGAAGGGGTTATAAATCAGCGTTTTCAGCCAGCTCAATTAGAAAGAGGAGCTGATCAATATGATACGCGTTTGTCCTCATTGTTTACAAGATTACAATACAGTTATAAAAGCAAGTATTTGTTCTCCGCTGTGTTGCGTAGAGATGTATCTTCAAGGTTTTCTTCTCAAAATAACAACAACGTAGGGTACTTTCCTTCTGGTTCTATTGGTTGGAATGTTTCAGAAGAGGCTTTTCTTCAAGACAGTAATATTATCAACTCTCTGAAATTAAGAGCGAGTTATGGTGTTATTGGGAACGATCAAATTGCTGATTTTGCTTATACAACATTGTTAGACGGAGAAGCTACTATTGATTCTGGTGATCCATCGGTTACGGATGTATCTGGTTTGCTTAATGGAGTTGGAGCAGGTAGGCTTGGGAATCCAGACCTCAAGTGGGAAGAGCAAGAAACTGCAAATATTGGTTTTGATGCCCTTTTATTCAATAATAAAATAAGCATGACTTTTGATGCTTTTCGAAAGCAAACAAAAAACCTATTAATTGCTCCCCAGGCATCTGGAATAATTGGAACGACTGCTCCTGGAGCGCAACTTCCTTTTATAAATGCAGGAACAGTTCAGAATCAGGGACTTGAATTTAAAATTGGATATAACGACAACTTTTCAGAAGACTTTAAGTTCAACATCAGTTATAATGCAACCTTACTTGAAAATGAAGTTACATCAATAAATGGTCTTATTGCTCCTTCTGGTGGAGAGTATGGTATTGGTCTTAGTCAGAATGATATTTCTCGTATGGTTGTTGGTTTGCCTTTAGGTTATTTCCACGGATACAAAACGGATGGTTTACACCAAACGCAAGCAGGAATTGATGCTTTAAATGCTGCGGCACCTAAAAATGCAGATGGTACTAGCGGAACGTATCATGAGGGTGCAGAGCCTGGTGATTTAAAATTTGTGGATACCGACGGAGATGGAACGATTACTAATGCAGATAGAACAAACTTAGGGGATCCTATACCAGACTTTACAATGGGACTTAACCTCGGGTTTTCTTATAAAAACGTTGATTTTAGTGCCAATGCATTTGCATCCATAGGTAACGACATGGTAAGAGACTATGAGCGTATTGCTTCGTTTGGAAACAAAGGTGATTATGTATTGAACAGATGGCAAGGAACAGGTACTAGTAATACCGTGCCAAGAGCAATTTATGGAGCATCCATAAATACAGATGTTTTCTCTGACTTCCATGTAGAAGATGCGTCCTTTGTACGTTTACAAAATGTACAAATAGGCTATACCTTAAACCAAGACAGTCTAAAAGCTGCTGGTATCGATAAATTAAGATTTTATGTATCTGCAAACAATCTATTTACCATTACGGATTATAAAGGATACGACCCTTCTGCGGGTTCTGATGGTCCAATTGGAAATGGCATTGATAAAGGATTTTACCCTGTAGCTACTTCTTATTTACTAGGTGTTAATTTAAACTTTTAAAATAAAAAAAATGAAAGATATAAAGAATATAAAGTATTTATTTTTAATGCTTGTCACATTTTTAGCCTGTGATGACTTTGTAGAAGTTGAACCGATGGGTAAAAGCAGTGAAAACTTTTTCAATTCTGAAGACGAATATGAGGCTGCACTAATTGGAGCCTATGATTTATTACAAGCTACCTTTACGAACAATACGGTTGCTGTGTCAGCCTCAGATGATTTTGGAGCTGGAGGAGATTCATTTACTATTGATCAACCGGTACTTCAGAATGTGAACTTAATGACTCACACTCCTGCAGATCAAGAGCAATTAAGAAATGTTTGGCAATATATGTATTCAGGATTGAGTCGTGTGAATTATTTATTAGAAAATAAAGACAAAACAGCATTTGCTGGAAAAGCTGAAATTATAGCGCAAGCTTATTTTTTAAGAGCTTATTATACCTTTGAATTGGTCAAGTTTTTTGGTAATATTCCATTGAAAGTTGAAGTTCGAAATGGTGTGAAAAGAATTGTTGACTCACGTATCTCTGTTACAGAGCAATTTGAGATTCCAAGGACCGCAAGTATTACTGAAGTTTATGGATTGATTCAAGAAGATCTTAAAGAGGCAGTACTTAATTTGCCAGCAACCCAAGATTTACCATACAAAGTAACATTAGGGGCAGCGAATGCATTGTTAGGGAAAGCCTATTTATATGATGGTAAGTTCAGTGAAGCTGCGACAGCTTTAAATGAAGTAATTGGTAAATATAGTCTTGTAACTGGAGCAGCTTATACGACTCTTTTTGAAACAAGTGGTGAAAATAGTTCGGAATCTATATTTGAAATTCAATATACAAATGTAGAAGGAGCAGATTGGGGTTGTCTTCAATGTAGTGAAGGTTCTTATTTCATTCAGTATAACGGACCAAGATCTCCTTATTCTGATCCCGTTTATGCTTCAGGTTGGGGATTCTTTCTTCCTTCGCAAGCTTTATATGATGCTTATGATGCAACTGATTTGAGAAGAGAAGTTACTATTTTAGATTTAACAACTCTCAAGAACTTAGATGATAGTAGCGTATACTCTGCACCTAGAGAAGATACAGGTTTTTATAATAAAAAGTTTGTACCTCGTGTTAGTGATAAAGCAGGAAATGCTTCAACTGCTGAGCTTACACATGGAAATAACTACAGAGCAATTCGTTATGCCGATGTTTTATTGATGGCTGCTGAAGCAGATGCTCAAAGTGGTGGTGCCAACGCAGAAGCCTACTTAAATGAAGTAAGAGCTCGTGCTTATGGTAATAGTAATAATGATTACGTTGCTATTGAAGGTCCTATTTTAGACGCGATTTATGACGAACGTCGTAAAGAATTAGCAGGTGAAGGACATCGATTTTTTGATCTTGTAAGAACTGGAAAAGCAAAAGCAGCATTTGAAGCATACAATGCATCAAAGCCAGCTGATTTTGAAGAAATTATTTTTACAGAGGGTAAAAATGAAGTATTTCCAATTCCTTTATTGGAATTAGAATTAGCATTGGCCGTTGAAAGATGGGGACAAAACCAAGGATATTAAAAACAAATAAAATTGAATATAAAACAAAACAAAATGAATTTACTAAAAAAAGGATATTATTTATTATTAGTACTATTGTTAAGTATCACAGTATCTTGTGAGGATAACGAGGATGGTATTGATACGATTAAGGGGTTAGATTTTAACATTGCAACCCTTAATTCAAAAGGAAACAAAGTAGGCGTTTTACCAGTATCAGCTTACGGAAATGGAAGTATTGTATATACGGTAGATTTTGGAGCTGTTGCAGAAGATGACACAGATGAATTCCGTACAAGCGGACCTTTAGTAACGTATGACTATCCAGAAGAAACGGCAACGTATACGATTACTGTAACTGGTTCTTTAGACGGTGTTTCAGATGTTTCGAT